>NZ_JBIMER010000006.1:0-190007 GCF_051262515.1 Arthrobacter arnarulunnguaqae | reverse complement strand
GCGTGACAACGTGCGGATTCTCCGCATGGCGGTATCACACTTCTTAGCGGATGGCCGCGGCTTCGAAGGCGACGATGGCACGCAGGGACGGCAGCAGCTCGTCGATCATCTGTTCGTAAACCTCGGGGGGCCGCCGGTAGGGATCCACGACATCGTCGTCTCCGGTCCGTGCTGCTGGCGCCAGATGCCGCTTGAGGGCGGCGAGTTTAGGCAGCACCTTCCACCGAGCGGCGATATCCTCGTGTTCTCCACCACGGGGCAACGAGATATCGGCGTCGAATTGGACCGCCTCGAGGACGCGGGCGAATTCGCGCACGGTGAAAGCCCGCTTAAGCATGCGCGGGCTCCGGGCCAAGACCATGTTCCGGTGTTCCACCGTCAAGGCCAACACGAAATCAACCTCGGCGAGCATCGTCTCGTTGAGCTGTCGAGCCCCGAAGCCGTCGGCGTTCACGCCTTCGAGGGCCAAGAACTCGGCTGACTGGCGGTCCATCGGTTTGCCCGTCAGCGCCTGCGTCCCGGCACTCGAGACCTCAAACCGGCCCGGCGCCAGACTGTCCAGGTGCGTCTGGAGGTAGCGCTCCGCAAATGGAGACCGGCAAATGTTTCCGGTGCATACAGTAAGGATCTTTACCACCATGCCAGCCTACCGTCGGTGCCGCCCGGCCCCCGCACCAATGGCACGGGAAGACCCCGCGGACCGCAACCCGGTAGGCAAGCGGAAAGGGACCGCCACGCCGAGGCGTCGCGGTCCCTTTCCCTCCAAACCGGCCGGTTAGGCGTTGCCGTCGAAGAGGCTCGTCACGGAGCCGTCCTCGAAGACCTCCTTGATGGCGCGGGCGATCATCGGCGCGATCGACAGCACGGTGAGCTGCTTGAAGCGCTTGGACGCGGAGATGGGCAGCGTGTTCGTCACCACCACTTCCCGCGCGCCTGACTCGGAGAGTCGCTGCGAAGCCGGCTCGGAGAACACCGCGTGGGTCGCCGCGATGATGACGTCCTTGGCGCCGCCTTCCTTCAACACGCGCACGGCGCCGGAGATGGTTCCTCCGGTGTCGATCATGTCGTCGATCAGGACGCACGTGCGTCCCTCGATCTGCCCGACCACCGTCTTGGAAACGGCCTGGTTGGGCACTGTGAGGTCGCGCGACTTGTGCACGAACGCCAGCGGTGCGCCACCGAGGCGGTCCGCCCACTGCTCGGCGACGCGTACGCGGCCGGTGTCCGGGGAAACCACGGTGACGTTGTCGATGTCGACGCGTCCACGGATGTAGTCCGCCAGCAGCGGGATGGCGAAAAGGTGGTCCACTGGACCATCGAAGAAGCCCTGGATCTGAGCCGTGTGCAGATCCACGCTCATGATGCGGTCCGCTCCGGCCGTCTTGTAGAGGTCGGCCACCAGACGGGCGGAGATGGGCTCGCGGCCCCTGCCCTTCTTGTCCTGCCGCGCGTACGGATAGAAAGGCGAGACGACGGTGATGCGCCGGGCGGAGGCGCGCTTCATGGAGTCCACCATGATGAGCTGCTCCATGAGCCAGTTGTTCAGAGGCGCGGGGTGCGACTGGATGATGAAGACGTCCTTGCCGCGGACGCTCTCCCCGGAGCGCACGTAGATCTCGCCATTGGCGAAGTCGTAGGCGGACATCGGCAACAGCTCGGTCTCCAGCACCGACGCGATCTCCTCGGCCAGTTCCGGGTGGGCGCGGCCGCTCGCCAGCACCAATTTCTTGTCGACGCTGTGGCTCAGTTCGCTCATGGGTTCACTTTCTCGATCTGCGGGGCACTTGGGGAGCTTGGGTGGTGGTCTACGTCACCGTTAACCATCGGCGCGCGATGCGGCATCCGCCGACGGGCTGCCCGGACGCTTGGCCTGGGTCCAGCCCTCAGCGTTGCGCTGCGGGGCGACCGTGAGCGCCAGCGATCCCGCGGGAACGTCCTTGCGGACTATGGCCCCGGCACCGGTGTAGGCCCCGTCCCCGATACGGACGGGCGCGACGAAGACGGTGTTCGAGGAGGTCCGCACGTGCGAACCGATGACCGTGCGGTGCTTCTTCACGCCGTCGTAGTTGGCGGTGATGTTTCCGCATCCGATGTTCGTGTACTCACCGATTTCGGCGTCACCGGCGTAGCCGAGGTGGGACAGCTTGGACCCCCTGCCCACCGTGACGTTCTTCGTTTCGTAGAACGCCCCGATCTTGCCCTCGTCGCCCAAAACGGTATTGGCACGGAGATAGGCGAACGGACCCACGGTTGCGCCGTCGCCGATCCGCGAGTCGGTGGCGTCGCTGCGCGTGACCTTCGCCCCGCGGCCGACCGTCACGTTGGTGAGCGTCGTGTCCGGGCCGATGACCGCGTCGGTGCCCACCGCCGTCGAACCGTGGAGCTGCGTGCCCGGCTTCAGCGTGACATCCGGGGACAGTGCCACCTCTGCGTCGATCCAGGTGGTGTCCGGGTCGACGACGGTGACGCCGCCGCGCATCCAACGCTCGACCGTGCGGCGGTTCAGTTCCTTGCCGAGAGCGGCAAGCTGGACGCGGTCGTTGGCGCCCTCGACCTGCCAGCGATCCTTCGTGACGACGGCGGCGACCCGCCCGCCGTCGTTGCGGGCGATCGCGAGCACGTCGGTAAGGTACATCTCGCCCTGTGCGTTGTCGACGGTGACGCGCTCGAGCGCGGAACGCAGGACACCGGCGTCGAATGCGTAGATTCCGGAGTTGATCTCCCGGACGGCACGCTCCTCCTCCGTGGCGTCCTTGTGCTCGACGATCCCGGTGACGGTTCCGTCCTCGGCGCGGAGAATGCGGCCGTAGCCGGTGGCGTCGTCGAGCAGCGCGGTCAGTACTGTGGCGGCATTCTCGGTTTCCTCGTGCGCCGCAACGAGTTCGGAGAGCAGCTCGGTCGTCAGCAGCGGGACGTCGCCATAGGTGACGACGACGGTGCCCTCGAGCTTGGGGGGCAGCGCGTTCAACCCCAGCTGGACGGCGCGGCCGGTGCCCGGAACGTCGTCCTGGTCGGCGATGGTGATTCCCGGCTCTATCTCCAGCAGGTGCTGCGCAACGCGGTCGCGCTCGTGGCGGACAACGGCGACCAGCTGCACCGGATCCAGTCCCTTGGCGGCGGCAATCGCGTGCCCGATCATGGAGCGTCCACCAAGTTCGTGGAGGATCTTGGGTTTGGCCGACTTCATGCGGGTTCCGGCCCCTGCGGCCAGAACGATGACGGCGGCCGGGGCTGTGGGCTCCACGCTCAAGTTAGGTACTCCCTGAAATTGGTGACACGGACCCGGCTCGACGGCCGGGCCAGCCCAGTCTACCGTGCGCCGAACCGCGGCCCGCCGCGCTCGTTCCGCCCATAGGATTCGAACCTATACTCCACGGCTCCAAAGGCCGGGGTGCTGCCATTACACCAGGGCGGACTACCGCGCCCAGCATCCGAAGGTGCCAAGCACAGTTAGCCATTTTGCCACATTGGAGGCCGCTGGGTCGCCATGCCTGGCCCGGGGGCGTCCCGGCGCTAGTCCCCGGCGACCTCGGCCGCCGACATCCAGGCCTCCTCGAGTTCCTCGCGCTCTGCCTCCACGGCCTGGAGTTTGGCGTTCAGGCCCGCAAGCTCGTCCAGCTTCATCGACTCCGACGCATCCGCCATCTGCCGGTGCAGCTTGTCCTCCTGCTGCGCCAGTTTTCCGAGTTGGCGCTCAATCCGGTTGACTTCCTTGCGGGCATCCCGCTTTTCGGCCTCGTTGGGGCCCCCGGCGGCTCCCTGATCCGACGACGCCGAACCGGACGCCGCCGCGGGACCTGTTTTCGCGGTCCCGGACCCGGCCCCGGCGCCCTCCCGCAGCTCAAGGTACTGGTCCACGCCGCCGGGAAGCCCCCGCAGGCGCCCGTCCCCCAACAACGCCAGCTGGTGGTCGGTCACGCGCTCGAGCAGGTACCGGTCGTGGCTGACGACCACGAGCGTCCCGGCCCAGCCGTCCAGCAGGTCCTCGACCGCGGAGAGCGTGTCGGTGTCCAGGTCGTTCGTCGGCTCGTCGAGCATCAACACGTTGGGCTCGCCGACCAGGAGCCTCAGGAGCTGCAGACGCCGCCGCTCGCCACCTGAGAGGTCGCGGACCGGCGTCCACTGCTTCTCGGGCCCGAACCCCAGCTGCTCCACGAGCTGCCCGGCGGAGACTTCCTTGCCCCCGACCTGGAAGACGTTTCGCTCGTCCTGGATAACCTCGATGACGCGCTTGTTGGCCAGCTCGTCCAGCTCGCGCACCTCCTGCGTCAGGATCGCCGTCTGAACGGTCTTCCCCCGCTTCATGCGTCCCGACGTCGGCGCCACCTCCCCATTGAGCAGCCGCAGGAGGGTGGATTTTCCCGAGCCGTTGACGCCGACGATCCCCAATCGCTCCCCCGGGGCGAGGCGCAGGGTGATGTTGTCGAAGAGTTGCTGGCCGTCGAAGTCCAACGACACGTGTTCCAGATCCAGCACGTCCTTGCCCAGCCGGGCCGTGGCCATCTTGGACAGCGCCACCGAGTCGCGCGGCTCGGGAACGTCGTTGATCAGGTCGTTGGCGGCTTCAATCCGGAACTTCGGCTTCGCCGTCCGCGCGGGGGCGCCGCGGCGCAGCCAGGCGAGTTCCTTCTTGACCAGCTGCTGGCGCTTGTTCTCGACCACCGCGTTCATGCGGTCGCGCTCGGCGCGCGCCAAGACGTAGGCCGCGTAGCCGCCGTCGAACGGGTCGACGACGCCGTCGTGGACTTCCCACGTGCGGGTGCAGATCTCGTCGAGGAACCAGCGGTCGTGGGTAATCACCAAAAGGCCGCCGGCGGTCGCCCGCCAGCGCTGGCGCAGGTGCCGTGCGAGCCAAGCGACGCCCTCGACGTCTAGGTGGTTCGTCGGCTCGTCCAGCATGACCACGTCGTCGTCGCCGATAAGCAGCTTCGCCAAGGCGACGCGGCGGCGCTGGCCGCCGGAGAGGCTGGAGACGCGCGCATGCCAGTCCACTTCCCCGACGAGTCCGCCCATCACATCGCGCACCTTGGCGTTGGACGCCCATTCGTGGTCCGCGGCGTCTCCCACGATCGCCTGCCCCACCTCGAGGTCGCCGTCGAGGACGTCTTGCTGGTCCAGATACCCGATGCTGACGTCTCCGCGTTTGGTGACGCGACCGTCGTCGGGCTGCTGGCGCAGGGCGAGCAGGCGCATCAGGGTCGACTTGCCGTCGCCGTTGCGCCCCACCATGCCGATCCGGTCGCCGTCTTCGAGTCCGAGGCTGACGCCGTCCAGGACGGTGCGGGTCGCGAAGGCGACGGAGACGTTCTCTGCTCCGAGCAAATGGGCCAAAACGGTACTTCCTAACGGTGGTGGCGGAACCGGCGCGGGGGGGGTGGGAGGCGCGGATCCGCCGGGTGCGGCTGTGCGGCGGAAAGTCTCTACGGGACGCGGTGTCCCGGGATGGTCAGATGATGGTGGCCCCATGGACGGGGCCGTGGACCGCGCGGGCGTCGAGACCGGATTCGTCGCGCAGCTGGAAGGCCACCTCGCCGGCATGGTCCGGGTCGCTGGCGAGCAGGGCGATGGTCGGGCCCGAGCCGGAGACGATCGATGCGAGCGCCCCGGCCGTCTCCCCCATCTCCAGGACGGCGCCAAGGACCGGTGCGAGGGACAGCGCCGCGGGCGCCAGGTCGTTTTCGACCAGCCCCTGAAGCAGGATGTGGTCGCCGGCGACGAGCGCCTGCACCACTGCGGGGTCGACCTCCGTGGGTTCGGGGACATCGGTTCCCCTGCGCAGTTCGTCGAGCTCGGCATAGACCGCGGGGGTGGACAGCCCGTAGCTGGCCGGCACGAGGACCCAATCGGTGCGGCTGCGCATCAGCAGCGGCGAGAGGTCGTCGCCCACACCGAGGCCGACGGCGGCGCCGCCGGACAGCGCAAACGGCACGTCGGCGCCGAGCCGCGCGCCCAGGCGCCCCAGTTCCTCGCGGTTGAGCCCCGTGCCCCACAGGGCGTTGCAGGCCACGAGCGTCGCTGCGGCATCGGCGGACCCGCCGCCCATGCCGCCCGCGATGGGCACCCGCTTGGTGATTTCCAGGTCGACACCGGCCACGTGCCCTGTGTGCTCGGCGAGCAGGCGGGCGGCGCGGACCACCAGGTTGTCCTCGCCCAGCGGGAAGTCCTCGGGGTCCGTGACGGCCGTGGAATCCGGATGCAGGCTCACAGTCACTCCGCCGTCCGCGCGCGCAGTGGCGGAGACATCCTCGAAAACGGACACCGCGAGGTACAGGCTGGCGACGGAGTGGTAACCGTCGTCGCGCCGCGGACCGACGCGGAAATACACGTTGATTTTCCCCGGCGCACGCGCCGTGACGGTGCGGGTCACGGGGCGCTCGCGGCGGACGCCGGCGCCATGCTTGCCGCCGCTTCCGCGATTCGGGCGAACTCCTCGATGCCCAGCCGCTCGCCACGGGCCTGCGGGTCGACGCCGGCAGCAACCAGCGCCGCCTCCGCCATCGCGGCCCCGCCCGCCCAGCCCGCCAGGGCCGCGCGGAGGGTCTTGCGGCGTTGGGCGAAGGCGGCGTCGATGACGGCGAAAACCTGTTTGCGCGTCGCCGTCGTCTTTGGTGGCTCGTGCCGTTCGAAACCGACAAGCCCGCTGTGGATCTTCGGTGCCGGCCAGAAGACGTTCATGCCGATGACCCCGGCCTTGCGCATCCGGCCGTACCACGCCGCCTTGACGCTCGGGATGCCGTAGGTCTTGTTGCCCGGCGCAGCGCACATCCGGTCGGCCACCTCGTCCTGCACCATCACCAGGCCGTGGCGCAGGCTCGGGAAGTGTTCGAGCAGGTGCAACACCACGGGGACCGCCACGTTGTAGGGCAGGTTAGCCACCAGGGCCGTGGGCGGATGGGGAAGCTCGGTGACGCGCATCGCGTCGGCGAGCACGACGTCGAGATGTCCGGTCCGGTCCGGTCGGAGTTCCTGGACCGTGCGCGGCAGGCGGCCGGCAAGCTTGGGATCGATTTCGACGGCGACCACCCGCTCGGCGGCATCCAACAACCCGAGCGTCAGCGAACCGAGCCCCGGGCCCACCTCCAGCACAATTTCGTCCGGCGCGATCCCGGCGGCGGCCACGATACGACGGATCGTGTTGCCGTCGATGACGAAGTTCTGGCCGAGTGTCTTGGTGGGCCGCACATCGAGTTCGTCCGCGAGGCGGCGAATGTCGGCGGCGCCAAGCAGCGGGCGCGGACCGGTGGGCGCGGCCTGCGCCGGGGCGTTCGGGGAGTCGTCAGTCACGGGTTCAATCCTAGATCAGGACGCGAGGGAGCCCCGCCGATGCGGCGGGGCTCCCCTGGTGTCGCGGATTCCGTGGTTGCGGTGCCGGTGGCTACCGCAGGCCGAGCTGCGCGGAACAGTGCGGCCAGTGGCCCCATCCGCCGTTTGCGCGCAGTTTCTCGGCGGCGGCGATCTGCTGCGACGGCGTGGCCTGGTGCGGGTACGCCGCGTACTGCGTGCCGCCGACTCCGGCCCAGCTGCTCAGGCTGAACTGAAGACCGCCGTAGTAGCCGTTTCCGGTGTTGATGGCCCAGTTGCCACCGGACTCGCACTGTGCGAGCGCGGCCCACGTGCTGGAGACGTTTCCGGCGGACGCGGTCGTGCCACCCGAGCTCGGGGACGCGGCGGCCGGCTTCGGCTGCGCTTCCGCCTTGGGCTCGGCCTGTGGTTCGGGCTCGGCCTCGCGCTGCGGCTCTGGCTCTGGCGCTGGCTTCGGCTTCGGCTTCGTGCCGATGGCGATCTTCTCGTCCACGGCGGCGGTGGTGATCTTGGACTCCACCAGCTTTCGGGAGACGGCCTCGCCGTCCTTGGAGACGACCCGGAAGGTCAGCGTGCGGACGCCATCGCTGCCCTGCTCGATGACCTTGGACTTGCCTTCGAGCAGCGAATCGTCCTCTACGGTCGTCCGGCCGTTGGCAACGGCTTCGGTCTCCGTCGCGGTGCTCGCCTCGACGCGCACTACCTGGAGCTTGAGTCCGTCGACGACCTCCGCGGCCCGTTTGGCGGATAGCTCGTCGTCGCCATCAAGCTTGACCTTGGCTTCGGCCAGCAGGTCGCCGACCGTCCCCACGGTCGTCGTCAGCTTGCGGGTTTTGCCGTCGGCGGTCAGGACGACGTTTTTCGGGGTGGTGATCTCGATGGGAGTCGTCAACGAGGCGAGCTCCATCTGCTCGCCGAGCGAGACCTCGGAGGCGCCGGCGATCCGCAGCTGGGCAAGAATGTCCGCAACGGTCAGGCCGGTGGTGTGCACAACCCGGTCCACGCCATCGATGGAGACGCTGACGGCCTTGGAGCGGTTGACTTCGATGGACGTGCCGTCCTCGATGGGGGCATCCAGTGCGGGGCTGACTTCATCGCGGGCCGCAAGGGTGACTTCGGAGGCGGACAGGACGTCCGCCACCGTTCCGCCGAACGTCTGGACGTTTTGGGTCTCTCCGTCGACGGTGAGCGCCACGGTCTTATTGGCTCCTACGAAAGACACCAATCCGAGGACGAGTGCGGTCAGGACGACCGCCTGGGCGCTGGTCTTGACCCAGCGCTTCTTGAGGGCATGCTGCACGGAATTCCAAACTTTGGCTGCTTCCGGGCACGGGGTATCGGCATGGGAGGACGACCCCGTCGACTCTCACGCGGGACCCTCCCGTGCTGGCATCAATGCATGGCACAGGCCTAGTTGCCGGCAGCGTGTTTGGGCGTACGAACGGAACGTCCAACCGCTTATCCGACATCGGCTTGATACCCGGAAACCTTCCCCGATCCCGGCTACTAATCATCAACCGTAACCGATTCGTAATAATGTGACAAGCCCGGTGCGTTGAGTTGGCGCGGTTCCGGCCTTCACGACCGCTTCGACGGTCACTGTTTCGTGACCTAAGCACTCGTTTCGTAATGTCCCGCGCCGGTCGCAGTCGCACCGAATTCGCCGTAGACGGCATGCGTGTTCCGCGCCAGCGCGTGGCACAACCCGTCCACGTCCCTCGACAGGAAGTCCGCCATGGAGCGCACCGTGTAGGGGATCAGGTAACTGGCGTTCGGACGGCCCCGAAACGGGTGCGGCGTGAGGAAGGGCGCGTCCGTCTCCACCAGCAGGAGTTCCGGGTCGGCGAGCGCGAGGGCATCCCGCAACCCGTGGGAGTTCTTGAACGTGACCGTCCCCGAGAAGGACATGTACCAGCCGTTGTCGTTGCAGGTTCTCGCCAGTTCCGCGTCGCCCGAGAAGCAGTGGAAAACCACTTTTTCCGGCAAGGCCTCCTCCCCCAGGATCCGAACGATGTCCGCGTGGGCGTCGCGGTCGTGGATCTGCAGGGCCTTGCCGTGCCGCACCGCCATGTCGATGTGGCGCCTGAACGAGTACTCCTGGGTCCCGGCCCCTTCGGGACCGGTCCGGAAGCGGTCCATCCCGGTTTCGCCCACGGCGCGGACCCGCGGATGCCCCGCCAGCCTGTCGATTTCCGTCAGGGCCGCCTCGAGCTCCCCCCGCTCCGCGAGCGGCGGGGCATCGTTCGGGTGGATGGCAACGGCAGCCAGGACCCGAGGGTCCGCCGCCGCCGCCTCGACGGCGAAACGCGACGATTCGACGTCGCACCCCACCTGCACGACGCCGGAGACTCCGGCGGCGTTGGCCGCGTCCAGGGCGTCGGCGACGCCAACCGTGACCCAGCCGTCGCGGAAGTCCAGATGCGTGTGGTTGTCGGGAACGGGCACCACCAGCGGCTCGGGTGCCGGGGGATACCCGAGGTTGCGCTTGCGCCCACCCTCCTCGCCGGAACGCCGTGGCGCCCCGACGACGCTCCCCTCCGCGCCGCCGTCGGATTCCTGTGCGGGTGGACGATACGCCGCGGGGGCTTCTCCCACGTGGTTTTTCGGCATGGGCGGTCCTTTCTACGGAGGCGGGCTGCAGACCAAGGCTACCTTTGGGGACGCTCCCGCTCGCCGATGTGGCCCACCTCACACCAAAGGTGGGTAGTCTTGTCACACAGTTCGATAGCCAGAGCTGGCGTATCGAGACCCAGAGCGAGCAGGGAGTGCACGTGGAGCCAGGCACGCGACCCGGGACGCTTCCCGTCGAGGAGTTTGGGCGCAGCTGCGGCAGGGTGCTGGAGGTCATGGCCACCGTCATCGACGGCAAGGCTTCCGTCGCCCGGACCGCACTCACCGTTCTCTTGGCCCAAGGGCATCTGTTGCTCGAAGACGTTCCCGGCGTGGGCAAGACGATGCTGGCCAAAACCCTCGCCCGCTCCGTCGACTGCAGTGTCAGCCGCATCCAGTTCACGCCCGACCTGTTGCCCTCAGATGTGACGGGCGTGTCGATCTACAACCAGGACTCGCACCGGTTCGAGTTCCGCCGCGGTCCGGTCTTCGCGAACATCGTGATCGGGGACGAGATCAACCGTGCCTCCGCCAAGACCCAATCGGCGTTGCTGGAATGCATGGAGGAACACCAGGTCACGGTCGACGGGACGACCTACGAACTGGACGAACCGTTCATGGTCATCGCCACGCAGAACCCGATCGAGTTGGAAGGAACCTTTCCGTTGCCGGAGGCGCAGCGGGACCGGTTCATGGCACGAGTGTCCATGGGCTATCCGGATACGGCCGCAGAGATCGCGATGCTCGAGACCCACCAGTCGCGGTCGCCGCTGGACGCTGTGCGGCCGGTCGTGGACACGGCCGACCTGCAGGCACTCATCGCCACCGTTCAGTCCGTGTACGTGTCCGATCCCGTGAAGGAATATATCGTGGCGCTGGGTCAGGCGTCTCGGGAGCATCCCGATGTCCGGCTGGGCGCCAGCCCGCGCGCGCTGCTGCAATTGCTCCGCGCGGCGAAGGCCGAGGCGGCACTGAACTCACGGGACTTCGTGTTGCCGGACGACGTCGCGACGGTGGGTCCGACCGTTCTGTCCCATCGGCTGGTGTTGCACCGGCGGGCCGAGGTGGCGGGTACCACGGAGGACGAGATTGTCGACGGCGTACTCGCCAAGGTCCCGGTTCGCGCCGGCGCCCGCGGCTAGGACCGGGCGGTGACCGCCCGGGGGGATGACGGTGCACGTCCCGGCGGGGAGCCGGGAGAACGAACACTGCAACAGAAACTGCGGCTGGCGTTCCTGACGCCGCGGGGCTGGGCGGTCTTCCTTGCCGGCGCCGCGACACTCGTGGCGGCGTGGCTCCTCGGCAGGCGCGAACTTGTCAATGTGTCCGTCTTCCTGCTGGCGGCCCCGCTGGCCGCGGCCGCGGTGGTGCGCATCGGCGGCAGCCGTCTCCACGTGCGCCGCGGGTTCTCCCCCGACCCTGTCGTTGCCGGACAACACGCGAGGGTGGTCCTGGAGGTGAACCATGCGGGCAGGGCACCGGGGTCGGTCAGATTGACGGAGACGCTTCCCGAACGCTTCGGAACCCGTCCGTCCTTCGAATACCCGTCCGCATCGGGCCGCTATCAGTACCGGCTCGTGCCGTCGCATCGCGGCGTCTACGCGGTGGGGCCGTTGACAGCGCGCTTCACGGATCCGTTTGGGCTGGCGGCACGACCCGGATCGCTGGACCGACCGGCGCCGCTCACGGTCGTCCAGCCGGTCCAGCGGTTGGATCCGAACGGCGTGCTCGGCGACCGCGGAACCCACGGAGAGGCGCGGTCCAACCGACACGCCACGCCGGACAGCGACGATGCGATGACCCGTGAATACCGCGACGGCGACTCCCTACGGCGCGTCCACTGGCCAGCCACCGCACGGCAAGGCTCGTTGATGGTCCGGCAGGAGGAGTACCAGTCGACGCCGCGCGCCACACTCCTGGTGGACCGGCGTCGGGAGTCCTACAACGGAAGCTTCATCGGTTCGGACGAACCGCGCGACGTGTCGAACTTCACGTCCGCGCCCGGCACGACCACCGCGTGCTTCGACTGGGTCCTCTCCGCCGCCATCGGCATCGGTGCGCACCTTGCGGACCTGGGCTACGCCGTGGATGTCCTCGATCAAGACGGCGCCCCGCTGGCGGCCGCGTCCACCTCGGCAGCCGATCCGCGCCGCGACATGTTCCGCGGACGCCATGCCGGCACGGATCTCCAACTGACCTTCGCGGCCGTGTCGCTGAAGTCCGAAGCCGCACGCCACCGGCACGACGCGGACGGACGTTCCACCGATCAACACGGTCGCCTTGCCTCGCCGGGGCTGGCCTCGGCGGTCCGCAATGCGCGCAATCCGGTCGTCGTCCTGACCGGCCACTTCGACGAAACCGAAGCGCGATCATGGACCGAGGCCCTGGGAACCTCGCGCAACGTCGCCGCGTTCCTCGTCACGAGCAACCCGGCCGCGGCCCGCCCGGCCGCCAAAACGTTCCGGCAGGCCGGTTGGAACCCCGTGTGGGCGGACCCCGCGCGGTCGCTGGCCGAAGCGTGGATGGCCCTGGGCACGGCCGAACGCATGGCCGGACGGATGGGACGGCCGTGACCACGCTCAAGGCCCCCACCGAAACCCCCGCGTCCGGCCCCGGCGCCCGTTCCGGCGGACCTGGAAACGGTGCCCCGGCGAGGAGCCGCCGTCGACCCCCCACGGGATCGACGTGGCCGGGCGCCGTCGCCGTCGCCGCGGCCGTGCTGTTCGCCGCCGGAAGCCTCGCCGGCGTCTTCGAGGGATGGCGATGGCTGGAGCACGCGACCGTGACCGTCGCCGCGACATCGGCGACCGCCGGCGTGCTGCGTTCCCGGGGAGCGGCCAGCCCGTGGCCCACGCTTGGGGCGCTCGCGGCCCTGGGGCTCACCTTGACCGTCCAGTTCTTCGCGGACACGGCCGTCCTCGGAATCGTCCCCACCACATCCACGATCCAGCGCGCCTTCGAGATTTTTCCGCAGGCGAACGAAGCGGTGTTGTCCCAGTCGGCGCCGGTCCTTGCGGAAACGCCGCTCGTGTTCCTCACGTGCCTGTCCGTCGGGCTCGTGGCGGTGACCGTGGACCTCATCGCGTTCGGGCTCGGTTTCCCCGCGCTGTCCGCCATCCCGCTGGCAGTGGTCCTGGCCGCCGCCTCCCTGATCAAGCCCGCGGGAGCGGGGCTCGGGCACGTGGCCGCAACCGGAGTCGGCTTCCTGCTCATTCTGGGGGCCGCCAGGCTGGCGGAAACGTCGCAGGTCCCGGGCGGAACGTTGCGTTCCGGGCTGGGACGGCAGGCCGTGCTGATCGGTGTCGCGTCGGTGGCCGCCATGCTGGTGGTTCCGCTCGCGCTGCCGGGTTTCAACACCGGCCTGCTTCCCGAGGGCCGTCGGCTGTACCTCTGGGGCGAACCCACCGGGGTCAATCCCGTGCTGAACCTGGGCAACAACCTCCGCAGTCCGCTGGGACTGACCACCATCGAGTACTTCACCGATTCGGAGGAGCCCCTCTACCTGCGCACCGCCGTCATCGGCGACCTGAACGCCCCCCGATGGCAACCCAGCGACGACGACGTCGCCCGACTGACAGTTGACACGCGCCTTCCGGCGCCGGGTGGGGAGTCCGGGGCGGGCGCCACCATGGTGGCGGAGAGTTTGGACGTCAGCACCCGGATTTCGACGGGCAACTACCAGAGCCCGTGGCTTCCGCTCCCACGCGGAGCCACCACCGTCGCCGGCCTGGACGGACGCTGGGGGTGGTACGGGGAAACAGCCACCCTTTTCGCCGACGAGGGAACCTCAAGCCTGGACCAGGATTTCACGATCGGGTCCCTGGTTCCCGTGCTCAGTCCCGAGCTCCTCGAGGCCAGCGACGACGCGCTGTCCGCCGACCCCGGCATCGTGGGCCGCATGGTTCCGGACGTCTACGCCTCGGTCCCCGGGGATCTCCCCGCGATCGTTCGGGACACCGCGGTGGAGGTCGTGGCCGAGGCGGGAGCGGAATCGGCCTACGAGCGTGCCGTCGCCCTCCAGAACCACCTGCGCGGCGTCGACTACACGTACTCCGAGGAAACCCCGCTGGAACAGGGCTACGACGGCAACGGCTTGGCCGTCGTGGAGGCATTCCTGGAGCAAAAGAGCGGCTACTGCATCCACTATTCCTCGGCCATGGCCCTGATGTCCCGGGCACTGGGCATCCCCAGCCGCATCGCCATCGGGTATGCGCCGGGACGCACCAACGGCCAGGTCGAAACGGGACCCGACGGGCAGGAACTGGTCGGCTACCAGTTGAGCCCGCGCAGTGCCCACGCGTGGCCCGAGTTGTACTTCGCCGGCATCGGGTGGGTTCCCTTCGAACCGACGCCGGGGCGCGGCGCCGCGCCGTCGTACGCCCCCGAGCAACCCGGTCCGGCGGCCCAACCGACCGAGGACCCGCTCCTCCCGGAAGCCTCTGTCGGCGCCACGACATCCGAGGAATCCTCGTCCGAAGCGGAGCCGTCGGCCGATGAGGCGCCGGGTGCCGACGGCACCGGAGGTGCCGCGAACCTCATCGGATTTGGCGCATTGGGCGTCTTTGCCCTACTCGGTCCCCACGGGATCCGCCGGATCCTGCGTGCCCGGCGCCTCGGCAGGATCCGCGCCATGGACGACGCCGCCCCGCGGCGCATCGACGCGCTCCGCGACGGCCCCCTGGCTGCGTGGGAGGAACTCGCGGCGCTCGGCACGGACTACGGACTGGGCATGCGCGAGGCCGAAACCGCCCACGATTACGCCGCCCGCCTTCACCAGCGGGCACCGGAGACGGCCCGGTCCCTCGAGACGCTGCGCGATGCCTACGAACGTGTCCGCTACGCCCGCCCGATCCCGGCGGGGCCGCGTGACACGGTTGCGAAACCCCCGGCGCCTTCCGGACGGGATTCGGGCAAGGCCCTCGAACTGGCGCTGCGCGATGTGGGAATCGGGCTCTCCGGCGCGGCGTCCCCCGGCGCAAGGGCCCGCGCGACGGGGCTGCCGGCGTCGTTGTTCGTCCGTTAGCGGAGACGTTCGGCTAGACGGCGTACGGGTCGGCGATTCCGATGTATTGCGTCGTAGTGTACTCGGCGATGCCCTCGGCCCCGCCCTCACGCCCGAGTCCGGACTGCTTCACGCCGCCAAACGGCGCCGCGGCGTTGGAGATGACGCCCGCGTTGAACCCGACCATGCCGAACTCGATCTGCTCGGCGACGCGGAACATGCGGTTGTGGTCGCGGGTGTAGAGGTAGGACGCCAAGCCATACTCGCTGGCGTTGGCCAAGGCGATGGCCTGTTTCTCCGTCTCGAACGTCGTCACCGGGGCCACCGGTCCGAAGATCTCGCTACGCAGGATCTCCGCGTCGTTCGGGACGCCGGAGAGGACGGTGGGCTGGTAGAAGTAGCCCTCGCCCTCCACGGCCTCGCCGCCGGTGACCACGGTGGCGCCGGCCTTCACGGCATCGGTGACCAGAGTGTGCACGTCGTCGCGCGCGCCCCCATCGATCAGGGGGCCGACGGTGCTGTCGCCCTCCGTGCCGCGTCCGCATTTCAGGGCCGCCATGGCCTCGGCGAACTTGCGGGTGAACTCCTCCGCCACGGATGCCTGCACAAGGAAGCGGTTGGCGGCCGTGCAGGCCTCCCCCATGTTGCGCATCTTGGCGGCCATCGCGCCGGCGACCGCCTTGTCGAGGTCGGCGTCCTCGAACACCAGGAACGGGGCGTTGCCGCCCAGCTCCATCGAGGTGCGCAGGACGTTGTCAGCGGCATCCTTCATCAGCCGCTTGCCCACGGGGGTGGACCCGGTGAAGGAGACTTTGCGCAGGCGGTGGTCCTGCATGATCGGTCCGGAGACTCCGGATGCACTCTTCGAGGAGACCACGTTCAGCACGCCGGCCGGGAGGCCGGCCTCGAGCATCGTCGCGGCGAAGAGCTGGGAGGTCAGCGGAGTGAGCTTGGCGGGCTTCAGGACCATGGTGCAACCGGCGGCGACGGCGGGCGCGACCTTGCGCGTGGCCATAGCCAGCGGGAAGTTCCACGGCGTGATCAGGAGGCAGGGACCCACCGGCTTGCGGTGGACCAGCAGCTTGTTCTTGCCCTCGGGGCTGGTAACGTACCGGCCGTAGTCGCGCACGGCCTCCTCGGAGAACCAACGCAGGAACTCGGCACCGTAGGTGACCTCGCCGCGGGACTCGGCCAGCGGCTTTCCCATCTCCAGGGTCATCAGCAGGGCGAAGTCCTCGGCGCGCGCCGTGACGAGGTCGAAGGCACGGCGCAGGATCTCGGCGCGCTCGCGAGGCGCGGTGCGCGCCCAGCCCGCCTGCGCGGCGTCGGCCGCGTCCAGGGCGGCCATCGCGTCGTCGCTGGTCGCGGACGCCAGGGTGGCCAGGACCCGCCCCGTCGCGGGGTCGTGGACGTCGAACGTTCCTCCGTCGGAGGCGTCGCGCCATTCGCCGTTGATCAACAGGCCGGTGGGGACCGACGCGAGCAACGTTGCTTCGCGGTCGAGGGTAACTGTGGTCATCGCGGATTTCTCCCAAAATCTAGGGGCGGCGGGCTTTCCCTGCCACCGTAACGACGGTTCCCTGACACTGTAAATGCCGGTGTGCACCACGCCGCATTCATGACGTTGTGCAGATGAACGGAGGCGCCGCGGCCCGTCACGCGGTGCGCGTCAGGCGCGTGCGGCCAGAACCGCGGCATAGAGCTCGCGCTTGGAGACGCGCTCGCTTTCGGCGACGGCTCCGACCGCGTCCTTGAGTCGCATGCCCCCGTCGACCAGCCCCTGCACCCGCGCGACGTGGTCGTCCGCGCGCGGGGGTTCCCCGGCCGGGGCACCTCCGACGACGACGGCGATCTCGCCGCGGACTTCGCCCTCGGACCACACCAGGAGTTCACGCAGGGGCCCGCGGAGGACCTCCTCGTGGAGCTTCGTCAACTCGCGCGCCACCGCCGCCGGACGTTCCGGGCCGAACGCCTCGACGAGCGCCCGCAGCATGGGCTCCAGACGATGCGGCGCCTCGAAGAACACCATGGTGCGCTGTTCCGTCCCCAGCTCCGCCAGCCTGGCGGCCCGCTCGCCGGCCTTGCGCGGAAGGAATCCCTCGAAGGTGAAGCGGTCGGTCGGCAGGCCGGACAGGGCCAGCGCCGTGAGCACCGCGGAGGGCCCCGGCGCCGCCGTGACGGTCAGCCCCTCGGCGACCGCCGCCTCGACGAGTCGGAACCCCGGATCCGAGACCGCGGGCATGCCCGCGTCGCTGACAACCAGCAGGGTCGCGCCCCCGCGGACGTGTTCGAGCAGTTCGGCGATGCGAGCCACTTCGTTGTGCTCGTGGTAGCTGACCAGCTTGCCCGCAACGCGCACCCCGAGCGCGTTGGCCAGGTGCAACAGTCTGCGGGTATCCTCGGCGGCCACGAGGTCCGCCGTCGTCATGAGTTCCACGAGGCGCGGCGACGCGTCGCCGAGGTTGCCGATCGGCGTTGCCGCCAGGACGATTCGGCCGGCGGCCATCGGGGTATCCACTCGCCCAGCCTACCGGCCGCATCCGGTCGGCAGCATGCCCGGCCGCCGGTAGAGTTGCCGGGGTGAGCGCCACCACCACTTCCAGCCTTACCGCGCTGGCGCGCGATCGGGTTCCCCCCTACGGACGGACCGCGCTGCTGGGGCGTCTGCTGGGCCCCGTCCGACGGCTCGGCCCCCTGGGCTGGATTCTTCCGCTGGTTGTGACGCTGCTCGCCGGCGTACTGCGCTTCTGGAACCTGGACCACCCCCACGCGTTCACGTTCGACGAGACCTATTACGTCAAGGACGCCTACGCCCTCCTGCAGTCGGGGTACGAACGGCAATGGGACGAGGACGCGAACGAGGCCTATCTGGCCGGCAATCCGGCGCCGTTGGCTTCCGCGGCGTACGTCGTCCACCCGCCGCTGGGCAAGTGGCTGATTGCCGTCGGCATGCTCCTGTTCGGTCCGGAGCACGGGTTCGGTTGGCGGTTCTCCTCGGCGGTCGCGGGGACGCTGTCGGTGCTGCTGGTCGCCCTCATCGCGCAGCGCCTCTTCTCGTCCGCTCCGCTCGGTGGCGTGGCCGGACTGCTGACGGCCGTCGAGGGACACCATCTGGTGATGTCGCGGACCGCCCTGCTGGACATCTTCCAAATGTTCTTCGTGCTGGCCGCGTTCTACGCGCTGCTGCTCGATCGCGAGCACGGTCGGCGGAAATTGTCCTCGCGGCTTTCCGCGGACGTGCTGCGGCCGGATCCGGGGGCGCGGACCGATGCGCTGCTCTACGGGCCGTGGCTCGCTTTCCGGCCATGGCGGGGCGCCGCCGGGCTGATGCTCGGTGGGGCCGTGGGCGTCAAGTGGTCGGCGCTGGCCTTCGTCGCCGTCTTCGGCCTCATGACCGTGCTGTGGGACGTGCAGGCGCGGCGGGTGGCCGGGATCCGTCGCTGGCTGGTTGCCGGACTGTTCCGCGACGGAATACCGGCGTTCGTCGCCATCGTTCCCACCGCGGCGCTGGCGTATGTGGCCACCTGGGCCGGATGGCTGACCACGAACGGCGGCTACGACCGCCAATGGGCGGCGGAACATCCGGAATCCGCCTGGCCGGGTGTCCCCGCCGCGCTGCGCTCGCTCGCCGAATACCACCGCAGCGCCTACGAGTTCCACCAGGGACTGAACTCGGACCACTCGTGGGAGTCCGGACCCTGGACCTGGCTTGCCGCAGGGCGGCCCGTGCTCTTCTACTACATCGGGTCCGAACGGGGGGAAGGCTCCTGTGTCTCGGCCAACTGCGCGGCGGTCGTCACGGACCTCCCCAACCCCTTCATCTGGTGGGCCGCCGCCCTGAGCCTGGCCGTGGTCCTGCTGTTCTGGGCGGGGGGACGCGACTGGCGCGCAGGCGCGGTTCTCTCCGGCGTGCTCGCGGGGTTCGGGCCATGGTTCGGCTACCCCGACCGCACCATGTTCTTCTTCTACACCATTGCCTTCCAGCCGTTCATGGTGCTGTCCCTGACCTACGTGCTTGCGCTGGTTGCGGGACGGCCCGGGTCCCCGCCGGACCGCCGCCGGGCCGGATTCGTGGCCGTAGCGGCCTTCCTGGTACTGGTCATCCTCGTGTCCGCTTTCTTCTGGCCCGTCTGGACGGGAGAGACGATTCCGTTGGAGCAGTGGACGTTGCGGCGCTGGATGCCGAGCTGGGGCTAAGGGACCGGCGGCGGAGTCGGAAGTGCGACCCCGCGCGCCTACCCGAGTCCGAAGTCCCTCGCCTCTTGGCGCAGGCGGGAGCGCTCGCGGCGGCGCGGCGTGGGCCAGGTGGCGGCCAGCGTGGCGAGGGCGCCGACCAGCACGAGGGCGGCGACCGCGATGCCGGCGTCGATCCAGAATTGCGGCGGAAACAGCCGGATCAGGGTATCGGAGAAACGGAAGGTCCATGTCCCATCGGCGAAGAAGACCCGGTGGAATCCCGCGAAAAACGCCTGCCAGTCGATGGCGGCCAGCAAGCCGACGGCAACCATAACCACCACCGTGGCGACGGACCCTGCGAACAGCCCGCGACGAACGCCCCCGGCGTATTTTCGTCCGAGATAGAACACGATCAGGGCTACCGCGGCGAGCAGGATCAGCCCGGCGAGGAACGATCCGGCCACCACGGCCTTGACGTCGGCCATGTGGGCCACTTCCGAAGCCAGGAACAGCGCGTTGCCACCGGACTCCACCAGACCGCCCAGATAATCCGGACCCGCGGCGTTGTTCAGGTAGTCCACTCCGTACGATCCATAGATCAACCGCTCCCCTGCCGTGAATCCGAATTGGTCGTCCGGGAAACCGGGGCGGTTGTACTCCAGCCACAGGAACCACGGGCTGGCGACGGCTTTGATGGCACCGATCACCAGCAGGAAGGGGAAGGCGACGGCCAAGGCCACCTGTAGCACGCGAGGCAGCACCGGCTTCGCGCTGAGGGCAGCCTCGCGGGCCGCGTTGCGACGCTGTGCGCCGGGATCGAGCTCCGGCTTCGGCCCGGACCCGGCCGCGGGGCGCTTGGCGGCGGCCACGGCCGCGGCGCGGTCCATTTTGCGCACTTCCTCGGACTCCGCGGCACTGGCGCGCCTGTTTCCGCCGTCCCGGGGTGCGGGGGCTGCCACGCCGGCTTCCGCGGCGGTCTCCAGCGTCGTGGGCTCCGACGCCGGAGGTGCACCGTCCGGTGGCCGGACGGTCTCCGGAAGAGCCGATTCCGGCGGTTCGCGCCGCGTGTCGTTGTCCGTCATGCGGAGTTGTTCCTTTCGTTGTGGTCGGGGGTCAGGCGGTGGGCGCCGTTGCACCGGCGTCGTATGCGTCCAGGTCTCCGGTGCCGCCGGCGGCCACAGACCGCGAACCGAGCACCAGGGTGTAGGCCCAGTAGGCTGCCAACACGGCCAGGCCGATCCCCATCCGCGCCCAGTGCGGCAGCGCGCTTGGCGTCACGTAGGCCTCGACGACGCCGGAGACCAGCAGGATTCCCACGAGGCCGAGAGCCACGGTCATCAGGGCACGTCCCTCGGCCGCGAGCGCCGCGATCCGGGTTTTGGGTCCGGGGGCGACCCAGGACCAGAAGATCCGCAGTCCGGCCGCCGCGGCAATGAAGATACTGGTCAGCTCCATAAAACCATGCGGCAGGATATACAGGAAAAAGGTGTCCAACTCGCCGTACGCCGCCATCACCCCGCCGGCCATGCCGATCCCGGTCGCGTTCTGGAAGAGCACGTAGGGGACGTAGATTCCCGTCACGCCGAACGCGACGCAGAGGCCGGCGATGAGGGCGTTGTTGGTCCAGACCGCCCCGGCGAAGGACGCCGCCGGGTTCTCGGAGTAGTAGTCGACGAAGCGGTGGTCGACGTAGGCCCGCAGGTCCGCGTCCGACCCCATGGCCCTGACCACGTCCTGCGATCCCGCCGCCCACCAGCCGAAGGCCAGCGCGACGGCGCAGAAAAGCACCCCGACGACGACCGTCGGAACCCTGATGCGGTAGAGCGCGGCCGGAAGAGTCGCCACCAGAAACCGCGCGACGTCCTGCGCGGTTCCGGTCCGCGCCCCGGTGAACCGCGTACGGGCGCGGGAGAGCCGCGCGGAGAGATCCGCCGAGACGGCGGCCTCGGGTTCGACGGAGCGGACCATGGACAGGTGCGTCGATACGCGTTCGTACAGCGAGAGGAACTCGTCGGTCTCCGCGCCCGTGAGGCGGCGCTTGGACGCCAGGTCGTCAAGACGCCCCCACTGCCCCTGGTGCACGGCCACAAACGCATCGAGATCCACACTTCCAGCCTATCCCGGGGCCCTGCACTAGATTGGGAGAACGGTTGCCGGGGCACGGCGGGCCGCGGCACGCCGTCCATCCACGGCGCCATCCGGAGGAATTCACGTGAGCGCTGTCGTCACCGGCGAGGCAGTCGTTCTCGAGCTTCGCGAGGCGGGATTCGTCCTCCGCGCGGTGGGTTGCGTCCTGGACTACCTCGGCTACGCCGCGGGGCTGCTCCTGACCATCTACCTGCTCTCGCAAACCGCCCTCGTGCACGATCCGGCCGCCGGCCGCGCCTGGTTCGTGGCCACGGCGGTCTTCTGGCTGCTGGCGGTACCCGTGGCAGTGGAGACCCGGAGCCGCGGCCGGTCCCTCGGCAGGCTCGCCGTGGGTCTGCGGATCGTCCGGGACGACGGCGGTTCCATCAGGTTCCGGCATGCCTTCATCCGTGCCATGCTGGCGCTACTGGAGATCGTGGCGATGTTCGGCTCGCTGGCCCTACTGGTTTCCTTTTCCAACGAACGAGGCAAGCGGCTGGGCGACATGTTGGCCGGAACCTATTCCATGCGCGAACGCCGCCGCAGGGTCCGGCCGGTGCTCGCCCCCGCCCCCGCTCACCTGCGACCGTGGGCGGAACTTGCGGACCTGGGCCGCATTCCCGATGCCCTGGGTGCGCGCGTGTCCCGCTTCGGCGGGCAAGCCGGTTCCATGACCGCCGAATCCCGGGCACGGGTCGGCGCGGACCTGGCCCGCGAGGTAGGCGCCTTCGTCGCACCCCTGCCGCCGCCGCGCACTGGCGCCGAGGACTTCCTCCTGGCCGTGATGGCCGAGCGGCGGGACCGCGACTACCGCCGGATGCTCGCGGCGGAGGAAAGGCGGAAGGCGGCGGGCCAGAGGCTCCACCGCCTTCCATTCGGCGATTCCCGGTAGTCCGGCTGCCCGCTAGTAGCGGTACTGGTCAGACTTGTACGGGCCCGCCACGTCCAGGTCCAGGTACTCGGCCTGGTTCTTGGTCAGTTCCGTCAGTTCGACGCCGAGCGCGTCCAGGTGCAGGCGTGCCACCTTCTCGTCCAGGACCTTGGGCAGGACATAGACCTGGTTCGCGTATTCGGGGTCCCCGCCTTCGGCGGCCGGCAACCCGTGCTTGGTGAAGAGCTCGATCTGGGCGATCGTCTGGTTGGCGAACGAGTTCGACATGACGAACGAGGGGTGTCCGGTGGCGTTGCCGAGGTTCAGCAACCGCCCCTCGGAGAGCACGATGATCGAGCGTTCTGCGTCGCTGCCGGAACCGAAGACCCACTCGTGGACCTGCGGCTTGATCTCGACCTTCACGACGCCGTCGACCGCGGCCAGACCGGCCATGTCGATCTCGTTGTCGAAGTGCCCCACGTTGCCGACGATCGCCTTGTTCTTCATCTTCAGCATGTCGGCGGCCATGATGATGTCCTTGCCGCCCGTGGTGGTGATGAAGATGTCGCCCTGGCCGAGGACCGAGTCCAGCCGGGCAACCTGGTAGCCGTCCATCGCCGCCTGCAGCGCGCAGATGGGGTCGATCTCGGTGACGATGACACGGGCGCCCTGGCCTCGCAACGCCTCCGCAGCGCCCTTGCCGACGTCGCCATAGCCGCAGACGACGGCGACCTTGCCGCCGATGAGCACGTCGGTGGCGCGGTTGATCCCGTCCGGCAGCGAATGCCGGATGCCGTATTTGTTGTCGAACTTGGACTTGGTCACGGAGTCGTTGACGTTGATCGCCGGGAACAGCAGCCGGCCGGCCTCAGCCAGCTGGTACAGGCGCATCACGCCGGTGGTGGTCTCCTCGGTGACGCCCTTGATGCGCTCCGCCGCGCGGGTCCACTTCCCGGGGTCGGTGTCCAAGGCGCGGCGCAGCGTGTCCAGGAACAGCGTATATTCGTGCGAGTCCTCGGCGGAGGCGGACGGCACCGCGCCGGCGGCCTCGAACTCGACGCCCTTGTGGAGCAGCATGGTGGCGTCTCCGCCGTCGTCCAGGATCATGTTGGGGCCGAGCTCCGCATTCTCCGCGGCGCCGGGCCACGTCAGGATTTGCTCGGCGGTCCACCAGTAGTCCTCGAGGGACTCGTTCTTCCAGGCGAAGACCGGTACGCCGCGCGGGTCCTCGGGGGTGCCGGTTCCGACGACGGTCGCCGCGGCGGCCTCGTCTTGGGTGGAGAAGATGTTGCAGGAAGCCCAGCGCACCTCTGCGCCGAGGGCGGTCAGCGTCTCGATCAGCACAGCGGTCTGCACCGTCATGTGCAGCGACCCGGCGATGCGGGCCCCCTTGAGCGGCTGAGCGTCCGCGTACTCGCGGCGCAGCGACATCAGACCGGGCATTTCGTGCTCGGCAAGCCGGATCTGGTGCCGCCCGGCCTCGTGGAGGCCGATGTCGGCGATCTTGTAATCAAAGCTCATGTGTGGACTACTCCGGTGTGTCGCTGGGGGCCGCGCCCGGGTGGGGCAGCAGGACGGGGATGCCTTCATCGATCGCGTACCGCACGGGCGCACCCTGCGGACCGCTGGCGACGGAGACGAGTTCGTCGCCCTGCGGGATCAGCCGTGAGCCGGTCTCCGGGCAACGCAGTACAGCCAGTAGCTGCGGGGAAATGTGGGCCATGCGCCCTAGTTTATGGCTTAGCGGGGCTCGCGCAGAACGCGGAGGTGGCCACGGGACGCACCGGCGTCGAGTGGGGCTTCGAGCGCGTCCGGAGTGGTCCTCCGTCCGGCCGTTTCGGATGGGGCCTCGGCCACAGACGATGCGGAGGGCGCGGTCGCGGTCTGCTCCCGCACCGCGTCCGCGAGCGCGGACAGCTCGTCCGGGGCCAGCCGTGGCGTCCCCGGGAGCTCCAGCCGCAGCACACTCCACCCGCGCGGAACCGTGAGGCGACCGGCGTGCGCGGAGCATAGGTCGTAGCAATGCGGTTCGGCATACGTCGCCAGCGGCCCGAGCACGGCGGTGGATTCGGCGTAGACATACGTCAGTGTCGCCACGGCCGATTCTCGGCAAGTCGAGCGCGAACAGAGTCTGATGGATCCCACGAGCAGTAAGCGTACCCGTACCCGGGCCCAATCCGGGGGAGGCCGCGAAGGCGGTTCACGGCGCACCCGAGGTTGGATAGGCTCGGTGCATGCCCCATGGATTCCACATCGATCTGGGCGGAAACGCACCGCGGCGCCCGGACTCCACGGCCCGCGAGTTCGCGCGGCGACGCCGCAACCGCCACGGCCGCGGACTGCGCGGTCAGTTGATGCTTCCGCAGCTGCCCGGGGCGCGGACCCGCTTCGAACGCTTTGAGGATCTGGTGGCCGAGGCCGCCGAGCGCCTCGAGGAGCTGTGGGGGGCGCGCATCGCGGATGTGGCCTTTTCGGTGGAACTCGTCCCCGGGGCCAAGGCCCTGCGGCGGGCCGAGGCTTCCGGCCGGGGCGTTCCGCTCGGAACGACGCGCGGGGCCTCGCCGCGCCGGGCCGCCAGCATCGTGGTCTACCGGCGTCCGGTCGAGCAGTTGGTGGACCATCCCGTCGAGCTTCCGGAAGCCGTGCACGACGTCGTGGTCGAACTCGTGGCCGAATTGCTGGCGATGGCCCCGGAAGATGTGGACCCGACCTACGGCAGGTGGCCGCGCGGGCCCAAATAGGGCCCCGGCACGGACTCTCCGGAGCGCGATAAGGTTTCCCTCATATCGGATGTCGACCTAATACCGGATGTCGACGGAGACGTTCCTCCGACCCTCCGTTGCCGGCGGAATCCCCATCGTCGATATCCCGGCCGTGCCGAGCGTCATGATCTGCGCGCCGTAGACGGGTTCGCCGGACGCGCCGACGATGACGGCCACGACGTCGTCACCGAGGTCCTTGATGCCGATTCCCGAAGTGGTTCCCGCGGTCGGTTCGACCATCCGTTCATCGCCGATCGAACCGTCCGCCGCGACCGGTCGAAGCGAGACCGCCGAGTCACCGCCGATGGAGCCGAAGGAGAGGCGGGCGTTGCCGTGTTCCGGCACCACCACCAGGTGTTGGTTCCCGAGGCGCCCGGCCGCCGCGCTCCACGCGACATCCACGGGCTTCCCCTTGTCCGCGCCCCGGACCACGCGCGCGCCGGCCGCGATGGGCTGGTCCGCCTCGACGACGATCGTGTAGTCCCCCGCCGGCAGCGAGTCCAGCGGGATCCGTGCCGTGCCGCCTCCCGCCGCGGTGTGCACCCCGTTGTCAGGCAGGGTCGCCTCGCCGGAGTCGCCGTACGCCCGGACCTTGAGGCCGGCATTCTGGCCGCCGGGCACGGCCACTTCGAGTTCCGGCGTGGCGTCCGCATAGCCCTCCTGCGACGAGACGTCGCCGGTGTCCTTCCGGTCTTGGATGGCGACTCCGGGCACCACCTGTGTCTGGCCCGCCCGACCGGAGGGTTCAATGTAATCGACGCCGCCGGCAGTGAGCCCCCTGAGGACGCTCTGCTGCACGACGGCAGTGACGGGCGCGCCAGTCGCGGACACGCGCACTGAAACCGCGGGATCGTCGGGCACAAGTCCGCCGAGCACAATGGTGCGCGACTCGCCCGGGGCCAGCACGAGGTCGCGCGTGTTGCCCGCTTCGACGCGTCCCTTCGAGGACAAGAGCTCGAGGTCGACGCTCGAACTGTTGACCGACGGATTCGACAGGACCAGCAACGCGGTCCGGCCGACCTCCGTAGAGGCACCCACGAGCCACTGGTCGTTCGCCGGACTTTGGCACCGCGACGCCGCCAGGCCCTTGAGATCGCCGTCGGAGGCCCGGTAGCTGCGGACCATTCCCGCGACCGATTTGAGGTTGCCGAGGGGCTGCGCACGCAGGATGGTCGCGCCCGTTGCGGGCAGACCGGACTCGGTCGAGGCCGATTGCCCGGACAACCCGTCCTCCCCCGATGTGGCTTCGCGCCCCGCTTCCTCCTCGGACAGTCGCGGGGAGATCTCGCGCAGCGTCTCGCCCTCGGCGTTCAGGATCGACGCACCGGGAGCGCGGTCCGCGGCGTCGCTGAGCACGGTGGCCCTGACCGAGGTCCGCGCCGACTCCGAATCCGGCGCGAAGTCGGGGTCGGTGCCCTGACCCGCGGCTCCCTCGACGAGCCGGACCGACGGCGGACACTCCGCCACATAGTCGCCGGCGGGAACCGTTGCCGCCGGAATGCCGATTTCGCGCGGTTGCACCGCCGGCGCGTTGATCGATCCCGCGGCCACGCCGGCCGTGAGGACCAGCAGTGCGGCTCCGATCCCGGCGGCCGGCAGCCGGCGTGCCCGGGCACGGGCCGCGCCCTGGGGTGTGGGGCTCATCGTGTCGTCTCCAGATCGGTGGCCTGCCCGCGCGCGGGCTCGGCCGTGGGTTCGGCAGCGGGCTCGTGAGCGGCCGCGGCGGTTTCACCGGTGCGGTATTCCCCGTGCCGCCGCTGACCGGACCGGCGCCGCTGGGGAATCGGCAGGGCCAGAAGCAACGCGCTGCCGAAAACCACGCCCTGCAGGAGCGCCACCGGCAGCGCCCACGGATTGACGTACCGGACATCCAGCACGCCGGCGCCCTGCGGCAGTTCGAAGGCCTGCGCCCATCCGACGGCGGTCGGGGTCAGGGGGCGCCCGTCGAGTGTCGCTCTCCAGCCCTGGTCCGCCCGCTCGGCGAGGACCACCATACGGCCGGCGCCGCCGTTCGGGATGCGTTCGTCCTCGACGCGGGCGTCCCGGGACGGAACGAGCCCGGTCGTTGCGCCGTCGGCGTCCACCAGGCGGACGCGGCCCGTGAAGTCGGCCGGGTTGTCCGAACCGGCCAGTGCGGAATTGGCCTGCACGCGCCACAGCCATCCGGAACCGGTCCGGCCGACGGGCGCGAGGCCCGGCACGGAATCGAGCTGGCCTGCGAGGACGTCCGATGCGGTGTCCGTCTGCTGCAGAACCACGAACGCGACGCCGAGCTCCTGCAGTTCCGCCCGGGGATCGATGGACTGTCCGGACATCAGCGACGCGACGGTGGAGCGTACCGCGGCGGTGGCGTCGTCGTCGGCCGTCGGATCCGGCGCCAACGGGTCACCATGAAGCCTGGCTGCCAAGGCGACGCCCGAAAGCTCGTCGAGCGTCGTACCTGTCCCGCCCATCAAGGTGGCGGACACGCCGCCGTCGTCCGCCCGCGAAACAACCAGTGTGCGGTCCTCGTAGCGTCCCGTCCCGCGGTCGGCGGCGGTGGCCGGCAACGTCCTCTCGGAGGCCGGAACCACTTGCTGGGCAGCGCCGAAATCGGCGGGCGGCACGTCCTGGCTCCCTGCGGCAGGTACCGGCGGCGCAGGCGACACGCGGGGGGCCAGCCAGAGCGAACCCGCCACCGCACACGACGCCGTCAGGAGCACGACGGCGACGGCGAAGCCACTCCGCGCCGCGCCGAACCGCGGGCCCCCGCCCGCTCGTCCCTCACGCAGGGCGTCGTAGCCCACGGCGGCGGCAAGCAGGATGCCGAAGCCGAACAGCGAAACGAAGGGGCCCGTGAAGGCGGTGGTCGTGACGCCGCCGGCCAGCGTGGCGGGCGCGAGTTGGGCCAGGAACGCAACGGCGAGGCCGGCGAGGCCGGCGAACCAAGCGGTCCTGGCGATCCATCCGATGCGGCCGATGCGAAAGAGGCCGACGGCGGCGAGGAGCACCAGCGGCGCGCCCACCAACGCCGCCGCGATGCCGGCCCACGGGAGCTGTGCCCACGCGGTGGCACCCACGAGTCCGGCCACGGGGGCCGCGGCGTCGAACACGATCGGGAACCCCAATGCCTGTTGCCACAACGGGGCGGGGGAAAAAGCCATGGGCACGCCCGGGTCCACGAGAAGGAGTCGCGGGTTGGCCAGCGCGCCCGCCAGGGTGGGCGCCGCCAAAGCAAGGGACGGCACGGGGATCCACCAGAGCGTCTTCGCCCCGCGGCCCAAGGTCAGGGCCAGCACGAGCGTGGCGACGAGAGCCACCGGGAGGAGCAACGGAGCGGCAGCCGTGCAGGCGGCGAGGGCCAGTGCTGATCCGGCGGCGGCGGTCCAGGAGGCGACGCCGTTGACACCGGGACGCCGCGGCATGGACGCGGCCTTCGGTCCGGCCTCGGGCCGGTGCCGCGACCGGGCTGCCCCGACGCTGCGTATGGCGCCGAGGACAACGAGCGGCAGCAGCACGTGAACGACGATCGCCCCGGGACGGCCCGAGCCGAGCGCCACCTGCAACGAGGGCGAAAGCCCCCACGCGGTGGCGCCGAGCAGTCGGCCGGAGCGGCTTGCGGTGACCGCGCCCAGGCTGATCCACGCGAAGAAGGCAGCGAGCGGCATGGCCGCGAGAACCAGGACGACTGCCGCCGCATTGGCATGTCCGAGGCCCAGCATCGACAACATCCAGAGGACGGCGTCGAACGGATCCCCGTGCCCTGCATGACCGGACCCCAGCGACTGCCACCAGCCGGTGGCGTTGGACCAGATGTCCCCGGCCCCCGCGGAGAGGGGCAGCAGGGACCCACCGGCCAGGGCGGGAGCCCCCACGAGGGCGCGCAACCCGATGAGGGAAACAGCGAGTGTGGCACCGACGGCCAGGACCGCACCGACTCCGGCGCTGGTCCGTTGCGGGGCGGCGAGCGCGGCGAAGTCGTCGTTGTTGTCCCCCGAGGGGTTGGAAGCCTGCGATGTGGAACCCGAACCGTCGCCGTGGACGCGACCGGATTCCAGACCCTCCAACAGGTGCCGCCGATGGGACCGGACCTCCTTGTAGGGAACCAGCAAGGGGTGGACCATCTTGCGGGGCACCGTGCGGGTGCGGCTCGCCGCCCGCCGGGACTTCGCCAGTCGCACCGGGCGCAGGACGCCGCCCAGCGAGGCTCCCAGTTGCCCGACGGCGTAGCCGGGATCCTTGGCGACCAAATGGGACACGAAGCCGAGGACTCCGCCGAGCACCACGCCGAATGTCACGAACGGCAGTTTCCACAGCGGGGCGTGCTTGAGTCTGAGGTGGACCTCGGCGCGGCGGGCGGCGACCGGGCCCGCCACGGAGCGGACCGTGTCCGCGGCATGGAACATCCGCGCGCGCGGGACCACCACCACCCGGTGACCGGCCAACCGGTTCCGCCAACAGAGGTCCAGATCGTCCCCGATGCCCGGGAGCGCCTCGTCGAAACCCTCCAGGTGTTCCCACGCGTCGCGGCGAACCAGCATCCCGGCGGAATTCACGGCGAAGCTGTCCGTCTTGCGGTCGTGTTGTCCCTGGTCGAGTTCGTCGACATCGATCATCGCGAGGCGTTCACCCCAGCGACTGATGCTCAGGCCGATGTCGAGCAGGCGTCGCGGGGCGTCGCGGTCGAGCTGCTTGCATCCGGCGATGGTCACCGACGGCGCGGTCTCAACGGCCGCCAACAAGCGCTCAAGCGCGTCCTCGGCCGGCGCCGAGTCATCGTGTATCAGCCAGATCCAGTCCTGCGTGGCGGCGGCGGCGGGTGGAAGCCGACCGTCGAGGCCCACACGGACCGAGTGGCCGAATCCGCGGGCGGACGTTTCCGCAAGGGGGGTTCCCGGGGGCAGTCCATCCCGCAGCAGACCGATCGAACCGTCGCTCGAGGAGGCGTCCACGCCGATGTAGCGGTCCACCGGCCGCGTCTGGTGGGTGAGTGCCTGGAGAGTCCGGGGAAGAAAGCGGGCACCGTCGCGGGCAACGACGACGGCGGTGACGCGGACGTGCGAGTGAATCAGACCGCTCGCTTCCTCAGCCTGCGGCGCTCGCGCTCGGACAGGCCACCCCAGATGCCGAAACGCTCGTCGTTGGACAGCGCGTATTCGAGGCATTCCGCCCGGACGTTGCACGCACCGCACACCTTCTTGGCGTCGCGCGTGGATCCACCCTTTTCGGGGAAGAAGGCCTCGGGGTCGGTTTGGGCGCACAAGGCCTCGGTCTGCCACCCCAGCTCGCCTTCGTCCTCCGCGCCGGGGAACCCGGGCATGCCGATCCACAGCTGCTGTGCGGGTCGGGCCTCGGTGACCGTCCGCTCCAGCGGAAGCTCGCGAACCGGAGGCGCGGCCAGCGCGCTCGGTTCCGCCATTCCGGATTCATGCGCCGCGAGGAACGCCGTGGCCTGGTCCTCGATGCTTTGGGCCGCGTCGGCGCGGAACCTTTCCGCGGCGGAGTCGTCCGCGGGATCGAGGAACCAATCCGCGGGCACGCCGCGGGCACCGTACTTCTTCGAGGCTTGGGCCGCCGTCGAAGTGTGTTCGTGAATCCGCTCTACATTCCCCATGGATCTGAGCCCTTCCGCTGGTTGGCTGACATTGAAACGGCCACACCGCGCCCCACTCGCTCCTCGGCCACTGGCCGTGCGGGGAGGTCCGGTGCGAAGACTCGGGTCCGGGAGTGGACTTAAGCCGGTTCGCACTCTAATTACACTGGTGTAACTCCCGGCGCGTCAAGTGGAGGCGGTGATTCTATAGAAACGCACGGGCGGAAACACGTCACGCCACGCCCGGCTTTTTTCGGTTCGGCCCGGCGTGTCACGATTACCGCGGATTCACAGGTATTTACCAGACTACTCAGGAGCGCCCCATGGCCACCGATGCCAATTCGTTAAACTTTACGGACAACCTGCTCTCGCCTTTCCGCACATCCACCTCCCCCCTGCTGGTGTGGCACTCCGCCGACGGGGAGCGCGTGGAACTCAGCGGCCGGGTGTTCGACAACTGGGTCGCCAAGACCGCCAACCTGCTCGTGGAGGAGCTTGACGCCGGGCCGGGAACCGTGGTCGCGCTACGGCTGCCCGCGCACTGGAAGTCCTTGGCACTGGCCCTCGCCGCGCTGCACACCGGCGCCGAACTCCAGGTGGCGCCATTGACAGGGTCCGGCGCGGTGGACATCGTTGTTTCCGACGACCCCGTCGGCGCCGCTCGCGAACACCCCGGCGCGGCCGTGGTCGGCGTGGCTCTCGGGATGCTGGACCTGGCGTTCCGGGGACCGGTCCAGGACGGGATGGTCGACTACGCGGCGGAGGTGCGGGCCTTCGGCGACTATTTCCTGCCCGATCCGGTCGCGGGCAGCGAGCCCGCGCTGCGCGATGCGTCCGGCTCGACGACCTACGCGGAGATCTTCGCGGCCCGGAACCCCGGCGGCACGGCGCTGCTGCGGGCCGACGTCGGACTGGGTGCCGCGCTGCGGGAAGCCGTCGCGCTGTGGGCATCCGGAGTCGCGCTGGTCCTGCTGGGCGACGGGGTGGAGCCGACCGAGCGGCTCCGGGAGTCGGAGCGCGTGGCACGGGTGCTCGGATCCTGAGGCCCCGGGCGATCCCGGGACATGGTGATGCGCGGTGTCCGTTGGCGCGGGTCAGGCCGGAGGGGCCTGCCGCGCCGCGGGTGCCGCCGACTGGGCGGGAGAACTGCCCTGGCGACGCGGTGTATCCGCGGCCGTCTCGGCGAAGGGCGCCTCCGCTCCGGCGTCGTGGTGCACCGGATGGAGGATTTCGTGGTCGTGCTCGAAGGCGGGCTCCGCATCGAGCTCCTCGGTGAAGACCCAGAAGCGGTACGCGAAGAAGCGGAAGATCGTGCCGAGGACGAGCCCCACCACGGAGCCGGCGATGAACAGGCTGGTCTGGTCGGCCAGGCCCAGCCAGTACTTGGTGACCCAGACGCAGGCGGCGGCGATGAACAGGCCAATCCCGTTCATGAGGAGGAACATCGCGAGTTCGCGGACCACGGAGGCGCGGCGGCGGTGCCGGAAGGTCCAGAAGCGGTTGGCCACCCAGGAGAACATGGTGGCCACCACGCCGCCGACGATCTTCGCCTTGACCTCGGAGCCCTCGAGCGGACCGTTCATCATCCACAGGAAGACGGCCGTGTCGATGACGAACGCGATACCGCCCACGACGCCGAATTTCATGACCTCGCGCCACAGTAGCGAGAACAATCCGCTGGCTTTTTCCAACAACCCCTTGAGCATGACCCTCCACTGGCCGAAGACCTCTTAGGCGGCGCCGGAACGGACGCACTGCCTTGATTGGCGCCCGGCTTCGGCACGCCACCGACCCTCAATGATAGGCGCGCCCCCTGTGTGTTTCCTCAGGGATGCCCCCGCACGGGTGCACCGGCAACACCGGAACCGCCCCGGTTCGGTACGCTGTGCTGGTGAAGTTTCCTGTGATTGGCGTGGTCGGCGGCGGCCAACTCGCCCGAATGATGGCGCCCGAAGCGGTCAACCTCGGCCTCGAACTGCGGATCCTGGCCGAGGCGCCGGATGTCTCCGCGGTGGCCGCCGTGCCCCTGGCGCCGGTGGGCGACTACCGCGACCTGGCGACCCTGCGCCGCTTCGCGGAGGGTGTCGACGTGTTGACGTTCGACCACGAGCACGTCCCCAACGAGCACCTCCACGCCCTGATCGCCGACGGGGTCAACGTACAGCCCCGCCCCGCCGCGCTGATCCACGCGCAGGACAAGCTGGTGATGCGCGAGGCGATCGCGGGGCTCGGGCTCCCCAATCCACAGTGGGCCGCCGTGGAGTCTGTCGCCGATTTGGTGGCGTTCGGCGACCGGATCGGATGGCCGGTGGTGCTCAAGACGCCGCGGGGCGGCTACGACGGCAAGGGAGTGCGCATCGTCGACGACGCCGGCGCCGCGGCGGACTGCGCCGACTGGTTCGCTTCCGGTACCCTCCTGGTCGAGGAGAAGGTGGCTTTCGCCCGCGAATTGTCCGCGCTGGTCGCGCGCACCCCGGGAGGCGAGGCGCGCGCCTGGCCCATCGTCCACACCATCCAGGTCGATGGAGTCTGCGACGAGGTCATTGCGCCCGCCCCCGGCCTGGATCCGGCCGCGGCCGCGGCCGCGCGCGACGCCGCGCTGCGCATCGCGGAGGCCTTCGGCGTGACCGGAGTCATGGCTGCGGAGCTGTTCGAAACACCGGGGGTTGGCGTCGGGTTCGTCATCAACGAACTGGCCATGCGGCCGCACAACACCGGGCACTGGACCATGAACGGGTCCGTCACCAGCCAGTTCGAGCAACACCTGCGGGCCGTGTTGGATCTGCCGCTCGGAGACACGTCCGCGCTGGCGGAGGTGACCGTCATGAAGAATTATCTGGGCGGCGCCAACCAGGATCCGTTTACCGCGTTCGCGGCCGCCATGGAGGCGGAGCCACGCGCCAAGATCCACTCCTACGGCAAATCCGTGCGTCCCGGACGTAAGATCGGGCACGTCAATGTTGTCGGAACGCGGGGGGAATCCCCCGAATCCGTCCGCCGGAGCGCGGAACGTGTGGCCGCCATGATCCGCGACGGTGAACCGCGCGCCCAGCCAACGAAGGAGCCCGGTAGATGAGCAACGCAAGGCCGGTTGTCGGCGTCGTCATGGGGTCCGATTCGGATTGGCCCGTCATGCGGCTGGCCGCCGAGGCGCTGCGGGAATTCGGCATTCCGTTCGAGGCCGACGTGGTGTCCGCCCACCGCATGCCGGAGGACATGATCGCGTACGGCAAACAGGCCCACGCCCGTGGTGTCCGTGTCATCATCGCCGGCGCCGGAGGTGCCGCGCACCTGCCTGGAATGCTCGCCTCGGTGACGCCGCTTCCCGTGATCGGCGTCCCCGTGCCGCTGAAGACCCTGGACGGCATGGACTCGTTGCTGTCGATCGTGCAAATGCCCGCCGGTGTGCCCGTCGCCACGGTGTCCATCGGCGGCGCACGCAACGCCGGGCTGCTCGCCGCGCGCATCCTCGCCGCCGGCGAGGACGAGGAGGCCGGACGCCTCCGGGTCCTCCTTCTCGACTTCGCGGACGGACTGCGCCAGACGGCCGCCGACAAGGGCGCGGCCCTCCGGCGAACCGTCGCCGACGAGAACGCCAACGGCTAGTCGCCAATGAACCCGCGAGCGCAACGGCAAACAGACCCCATCCGCAATCCCGAGGGAGCGTCGGCACGGACGCGCAGCAAGCGCGCCCTGTTCCTGCTGCTGCTGACCGTCTTCATTCCCGGCGGGGCGCAGGTCGTCGCGGGCAACCGCTCCCTGGGCCGGAAGGCACTCGCTGTGACCCTGGCCTGTTGGTTCGCCATCCTGCTGGTCATCGCGGTTGGAGTCGTGAACCGCGGCCTCGTCATTCAGATCCTCGCGCGCCCGCAGGCCCAACTGGTTCTGGCCTTCGCGTTGGTCCTCTTGGCCGTCGGCTGGCTGATCCTGTTCGTGAACACCCTGCGCATCATCCGTCCCGGCCTTCTCTCCCCCGGGATGAAGGGCATCATCGCCGCGGTCACCGCCGTTCTCGTCGTGGCCACCAGCGGTGCCCTCGGCTACGGCGCGTACGTCTTGAACACCGGGCGGGGAACCATCGAGAACGTTTTCACTGCCGGTCCCGCCTTCGACCCCGTCGACGGCCGCTACAACATCCTCCTCATGGGCGGGGATGCCGGCGCCAACCGCGTGGGGCTGCGCCCGGACAGCATCTCGCTAGTCAGCATCGACGCGAAAACGGGGCAGACGGCCGTCATTTCCGTCCCGCGTAATTTTCAGAACGCCCAGTTCCCCGCTTCCTCCCCGATGAGCGAGGTCTTCCCCGACGGCTTCGACTGCGGCGACGAATGCATCATCAATGCCCTCTATCCCACCGTCGAAAACGACTACGCGGACCTCTACCCGGGCGCGGCCAACCCGGGCGCCGAGGCCATGATGGACGCCATCGAGGGCTCGACCGGAGTGGAGGTCCAGGCCTATGTGCTGATCGACATGGCAGGTTTCGAGGAGTTCATCGACGCCATGGGCGGAGTGACGCTGGACTCGGGCGGCTGGGTTCCCTACCGCGGGCCGCAGCGGTCCGACTCCCCCATCCGCACCCGCTGGTTCCCGCCGGGCGAGATCAACCTCAGCGGCGCCGACGCGCTGTGGTACGCACGTTCCAGGTATTTCACGACCGACTACCACCGCATTCGCCGCCAGCAGTGCATGCAGCAGGCGATGATCAGCCAGTTCAACCCCCAGACGGTGCTCACCCGGTTCTCCGGAATCATGTCCGCGGGCGAGCGCCTGCTGGAGACCGACATTCCGCAGGACCAGCTGGGAAGCTTCATCAACCTGGCGGACAAGTCCAGGAAGTCCCCGACGGCCCGTCTCACCCTCGGCGCGCCGGACTTCGGCACCAGTTCGGACCGTTTCTCCACGTTCCCCGATTTCGGCCAAATCCACACGCGGGTCGACGAACTGCTCCTCGAGGCCTCCGCGGATGCCCCCGAACCCAGCAGCGCCGCGCCGGCCACCGGGTCCGGCGGATCTGATTCCGGCGCATCCGATTCGCCCGCCAAGTCCCCGGACCGCGAATCCGCCGACGCTGCCTCCACCGCCGTCGCGACAGCCGCGTCGACCGCCGCCCCGGCGAAGTCCTCGTCGTCCGAGACCATCGAGTCCGGCGCGGGCGACGATGTTCCCACCACGCAGCCGGACGGTTCCCCGATCACCGAGGAATACCTGATCCAGCTGGAACTGAACGGGCAGACCGACCTGCTCTCCCGGATCGCATCCAACAACAACGAGTGTTCAGCGCCCTAGGAGCAGCATGCACCGTCTCGAGAATTCGATCCGCGACTATCCGTGGGGGTCCACCACCATGCTGCCCGGGCTTCTGGGCACCGTTCCCGACGGCAGGCCGCAGGCGGAGCTGTGGATCGGTGCCCACCCGGATTCCCCCTCGGTGGTCCGGTTGCCGGACGGCTCGGGGGTCCCGCTCGATGCCCTGGTGGCCGCGGACCCCGGGGGCACCCTCGGCGCCGCCGCCGCCCAGCGCTTCGGTGGGCTTCCTTTCCTGACCAAGCTGTTGGCGGCGGACGAGCCGCTGTCCCTGCAGGTCCACCCCACACTCGAGCGTGCCCGGTTGGGCTTCGCGGCCGAGGACGCCGCGGGTGTCCCGCGCGGCGCCGCGCACAGGAACTACAGGGACGACAACCACAAGCCGGAGATGATCTACGCCCTGACGCCCTTCACGGCGCTGAGCGGCTTCCGCGACCCCGGGGAGTCCGCGGCCCTCTTCCGCTCCCTTGCCACGGCCATCGGTTCCGGCTCCGCGGCCGGCACGGCGGCCCTGTCGGCAACCGGCGCCGCGGAGCGCACCGCCGCGCTCCTCTACGGCGGCGACTTGCGCGCCGCCTTCACGCACCTGCTCGACGCCGGTCCCGACGTCGTTGCGCTCGTGGGGCAGGCGGCCGCTGCCGTGTCCGCGAATCCGGCCCTGGGCGACGACGCCGGCCTCGCCGAACTGCCGTCGCTGGCCGAACACCACCCCGGCGACCCGGGCGTCCTGGTATCGCTGATGCTGAACCACGTCACGCTTGATCCCGGCCAGGCGGTGTATCTGCCGGCGGGGAACGTCCACGCCTACCTCCGCGGACTCGGCGTCGAGGTCATGGCCAGTTCGGACAACGTCCTGCGCGGCGGCCTCACCGGCAAGCACGTGGACCTGCCCGAGTTGCTGGCGACGGTCGACTTCTCCCACCTGCCCGCGCCCTTCCTCGAGCCCGAGACCACCGGCCTGGGCCAAGAGGTCTACCGTCCGCCGTTCGAGGAATTCCAGCTCCAGCGCATCCATCTGCCCGGCGGCGGGCCGGACGCGGCCGGGGGCGCAGGCATGGCCGGGACCGACATTCCGCTGGTGCAGAACGGCCCCGTCGTCGTGCTGTGCGTGGCGGGCGAACTGCTCCTGGACACGCCCAAGGGCGACGAGCGCGTGGGGCGAGGAGAGTCCTTCTTCGTCGGCGCCAACGAGAGTCCCGTGATCGCCAAGAGCCTGGGAACGGAACCGACGCTCGCCTTCGCGGTCACGCTGGCCGAATAGCCGCGCGAAGCCACCACACGACGCCGGCCGGCGTCGTGTGGTGCGGGATCCGCCTAGCGGACGTAGGCCTCCCACTTGCGGGACTGGTGCTCGCCCTCCACGGTGCGGATGGTGCCCGACTTCGAGCGCATCACGATCGACTGGGTGTAGATCCTGTCGTTCTGGTAACGCACGCCCTTGAGCAGATCGCCATCGGTGATGGCCGTCATCGAGAAGTAGCAGTTGTCGCTCGTGACCAGGTCGTTGGTGGTCAGCACGCGATCCAGGTCGTGCCCGGCGTCGATCGCGCGCTGCTTCTCATCGTCGTCGACCGGCCACAGCCGGCCCTGGATGACTCCACCGAGGGCCCGGATGGCGCAGGCGGTGACGATGCCCTCGGGCGTGCCGCCGACGCCCATCAGCACGTCGACGCCCGAGCCTTCACGGGTGGCCGCGATGGCCCCGGCCACGTCGCCGTCCATGATGAACTTCGTGCGTGCGCCGGCCGCGCGGATCTCGGCCACCAGCGGCTTGTGGCGGTCGCGGTCCAGCACGCAGACCGTGACCTGGCTGATCGGCTTGTTCTTCGCCTTGGCGATCAGGTAGAGGTTCTGCTTGACCGGCAGGCGCAGGTCGACGAGCTCGGCCGCCTCCGGGCCCGTGACGAGCTTCTCCATGTAGAACACGGCGGACGGATCGAACATCGATCCGCGCTCGGCCATCGCCAGGACGGCAACGGCGTTGTTGATGCCCAGGGCGGTCAGGCGCGTGCCGTCGATCGGGTCGACGGCGACATCGACCTCAGGACCGCTGCCGTCACCGACGTGCTCGCCGTTGAAGAGCATTGGCGCCTCGTCCTTCTCGCCCTCACCGATGACGACGACGCCGTTGACGGAAACGGTGGAGAGTAGGGAGCGCATGGCGTCGACGGCCGCGCCGTCGGCGGCGTTCTTGTCGCCGAACCCCACATAGGGGCTGGCGGCGATGGCGGCGGCCTCGGTCACACGGACCAGCTCAAGCGCCAGGTTGCGGTCCGGTTCGGCATCGCCGACCGAAAGTCGCGGGGACAGTTGGGAATAGTTCGTGGCTTCTGTCACGGTAGTCCTCGTCTTCGAGTGGATGCTTTGGCCGGTGGACGACCCACTCGATCATATCGTTCGCCGGGACGCGTCCCGCGGGAGCCGTAACATCGGCGACAATGGAGGGGTGACCGAAACGCCCAGCACCTCCCCGCATCCCCCGGCCGGCCCGCCGAAGCCCGTCCTGACCGCCGCGCAGGCGAAGCGCGCGAACCAGTCGCTCAAGGGCATGGTCATCTCCGTCCTGTTGACGGTCGCCGTCGCCGTTCCGGTCATCGCGCTCAATCCCCCGAGCACGGAAAACACGTACAAGCGGGACATCGACGTCGCCGCCGTCGCGGGCCAGGCCGCCGCCGCGGCGGATTTCACGCCGGTCGCGCCGGTCCTGCCCGAGGGCTGGTACCCGAACTTCGCGCGCTGGAACTCCGGCAGCGCCGACGGCATCGACTATTGGGAGGCCGGATTCGTCACTGCGGATGAGGGCTTCGTCTGGCTCCGCCAAACCGGCGACGCCAATCCCACGTGGATCGCCCAGCACACCGAGAACGCGCCGGTGACCGGCGTCCGCGGCGTCGACGGCGTCGACTGGGAACTGCGCGACAGGGAGGGCAAGCGCACGCTCGTCCGCGAGGTGGCCGGCTCCACGGTGATGATCACCGCGGAATCCTCCTGGGAGGAGCTCGACGCGGCCGCCCGAGCCGTCACAAAGGGTCTCGCGGAGGCTCCGAAGGATTAGCCGCCGCGCCGTACCGCCGTCGGCGCGCTAGTCTTTTGCCATGCCTGACGCCGCTTCCCCCGTTGTCCCCGAGTCCCTCACGCCCGCCGATGCCTGGCGCCGCCTCCGCGAAGGAAACGACCGCTTCGTCGAGGGAGCGACCGCCCACCCGAACCAGGACGCGCCCCGCCGCCACTCCCTCGTGGCCACACAGCACCCCTTCGCTGTCATCTTCGGCTGTTCCGATTCGCGGTTGGCCGCCGAGATCATCTTCGACGTCGGCCTCGGCGACGTCTTCGTGGTCCGCACCGCCGGGCACGTGATCGACGACGCCGTGTTGGGTTCGCTGGAATACAGCGTGGCGCTGCTGAACGTTCCCCTGATCATCGTCCTCGGGCACGACAACTGCGGCGCGGTCACGGCCACCATGGAGGCCTTCGAATCCGGCGTCATGCCTCCGGGCTTCATCCGCGACCTGGTCGAGCGCATCACCCCTTCGGTGATCACGGCCCACCGCAACGGCATCCACGACGTGAACTCCAACGTCGTGGAGCACGTCCAGCAGACCACCCGGCGCCTGGTCGACTCGTCGAAGGTGATCTCCCAGGCCGTCGACGGCGGCGACACCGCGGTCATCGGCGTGACGTACCGGCTCGCCGAGGGCAAAGCGGAAATGGTCTCCGGCTTCGGATCCCTGTAGCGCCCCCATCGGTGGAGGTCGATCCGGGCCGGGCGTAGGCTGACCCCATGGCCGACTCCACAGACTTCCGCATTGAACACGACACGATGGGCGAGGTCCGGGTTCCGGCCGACGCCCTGTACCGCGCGCAGACGCAACGCGCCGTGGAGAACTTCCCGATTTCCGGCAAGACACTCGAGCGCAAGCACATCGAGGCGCTCGCCCGGGTGAAGAAGGCCGCGGCGCTCGCCAACGCCGAGCTGGGAGTCATCGACTCCGAGTTGGCGAACGCGATCGCCGCCGCGGCGGACCGAGTCGCCACTGGCGAGTTCGACTCGCACTTCCCGATCGACGTCTTCCAAACCGGCTCGGGAACGTCGTCGAACATGAACACCAACGAGGTCCTCGCCGAGCTTGCCAGCCGCGCGCTGGCGGAGGCCGGCAGCGACAAGGTGGTCCACCCCAACGACCACGTCAACGCGTCCCAGTCCTCCAACGACGTCTTCCCGACGTCCGTCCACGTCGCGGCCACATCGGCCCTCCTGGGGGACCTCGTGCCCGCCCTGGAGCATCTCGCCGCGTCGCTCGAGCGCAAGGCGGCGGAATTCCAGGACGTGGTCAAGTCCGGCCGAACGCACCTGATGGACGCCACGCCCGTCACCCTGGGGCAGGAATTCGGCGGCTATGCCGCCCAAGTACGCTACGGCGTCGAACGCATCCACTCCGCGCTGCCGCGCGTTGCCGAGGTGCCACTCGGCGGCACCGCCGTGGGAACGGGCATCAACACCCCGGCGGGCTTTCCTGCCCGCGTGATCGAACTGCTGGCCTCCGACACCGGACTCCCGCTGACGGAGGCGCGGAACCACTTCGAGGCGCAAGCGAACCGTGACGGGCTGGTCGAGGCCTCCGGGCAGCTGCGCACGATCGCCTATTCGTTCATGAAGATCAACAACGACCTCCGCTGGATGGGCTCCGGACCGAATACCGGCCTGGGTGAGATCAACCTGCCGGACCTACAGCCGGGATCCTCGATCATGCCGGGCAAGGTCAACCCCGTCATCTGCGAGGCCGCCATCATGGTGGCCGCGCAGGTCGTCGGGAACGACACGACCATCGCGTTGTCCTCCACGAACGGGGCCTTCGAACTGAACGTCGGGATTCCCGTCATGGCGGCGAACCTGCTGGAGTCCATCCGCCTGTTGGCCAACACGTCGCGTGTGATGGCCGACAAGATGGTCGACGGCATCACGGCCAACGTGGAGCGCGCCCGCTTCCTCGCCGAGGCGAGCCCCTCGATCGTCACTCCGCTCAACAAGTTCATCGGCTACGAGAACGCGGCCAAAATCGCCAAGAAGGCGGTGGCAGAGGGCCTCACGGTCCGCGAGGCCACTCTCGCGCTGGGCTTCGTCGAGCGCGGCGAGCTGACGGAGCAGCAGTTGGTCACGGCCCTGGACGTGACGACCATGACCTCGCCTTAGTCAGGGTGTTTTTTCGTCGTCTCCTGAGGTGAGGTGCACGGCGGCCTCCGGCGTGGCAACGCGGAAGCTGAACGACTGCTCAAGGTACAAGTGGATGTTCCGGGCGTCGTGGTGGCTGTACCCGATGGAGAGATCCTGGCCAGATTCGAACAGGAAGTCCCCGCCGCGAAGGCTCATCACCACGGCGCCGCGGACCCCGGGCGCCCAGACGATCGGCCCCTCCAGGACGCGGCGGAGGTGCTCGGCGAGCAGATACCCCCCGCGTTCCGTGGCCTGCGTCACCGCCGTATAGTGCCCCGGCCCGAGGGCCAGGCCGAACGGCCCCGAGATGCCCTCCCGAAGCAGTTCGGCCACGGCCGTGGCCACGCGTTGGGGGTAGTCGGAGAAGTCCTCCACCCTGGGCACCGTCGCGAGCGTCGTGGCCTGCGTGATGCCGGTGATGTGTGCCTGCCGCCAGCCGTGGAACACTGCGCGGTTCTCGGCGCTCGCGATGAGCACGGCCGCGGCGTCGAGGTTCGACAGGTCAATGTCCGCGGCGCCGCGGTCCGCATCCAGCAATTCGTCGCGGGAGACCGTGAAGTCCACCCGCATTTCCGCAAGCGGAAGCACGCGCCGGCGCCGCGAGAGGAGGCCGTCGCCGTCGGGTGCCGCCAGGGACTCGGTGCGCCCGAGGTTCGTGGCCGAGTAGTCCCATCCGAACGGCCCGGAGAAATCAACGAGTTTCCGGGCACCGAGGGTGGTCGTGAGCCGGTCGCGCGCCTCGTCGTCGAGCAGTTTCCAGCCGGCCTCCGTGATCGGGGCGAGTTCGCGGAGCAGATGGTTTGCGGTCATGACGCGATTCCTTTCAATGAACCGATGCCGAGGGATCCGTGGGGCGGCCCGCCGGCGGGCCGCACATCGGGTCCGCTGGCCGCACCCGCGACCCCCGATCCGGCATCCGGGCCCGCGGCCTCCTCCGCGGCGCGGCCGTTGACGACGATGTCGCCGTCGCGGAGCAGCGTGCCGCGCGCGATCGCTCCCCATTGGGGTTTCGCCCGCAGGAGAAACTCCAGTTCCATGCAAAAATGCTTGAACTCCTCGCCGAGCGAGTCCTCCATGATGGCGCGGGCCGCGGGGTCGGACTCGAGCGAGATCCGCTGCTGGTACCAGCCAATCGCCTCGGCCTCCTCCGTGAGGTTGGCGCACATGCGCGCGAAGGTCCGGGTCTCGGCGGACAGCTCCGCGGGTGGTTCGTGGTACTGCTCGAATCCCATGTTCGCCCCTTCGGTCCGCGCCACCGGAGCATCTCCGCCCGGCGGTAACCTGTGGTGGTCTGCCTGCCGCCAGCCTAGACCCGGGGCACGGGCATCCACCACCGGTTGGGGGCAACCGATCGGGCAGGCGGGCTTCAGCGCAGGAACTCGGCGGCGGCCCCGCCGGAACGCGCCCACATCAAGGCACGCTCGTGTTTTGGCGGTAGCACGGGACGGTCTATGTCATGAAACCACGCCACGTCCGTGTTCTCGTCGTCGTTGACCCGTGCCTCACCCGCCAGGTATCGACACTCAAGGACGATGTCCAGGTACTGGGCGCGGTCGCCGTTGGGATACGTGACCGGGTCCGTCGTGCCGACCCCGGCGAGGCGCACCACCTCGACGTCGACCCCGGTCTCCTCCTGGACCTCGCGCACCGCGGCCGGTGCGGGCTCCTCGCCGGGCTCTAGGATCCCCGCAGGCAGGGTCCACAGCCCGTTGTCGGCCCGGCGGACCAGAAGAACGGCGCCATCCTCGCGGTGCACCACCGCCTTCACGCCGGGAAGCCACAGGGCGGCCGTGCCGATCTGCGCGCGCAGATCGCGGATGAAATCGGGTACTGGCATGTCCTCAGCTTGCCACGTGTCGCGCTTGCCGCACGCCGTTAGCCGGCCACGACGAGCGCAGCCGCCGTGCCGAGGATCATGAAGGGCCCAAACGGAATGGACGACTTCCGGGTCGCCCTCCGGACCGCGATCATGGCCAGACCGAATACCCCGCCCACGACGAACGTGGCCAACGTGGCCAGCAACAGGTGCTCCCACGTGAGGAAGCCCAGGTACATGCCCAGGATGCCGGCCAGTTTCACGTCGCCGAGCCCCATGCCCGCGGGCTGGATGAGGTGCAGCACCAGGTAGAACGCGAAGAGGGCGGCGCCGGCGAGCACCAGGCGCAGGAGCGCGGCCCAGTCCCCCGACACCGCGGAGGCCGCCCCGAGCAGAACCAGCGCCGCCGGGTACCAGGGGAAAACGATCCGGTTCGGAAGCAGGTGGGTCCGCGCGTCGATCCACGCGAGCCGGAGACCGTTGACCACGAACAGCATCAGGGCCAGCGCCAGGAAGACGGCGGCGACGGGTTGGGCGGCGCGCAACTCGCCGAGGGCGTCGATCATGGAACCACGCTACTGCAAACCCGGGCCCGCCACGGCCGCGGAGTCTAGACTGTGGACATGGGGAACCAGCCCGCATCGACGGACAATCGTGGACCGGCCTCGGCGGCTGCGGCGGCGGCTTTCCGGCGTCTGTGCCGGTCCTCGCCGTGGCGGTGGGAAAACCTGCGCTTCGAGGTCGAATGGTTTCCGCCGACGTCCGCCCAAACCGATCCGGTCCCGGTACCCCGCGTCCGCGCCTGGTTGCGCCGCCCCGACGCGCTGCGGGTCGAGGATCCGGAGGGATCGCTCCTGTTCAGCACCACGCGCATCAACGATTCGCGCGACGCGTTCTATGTTTCCGGCAGCCGCAGGTCCTGGCTGCTGCCTCCCCGGCTGACGACGCCGGTCTACGACCACGACGGACTCGTGCGCCGGCGCCCCGAGGCCGCCTACGGGGATCCGGGGTTCGCGGACCCGCGCTGGGCCGCCATGCTCGATCCGGTGGAACTGGCGGGCAACGCCCCGGTGCCGCTGGAGTTCCCTTTCTCCAACGTGGTGGAGATCCATTCCGTCAGCGACGTACTCCAGGGGGACCGGCCCGCCGTCGAGGCCGTGGTCTCCCCCAACGAAACGTTCCGTCCCGCCTCCGCCGGTAGCCCGCTGATCGCGCCCGGCAAGACCCGGGTGCGGATCGACCGGCAGACCGCGGTGTGCGTTCTGGCGGAGGCGCTCGACGGCGACGACGCCGGTCGCGGCCACAGCCTGCGCATCCTGGCCGTGGACGAGTACATGCTCGACGACCTCTTCGTGGAACAGTCGATGCACCTGACCGATGTGCGGGACCACATTCCATGGATCGTCCACCCTGAGCGCGGCAACTAACGCGCCCTCGGCGCCACTGGTTGGGTACGGCACCATCCGGTGTCCCCCGGACCGTGCCGTACCCGACCGTCGGCAGCTACTGCCCCGAGTCCTCGAGCATGTCCGTCACCAGCGCGGCGATCGGAGAGCGCTCGGAGCGGGTCAGCGTGATGTGGCCGAACAACGGGTGGCCCTTCAGCGTTTCAACGACGGCGGCCACCCCGTCGTGCCGACCGACCCGGAGGTTGTCGCGCTGGGCGACGTCGTGGGTGAGCACGACCTTCGAGTTCTGCCCGATCCGGCTCATCACCGTCAGCAGGACGTTCTTCTCCAGCGACTGCGCCTCGTCGACGATCACGAACGAATCGTGGAGGGACCGTCCGCGGATGTGGGTCAGCGGAAGGACCTCCAGCATGCCGCGGTCCACCACCTCGTCCATGACGTTCGGGCTCACCAGGGCGCCGAGCGTGTCGAAGACCGCCTGCGCCCAGGGGTTCATCTTGTCGTTCTCCGAGCCGGGCAGGTACCCGAGTTCCTGGCCGCCCACCGCGTAGAGCGGCCGGAACACCACCACCTTGCGGTGTTCGCGCCGCTCCATCACGGCCTCGAGTCCCGCGCAGAGGGCCAGGGCGGACTTGCCGGTGCCGGCGCGCCCGCCGAGGGAGACGATCCCGACGTCCTTGTCCATCAGCAGGTCGATCGCCAGCCGCTGCTCCGCCGAGCGGCCGTGCAGCCCGAACACGTCGCGATCGCCCTTAACCAGCCGGACGAGGCCGTCGTCCCCGACGCGCCCCAGTGCCGATCCGCGGTTGGAGAGGATCACCAGACCCGTGTTGACCGGCATGTCCTTGGCGTCCTCGATCAGGACCGCCTCGTTCCCGTACAGCGACGCGACATCCTCGTCGACGACGTCGACCTCGGCCATGCCCGTCCAGCCGGAGTCCTTCACCAGTTCGTTGCGGTATTCGTCGGCCTGCAGCCCCATGGCCGACGCCTTGACGCGCATGGGCAGGTCCTTGGACACCACGGTCACGTCCCGGCCCTCGTCGGCGAAGTTCTTGGCGACGGCGAGGATCCGGGAGTCGTTGTCCGTCCCGCGGAAACCGACCGGAAGGACCTCGGTCGAAATGTGGTTCAGTTCGATCCGCAGCGATCCGCCGTCGTCCCCGAGCGGCAGGGCCTTGTCCAGTCCGCCGTGTTGGACGCGCAGCTCGTCCAGGAGCCGCAGCGCCTTGCGCGCGAAGTAGCCGACTTCGGGGTCGTTGCGTTTCTTTTCCAGCTCGGAGATGACCACGATCGGCAGGATGACCTCGTGCTCGGCGAAACGGAGCACGGCGCGCGGGTCCGAGATGAGCACCGACGTGTCCAGCACGTAGGATTTTTCGCCGACGCTTTGGCGTTCGGCCGTGGCGGGCCGGGCTGCGGCGCCCGGAAGGTCTGCGGTCCTGCCGCCCGCCGGGCTCGTGCCGGGTGCGGACTGGGTCTTTGCTGCCACGATGACTCCCAACCAGGGCGCGAGCCCTAGATAATCGCTACGGGTGTGCCGGAGCGGCCGCGAGGCCGGTTCCGGCCTCCCGCGTTCTTGAGAGAAATCCTCAACGGGTGGCCTTTCCGATCGACTGGCCCTGTTGCCGGCCGATGTCCCAAAAGTAGCCCCGCGGCACGCCAGGAGGGCATCGACGCACCGGCGTTTCGATTAATTTCGGATGAACGGCAGAACCAGGGCACGACGCCGGGGCCCGGCTAGCATCCGAAGCGTCGCTGCCGGTCCGCGAAGTCGCGCAACGCGCGCAGGAAATCGACCTTCCGGAAGTCCGGCCACAGCGCCTCGCAAAAATAGAACTCGCTGTAGGCGCTTTGCCAGGTCATGAACCCGGAGAGACGCTGCTCCCCCGACGTGCGGATGACGAGATCCGGATCCGGCTGGCCACGTGTGTAGAGGAAGCGCGAAACGTCTTCGATCCCGAGTTCGTCGGCGACCTGCGCGGCGGACTTTCCCCGGGCGTGCGCGTCCCGGAGGAGCTCCTTCACCGCGTCCACGATCTCGCGGCGGCCCCCATAGCCGACGGCCACGTTGACGTGCAGTCCCCGTGCCCCGCGGGTGGATTCCGCCAGCGCGGAGAGCTTGTCGGAGAGGTAGTCCGGAAGCAGTTCCTGCGCCCCGACGGGCTGGATCCGCAGTCCGGGATTGGCGCCGAGGCGGTCCAGCATGTTGGCGATGATGCCCATCAGCTGGTCCAGCTCGTCGCTGGAGCGGTTCATGTTGTCCGTGGAGAGCATGTACAGCGTCACGGTGCCGATCCCGAACTCGTCGCACCAGCCCAGGAATTCCAGGATGTTGTCCGCCCCGGCCTGGTGGCCGTGGGACGTCGGCGCGCCGGCGAGCTTCGCCCAACGCCTGTTCCCGTCGACCATCATGCCGATGTGCCGCGGAAGCTTCTCCGGTGGCAGGTCCCTGCTGATGACCCGCCCGTAGAGTCGATAGAGGAGCTTGGGCAACCTCACCACGCGTCCTCCGATTCCGTCGTCGCGGCCCGGCCCACCTCGGGCCGCCGCACAGCCAACGCTACCCGCTACCGCGCCCGTCCGCCCAAGCCCTCAGCACGTGCACCGGGGCCACGCCGCCCGGAAAGGCCGCCCGACGGCCCCTCACCGGGCAACCACCGCACTTGTTACCCGTGAGTACGGATAGAATTGGCTTCATGCCCACGCATGGCGGCGACGCCCCCTTGACCGATGAACTGAAACCGCATCTTCGCGGCTGGCTCCACGCCGGCATGGCGCCGCTGGCCCTCGCCGCCGGCATAGTTCTCGTCGCGTTGGCGCCGTCGGCGGCGGGGAAGGCCGCGTCGGCGGTGTACGCCGTCACCGGCCTCCTGCTGTTCACCGTCTCCGCCATCTACCACCGCGGCAATTGGTCCCCGCCCGTGAAGCGGCTGCTCAAGCGGCTCGACCACACGAACATCATGCTGGTCATCGCCGGTTCCTACACGCCGCTGGCCTGGGCGCTGCTCCCGCAGGGCAAGGCCGCCTGGCTTCTGGCGCTGGTGTGGGTCGGCGCCATCCTCGGCGTCCTGTTCCGCCTGCTGTGGACCGATGCGCCCCGCTGGCTCTATGTGCCCGTCTACATCGTCCTGGGACTGGCGTCGATGCTGTTCATCGGCGACTTCTTCGCCGCCAACGTCGCCGCGGCCGTCCTCGTTTGTGTCGGCGGAGCCCTGTACATCGCGGGAGCCGTTTTCTACGCCCTCAAGCGACCGAACATCCACATCGAGTGGTTCGGGTTCCACGAGTTGTTCCACGCATTCACGGTGGGCGCGTTCACCTGCCACTACATCGCCATCATGTTCGCGGTCCTGGGAACCCGCTAGCCCCACTCGACATGTGCACCATTGCGCACATATGCTAGCCGGATGTTGAGCGTCCTCCGAAACCCCACGTACGCCCGCCTCTTCGCCGCCCAGGTGCTTGCCCTGTTCGGCACGGGCATCCTGACCGTGGCCCTCGGCCTGTTGGCCTTCGACCTCGCCGGCGAGCGGGGCGGAGCCATCCTCGGCACCGCCATGACCATCAAGATCGCGGCCTACGTGTTCTTCGCGCCGCTGGTCTCCGCCGTCGTCGGCCGCTTGCCGCGCAAGGCCGTGCTCATCGGCGCCGACGCGGTCCGCGGGCTCACCGCGCTCTGCCTGCCGTTCGTCACGGAAGCCTGGGAAATCTACGCCCTCATCTTCCTGCTCCAGGCTGCCTCGGCGACGTTCACCCCGACGTTCCAAGCCCTGATTCCGGCGGTCCTGCCCGACGAGCGGGACTACACCCGCGCCCAGTCGTGGTCCCGGATCGCCTACGACATGGAATCGATCCTCAGCCCGCTGGCGGCCGCGGCCCTGCTGAGCCTGATCTCCTTCCACAACCTGTTTTCCGTCACGGCCGCCGGGTTCGCGTGCTCGCTCCTGCTCGTGGCCGCCACCCGTCTGCCGCGCGTCGCCGACTCCGCCCGGGGATCCCTCTGGCGGCGCACGACGGCGGGCACCCGCATCTTTGCGACGAACCCCACGCTGCGGGCGCTCTTGGCGCTGGACCTCGTGGTGGCGTGCGCCTACGCGACGGTGCTGATCAACACTGTGGTGCTGGTCAAGGGGCCGCTGGGCCTGGGGGACGCCGAACTCGGCATCGCCCTGGCGGTGTTCGGCGCGGGGTCGCTGGCGGTGGCGCTCGCCCTACCCCGGTGGATCGACGCCCGCGGCGAGCGTCAAGCGATGCTGGCCGGATCCACCGTGGTGGTGGCGGGACTGGCGGGAACCCTGCTGGTCAGCCAGGGCCCACCGGGCGCCGCCTCGTGGCCCGGCCTGCTGGCCTCGTGGCTGCTGCTCGGGGCCGGAACGTCGATGATTTCGACGCCGGCCGGGATACTCCTGCGCCGCGCGTCGTCGCCCGAGACCCGCACGGCGGTCTTCGCCGCCCAGTTCTCGCTCTCGCACGCCTGCTATCTGCTGACGTATCCGCTCGCCGGTCTCGCCGGGGCGGCACTGGGACTGGGGACGGCCGCATCGCTGATGCTGTTCCTCGGGCTGGTGGGCACGGCCGCCGCCGTCGTGCTGTATCCGCGCCGCACGCCTAGGCTGGTGCGATGACCGAGCCCGGCGCTTCCCCGATCCACCCGATGGCGCCGGACGCCGAGCGCCTCGGCGCCGCCGCGTCCATGTTCCGCCTGATGTCCGACGAGACCCGCCTGAACATCCTGTGGTTGCTGACCGAAGGCGAGCGGGACGTCGCGGGACTCAACGCCGCCTGCCCGGGATCACGCACCTCGATCAGCCAGCACCTGGCCAAGCTGCGCCTCGCGGGGATGGTGGACGCCAGGAGGCAGGGACGCCGCGTGCTGTACCGGCTCACGGACGGCCACCTCGTCCGGCTCCTCCGCGAGGGCTACAACGCCGCCGACCACCGCGTGACCGGCGAGGCGCACCACCGCTGAGCGGCGGGGCGGAACCGGCGCGGAACGCTACGGGCGCCCGCGGCCCTCCCCGTCGGACTCGTCCGGCGGGACGCCGTCGCCTGCGGCACGTTCCTCCGCGTCGTCGTCCCGCAGCAGGCGCCCGCGTTCGACCAGCTCCTGCTGGCGATCCTCCGCCTGGGCCGTGTAGCGCACCCGGCGAATGCGGCGGACCATGTCGCGGATCAGGAAGATCACGACGATGACCAATAGGGCGGTGGCGACAAAGCCCGCGAATCCCGGGCCGATCTCGCGGGCCGCATCCCCGGTGGGGACGGACGGCGCCGAGCTGGCGGAGACGGCGAATGGGTACATCAGGTTCACAGGGCGGCTCTTTCTGGTGCGTCGCCGGCCGGCGCCGGCGCACATCCATCCTAGCGCGGGCGCGGCCGGCCCCGCCTACCGCAGCCCGGCGAAAAGGTCGCTTTCCGGCACCGACGTCTCGACCCTGGACGTCACGAGGGTGAAGTCCTCCCACGGCCAGTGCTCGGCGTAGACGTTCGTCGGAACGGCGAAGAAGAACCCCTCGGGGTCGATCTGCGTCCTGTGCGCCAGCAGCGCGCGGTCGCGGTGGCCGAAGAAGTCCGCGCAGGCGATTTGTGTGGTCGTGGAGTGCGGATTGGCCCACGGGAACATTCCCTCCTCCGGGTGCTCCTCCCAGGACTCGACCCGCTCGCGGTAGGGCGATTCCACGCCGCGGGAAAGCATCCCGTAGTGCAGCGCGCGGAAGCGGTCCGGGCTGAAGGCGCGGTCGAAGTACAGTTTCGACGGCGCCCACGGCTCGCCCAGACCGGGGTAGCGATCCGCGTCCCCGGCCGCCTCGAAGGCCTCGACGGCGACGCGGTGCGCCATGATGTGGTCCGGGTGCGGGTAGCCGCCGTTCTCGTCGTAGGTCGTGACGACGTGGGGGCGGAACTCGCGGATGAGACGGACCAGCGGCGCCGCGGCCCGCTCCAAGGGCTGGAGCGCGAAGCATCCGAACGGCAGGGCCGGCAGCGGATCGCCTTCGGGAAGCCCCGAGTCGACGAAGCCCAGCCACCGGTGCGTGATCCCCAGGACCTCGGCGGCCTCGGCCATTTCCTGGCGCCTGAGGCCGGCAAGGTCGCGGTGCGCGTGCGCAAGCTCACCGGCCGCCGCGTTGAGGATGTCGCCGCGCTCCCCTCCCGTGCAGCTCGCAACCATGACTTCGGCCCCGGCCGCCACGTAGGCGGCCATCGTTGCGGCGCCCTTACTCGACTCGTCGTCGGGGTGCGCGTGCACGGCAAGCAGGCGCAGTCCATCGGACGGCGGAATCGGGACAATACGGGGGTTTTCCACTGGGTGTTGCTCCCTCCGGTTCCGGTGCGGCCGGTGGGCAGCAGCCGGAAAGGACATAGACTGGACGGGATGAATTCCCACCAGTCAGCGGCCGCCGGGAGTCCGGACAACGCGCCGGTCTCAAGCCTAGCCAATCGCTATGGCGCGCCCAAGCGCGCCATCGCCCCGCGGCAAAGAAATATCGCCATCATCGTGGCCCTCGTGCTGTCGGTGGCCGCCGCGGGCCTGTTGGCCGTGTGGAACACGCAGGACATCACGTCCAAGGACATTGCCTTCGAGATCAACTCCCCCGCGTCGGCCACCGTGGTCTTCGACGTGGACAAGAACGCCGCGGACAGCGTGGAGTGCTCCGTCCGCGTGCTCAACGAGAGCTACGCCGTCGTCGGCTGGAAGACTGTCGTGCTGGAAGGCGGCAAGGGAAACGGTCGCGAAAAGACGCGGCAGGTCGTCGACATGCGCACGGAATCCCTGGGCGTCACGGGCGGCGTCGGCTCCTGCTGGGAACGCTGACCCGCGGACTTGCGCGCCACATGGCGCGTCGCCGGTTGGGGTTTGGCCAAGATAGTGGCTAAAATGTATCTAATACGATCCACCCCGCCATCGTTGGTGAGCGAATGCCTTCACCAACCCGCAGGCGGGGTCTTTGCTTGAGAGGGCACTTCCCGCCATGGGGAGCGCCTCCTGGAGTCAGAGGAAGTTCTGCGGCCGGACAGGCGTCCGGCCCATCACTACAAGGAGAAGTACGTGCCCACGAACAATGAAGCAGTCGTCTGGCTCACCCAGGAGGCCTTCGACCGCCTGACCGTCGAACTCGAACACCTGCAGGGACCGGGTCGCTCCGAAATCGTGGACCGAATCGAGCAGGCCCGCTCGGAGGGCGACCTCAAGGAAAACGGCGGCTACCACGCCGCCAAGGAGGAGCAGGGCAAGGCCGAGGCCCGCATCACCTACCTCAAGGACCTCCTGCAGAAGGCCCACGTCGGCGAGTCCCCCGCGGACGACGGCATCGTCGAGCCCGGCATGCTGGTCGAGGCCGTCATCGCCGGCGACGACACCACCTTCCTCTTCGGCAGCCGCGAGGTCGCCGGCGACTCGGGCCTCGAGGTCTACAGCGAGCGCTCCCCCATCGGCGCCGCCGTGCACGGCAAGAAGGTCGGGGACAAGCTCTCCTACACCGCGCCGAACGGCAAGGACATCAGCGTCGAAATCGTCTCCGCCAAGCCCTTCCAGGGCTAGCCGAGGCGCCACAAAGGGCGGGCCGGTCACCTTTCGGTGGCCGGCCCGCCCTTTTCGCGCCGGGCCGCCCGACGGACTAGGGGTGCACGACGACGGGTTGGAAGCCCTCGGCGCGGAGGTTCTGCAGCACCTGCTCGGAATGGATGTGGCCCTTGGTTTCCATGTCGATCGTGATGGCCACGTCGCCCATGCTCAACGAACCACCGACACGCGTGTGGTCCACTCGGGTCACATTGGCGTCGGACTCCGCGATGACGCGCGAGATCGTGGCCAGTTCGCCTGCCCTGTCGTCCAGCATCATGCGCACCGTCAGGTAGCGGCCGGCGACGGACAATCCGCGCTGGATCACCTTAAGCATCAGCAGCGGATCGATGTTCCCGCCCGAGAGGATGACGGCCGTCTTCTTGGACTCGATGCCCATCTCGGCCAGCTTGCCCTCCAGCAGCGCGGCGACTCCCACCGCGCCGGCGGGCTCCACCACCAGCTTCGAGCGTTCCAGCAGGAAGACCAGTGCGCGCGCCAGCGCGTCCTCGCTGACGGTGACGACGTCGTCGACGAGCTCCCGGATGATCTGGAACGGCAGCTGGCCCGGGCGCCCCACCGCGATGCCGTCGGCCATCGTCGAGACCTTCTCCAGCGGCACGAGGGCGTCGGCCGCGAGGGAGGGCGGGTAGGCCGCGGCGTTTTCGGCCTGGACGCCGATCACCCGGATGTCGCGGCCCAGCTCCAGCGCCTTGGCCTTGATGGCCACCGCGACACCGGCCAGCAGCCCTCCGCCGCCCACTCCCATGAGGACCGTGTCGACGTCGGGCAGCTGTTCGAGCACCTCGAGGCCGATGGTTCCCTGGCCGGCGATGATGTCGGCGTTGTCGAACGGGTGGACGAAGACCGATCCGGTGGCGTCGGCATACCGTTTCGCCTCGGCCAAGGCCTCGTCCACGTTGTGGCCATGCAGCACGACCTCGGCCCCGTGGTCCTTGGTCGCCGTGAGCTTGGGAAGCGCGACGCCGAGCGGCATGTAGATGCGCGCCTTGATGCCGAGCCTGTCCGCGGCGACCGCGACGCCCTGCGCATGGTTGCCGGCCGAGGCCGCCACGACGCCGCGCGCCCGCTCCTCGGGCGAGAGCCTGGCCATGCGCACATAGGCCCCGCGGACCTTGAACGAACCGGCCTTCTGCAGGTTCTCGCACTTGAGGAACACTTCCGATCCGGTCACCAGGCCGATGGCGCGCGAGTGCTCCACCGGCGTGCGGGCAATCACCCCCTCGAGGAGTTTCGCCGCCGATTCGACGTCCGCGAGGGTGACTGGTGCGGTCTTGGTGTTCATGTCCGGCTTTCTCGAGGGGTCGTTGTTCATGGGGTGCCTACCGTGCCTGGGACGAACGGCCCCGCGCGCGGCGGCCCCTCGCCGTCCGTGTCCGCCGGGGCCTGTCCGGCAGGCGGCGGCGGATTCGCGGCGGGACCGTCGGCGTCCCAACCGCGACCGGCGATATAGCGCACCATCGTGCTCAAGACGGCCATCACGGGAACCGCGAACAGGGCGCCGGCGATGCCCGCGATCATCGAGCCGCCCGCGACGGCCAGGACCACCGCCAGCGGGTGCAGGCTGACCGCCTTGCCCATCACCAGTGGCTGCAGGATGTGCGACTCCGCCTGCTGCACAATCAGGACGATCGCCAGCATGATCAGCGCGTTGACCCACCCGTTGGCCACGAGCGCCAACAGCACGGCCAGCGCGCCGGTCACCAGCGCACCGAGAATAGGGATGAAGGATCCGATGAAGACCAGCACGCCGAGGGGCAAGGCCAGCGGCACCCCCAGGATCAGCGCGCCGAGGCCGATGCCCACGGCGTCCACGAACGCGACAAAGAGCTGGACGCGGACGTAGTTGACCAGTGTCCGCCAGCCCAGGCGTCCGGCACCGCCGGTTGCGGCCTGGGCCTGCCGGGGCATCAGGCCGACGAGGAATCGCCAGATCCGGCCGCCCTCGAGCAGGAAGAACACCAGGGCGAAGACGGCCAGCAGGAAACCCGCCGCGAGGTGCCCGAGGGTGCTGCCCCAGGACAGCGCGCCGGTCACGATGGACGCACTGTTGTCCTGCAGTTCGCGCAGCGCGTTCTCGATGTAGCCGTCGAGTTCCTCGTTGGTGATCTGCAAGGGACCCGTGGCGAGCCATCCTTGGATCTGCGCGAGTCCGGTGAGGGCTTGGTCCCAAAGGGACGCGAAGCCGCGCGCGAGGGTGCGGCCCACGACGGAGAGCGATCCGACGACGACAGCGAGGAAGCCGACGACGGTCAGCGCCGTGGCGACGCCGTTGGGCAGCCCGTGCCGCCGCTGGAAGGAAACGATCGGCGAAAGGAGCCCGGACAACAGCGCCGCGACCATCACCGGGATGACGAGGAGCGACACATGGGACAACAGCCAGACGACGATGCCCGCGGCGAGGATGATGGCGATCATCCTCCACGACCAGGCGGCGGCGATGCGCACACCGTACGGGACGTCCTCGTCCGGCGCCCGCCGCGGCAGCGGTGGCGTCACAGCCATGATTGGATGCCCCAGGTGCCGGACAGGCTTTCGCCGGCGGCCAAGCGGACGAGGCCGTTTCCGCTGTTGTAGGCGTCGGCCGGCGCGGACATGGGCTCCACCGCGACGGCGAGCGGCCGGCCGCGGTAGGTCTCCGTCACGAAGATCTGCGCGTAGGCGAATGTGGCATCGGCCCATAGAGCCACCTTGCGGCCATCGGGGGCCTCGAGGACGTGCCGGTACGGGCCGTCGGCGTCCGGCACCAGCCCGGTGAGGGCCACGTCGACGCGCACTTCGTCGAGGCGTCGTCCGCGGCGGAAATCGACGTCGCCGGTGACGCCCTCCTCCGACGTCGGAATAAGTTGCCCGTCGGTGACCAGCCTGCGGTGTCCTTTCACCGTGAGCACCAGGTCCCCTATGGGTACGTGCCCGATCCGCAGGTAGGGATGCGCGCCGATGGCGGCGGGCGCCGAACCGGCTCCGTGGTTCAGGAGCTCCTGGCTCACCGCCAGGTGTCCGTCGTCGTCGAGGGCGTACTTCGCCGTGTGCGTCATGCGGAAGGGGAAGCCGTGCTGCGGAAAGATCTCCCCCCGCAGCGTCACGGACGCGGGTTCGACGGACACCGGCGCATACCCGGTGTTGCGCAGCAGTCCGTGCGATGCGTTGCCGCGGGACGGTTCGGTGATGTCGAGTTGCTGGACCTTGCCGTCCAGTGTCCACCGGCCGTCGCGGATCCGGTTGGCCCAGGGCGCCAAAAGGATTCCGGAGCCCGACGGCGGAAGCTCGTCGGCCGCGTACGGCTCCACCAGATCCAGGCCGTGCCTTCGGTAGGAACGCAACGAGGCGGCGAGTTCGGTGACCGTGGCCTCGGCGGGCCCGTTGCGGATCGTCCACTGGCGGCCCGTGGCGGCCGGTCCGGGGGCCTCCCGTTCTTGCTCGGTCATGGACTTACGTTAGCGCCATTGCGTGCCGCCGGCGGAATAGGTGACGATGGCGGCACCCGTTCGGGTGCCGCCATCGTTGGTTCGCCGTGAGCCGGGTGGCTACTGGGTCATTTCCCTGATGATCGCGATGATGCGCAGGATCTCCACGTAGAGCCAGACCATGGTCACGGTCAGGCCGAACGCGGCGGTCCAGGAGTACTTCTCGGGCGCGCCGTTGCGGACGCCCGCCTCAATCGACGTGAAGTCGAGGACCAGTGCGTAGGTGGCCATCAGGACGGCCAGTGCGCCGATCGCCAGACCGAACCAACCGGTGCGCATCCCGAACATGCTGTCGGTGACCCCGAACATCATCATGCCGAGGTTCACGAGCGAAAACACCAGGTACCCGACCATGGCGATCATGAACATCTTCGTCATCTTGGGGGTGGCGCGGTACTTGCCCGAGCGGTACAGCACCAGCGTGACGGCGAAAACGCTCAACGTCGCCGCGACGGCCTGGATCGCGATCCCCGGATACAGTGACTCCAGGACGCCGGACAGCCCGCCGATGAAGACGCCCTCGACTCCCGCGTAGAGCAGGATCAGCGCCGGCGAGGGCTCCTTCTTGAAGCTGTTGACGAGACCCAGCACCAGCCCGATCAGCACCGCCGGGAGCATGAGCCCGGGGAGCTGCCAGCCGACGAGGGCGCCGACGACCAGCAGTCCGAAGGACATCAGCGTCTTGGTCACGACGTCGTTGTACGTCATGCGTCCGGTGTCGGCAGGGCCGGCCGAACGCTGGCTGTACAGGTCCTCAAGCTGCTGGGCGTTCATGGTGGCCTGCGACTGCTGCGCCGTGGCCATGCCTCCCATGGAAGCCTGCGGATTGGTCTGTGAGCGGAAGGACTTCGAGTTGAAGACCGGATTTCCCCCGAGTGCCATTGATTCTCCTCAAATGGTTGTTGATGACAAGCCTACTGTTACAACGCGCAACAGCCGCCGATCTATCCCCGGATTGTCCACAGGGCGAAATTTTTCCCCCAAGGGAACCCCCGTCGCACGGCACAGAACCCCGCGCCGCGGTCCAACCCCTGGCCGGTTGTCAAGAATTGACAGTCGTTATCGTATTGCGACCTCCCAGGGAACATTAACTTGACTGACAGGAAACATAGCGGCGCTACGATAAGCGGTACTAGTGACACAGGTCACAGGCTTATCGCCGCACCGTTCATTCCCGCCCACAGGCGGGGACGCCCCCACACCGGAGGTCCACCACGTGATTCACTCCCGACGCCTGACCCGCTGGGGTTTCCTTGGCGCACTGATGCTGGCGCTGCTGGCATCTTTGTTCGCCACCGCGACCGCGGTCCACGCCCAACCATCGACGGCGACCCCGCAGATGGTTGCGGCGCAGGCATCCGAACAAGAGCTCGCCATCCGCGGAACCCTGCGCAACGGCCCGGAACCGTTGGAGGGGGTCCGCATAACCGCCACCGGCACCGGCTTTAGTGGCGAAGCCGTCACGGATGACAACGGACGCTGGGAAATCGTCGTCCCCGAGAAGTCCACCTACCAGGTGGAACTCGACACCGGCACTTTGCCCGACGACGCCCCGCTGGGCGAAGGCCAGCAGAACCCCCGCACGGTGGAGTTCGGAACGACGTCGAACGTCGGCGTGATCTTCCAGGTCGGCGAGGCGGCCGCGGCCACGCAGGTGAGCTTCGTGGACACGCTCGCGGAACGGGCGTTGGCGGGACTGAGCTTCGGCCTCCTGCTGGCCCTCGCCGCCGTCGGCCTGTCCCTCATTTTCGGCACCACCGGGCTCACCAACTTCGCGCACGGCGAGATGGTGACGTTCGGCGCCGTCGTCGCGTTCGCGCTCAGCACGACCGGCATGCCGGTGTGGCTCGCGATGATCCTCGCGGTCGTCGCCGGCGGCGCCTTCGGGTACGTCCAGGACTGGGGACTCTGGCGCCCCCTCCGGCGCCGTGGGTCCGCCCTGGTGCCGATGATGATCGTCAGCATCGGCCTCGCGTTGGCCGTCCGCTACATCATCCAGTTCTTCTTCGGCGGATCCACGCGGCAGCTCCCCGGTGCGCAGAGCCCGATCATCGAGTTCGGCACGGTGGGCATCACGCGGAACAACCTGACTTCTCTGGTCATCTCGCTGGTGGTCATCACCGTCCTCGGCCTGCTGCTCCTGAAGACCCGCTGGGGCAAGGCCACGCGTGCCGTCGCGGACAACCCGGCGCTTGCCTCCGCGTCGGGCATCGACGTCGATGCCGTGATCCGCATGGTGTGGGTGGTCGGTGGCATGCTCGCCGCGCTGGGCGGCATCCTGTGGGCGTACTACCGTCCCGGGGTGTCCTTCAACATGGGCCAGCAGATCCTCCTCCTGATCTTCGCGGGTGTCACCCTCGGCGGACTAGGCACCGTCTTCGGGGCCCTGATCGGGTCCGTCCTGGTGGGTCTCATGGTGGAGATCTCCACGATCTGGCTCGAAGCCGACCTCAAATACGTCGGGGCACTATTCGTTATGATCGCCGTCCTCCTCTTCCGGCCCCAGGGCATCCTAGGCCGCAAAGAGCGAGTGGGCTAGGAGAAAACCATGGACTTCGCAACCATCTTCGGAAACGCCCTCGGCGAGATCGTCAGCCCGCAAACGGCCGCCTACGCACTTGGCGCGCTCGGACTCGCCGTGCACTTCGGCTACGGCGGCCTGCTGAACTTCGGCCAGGCCGGCTTCATGGCCGTGGGCGCCTACGGCTTCGCCATCTCCACGCTGACCTTCGACGCGCCGCTCTTCGTCGCGGTGCTCGCGGCCATCGGCTGCTCGGTGGTCTTCGCCCTGCTGCTCGGCATACCCACGCTCCGGCTCCGGGCGGACTACCTTGCCATCGTGACCATCGCGGCGGCGGAGATCGTCCGCTATGTGGTGACGACCAACTCCCTCACCAGGGTCACGGGATCCGCCAACGGCCTCGCGTCCTTCGAGCGGACGTTCTACGCGATGAGTCCGTTCACGGCCGGATCCTACAATCTCGGCCCCCTGCGCTTCAACGATCGCAGCCTGTGGATCACACTGGTGGCATGGACGGTTGTGCTCCTGTGTGCCGGCATTGTCATGCTGCTGATGCGCAGCCCGTGGGGACGCGTCCTCAAGGGCATCCGCGAGGACGAGGACGCCGTTCGCTCCCTGGGCAAGAACGTGTTCGTCTACAAGATGCAGGCGCTGATCATCGGCGGCATCTTCGGCTCGCTGGCGGGCATCATCTTCACGCTGCCGACCGGGGCCGTACAACCGGCCAACTACGGCACGGAACTGACGTTCTTCCTCTGGACGGCCCTGCTGCTCGGCGGCATGGCCACGGTCTTCGGATCCGTGATCGGGGCAATGATCTTCTGGGTCGTGCTCTCGCTGACGCAGGGCATTCTGCTGGGTCTGATCCAGGCGGACGTCATCACGTTCCTGAGCGCCGCCCAAGCCGGGCAGTTGCGCTACATCCTCGTGGGCGTGGCGCTGATGGCACTAATGGTCTTCCGTCCGCAGGGAATCCTCGGCAACAAGAAGGAGCTGGCATTCGCATGAGCCACGCCGCACAACCGGCCGGATCCCCCCGGGACCACGGCGCAACCCTCACCGACGACAACCACATGACCGACAGCCGGCCCATCGCCACCGGCCCGGCCGGCCCCGGGTGCGCCAAGCGCGACCCCATCCTGGTCGCCCGAAACGTCACGCGCTCGTTCGGGGCGCTCAAGGCCGTCGACGTCGACTATCTGGAGATCCCCCGGCACAAGATCACCGCACTGATCGGCCCCAACGGCGCGGGCAAGACGACGCTCTTCAACCTGTTGACCGGCTTCGACGTCCCGAACAGCGGCGACTGGGAGTTCGACGGCCGCAAGCTCGCCGGCGTCGCCCCGCACAAGGTGGCGCGCATGGGCATGGTCCGCACGTTCCAGCTGACCAAGGTCATGGGCAAGCTCACCGTCATCGAGAACATGCGCCTCGGCGCGGACCGGCAACCGGGCGAGAGCCTTGCCAAGGCCCTGTTCGCCGGCCTGTGGCGGAACCGCGAAAAGGAGATCACGACGACGGCCGACGGGCTGCTGGCGAAGTTCAAGCTGGACACGAAGCGCACCGACTACGCGGCCTCCCTCTCGGGCGGACAGCGCAAACTCCTGGAGATGGCCCGTTCCCTGATGACCAACCCACGGCTGGTCATGTTGGACGAGCCCATGGCCGGCGTCAACCCGGCTCTGACCCAGTCCCTGCTGGACCACATCAAGAACCTCAAGGGCGAAGGAATGACCGTGCTGTTCGTGGAACACGACATGCACGTGGTCCGCCACATCGCGGACTGGGTCGTCGTCATGGCGGAGGGACGCGTCGTCGCGGAGGGTCCGCCCGCCGAAGTCATGCAGGACAAGGCCGTCATCGACGCCTATCTCGGCGCCCACCACGACGTCGATCTGGGTTCGGAGCACGGCGCCGAGGTGCTGGAGGAACAGCTCGCGGCCGACGAGGAGTCGGTGATCGGAACCCAGGATGCCCGAATCCTCCCCGGACCCTCCGGCTCGGACGCCTCCCCCGGCGGGCGATCCGCCACCCCCGAGGGACGAACAGACGACACGCAGGACGATTCCACGGAGGGCAAGCGATGACCAGGCACCAGGGCAACTCGGAGGCCGCGCGCGCCCAGGACTCCGACGCGGTCGTGACCGTGACGGACCTGGTCGCCGGGTACCTGCCGGGGGTGAACATCCTCAACGGGTGCAGCATCGAGGCCCGCCAGGGCGAGTTGATCGGCATCATCGGACCCAACGGGGCCGGGAAGTCGACGCTCCTGAAGGCCATGTTCGGACTCGTCAAGGTCCATTCCGGATCCGTCGTGGTCCGGGGGCAGGATCTGACGGGACTCAAGGCCAACCGGCTCGTGGCCCGCGGCATCGGATTCGTCCCGCAGACCAACAACGTGTTTCAGACGCTGACCATCGAGGAGAACCTCCAAATGGGCATGTACCAGCGCCCGAAGGACTTCTCCGAGCGATTCGACTTTGTCGCGTCGCTCTTCCCCGAACTGGGCAAACGCCGCGCCCAGCGCGCCGGATCGCTTTCCGGTGGAGAGCGTCAGATGGTGGCAATGGGTCGCGCGCTGATGATGGATCCGGCGGTGTTGTTGCTCGACGAGCCGTCGGCGGGGCTCTCCCCCGTCAAGCAGGACGAGACGTTCCTGAGGGTCCACGAGATCAACCGCGCCGGGGTCAGCGTCATCATGGTCGAGCAGAACGCGCGTCGCTGCCTGCAGATCTGCGATCGCGCCTACGTCCTGGACCAGGGCAAGGATGCCTACACGGGCACCGGGCGGGACCTCATGAAGGATCCGAAGGTCATCGAACTCTATCTGGGCGACCTCGCGGACAAGGTGGCGAACGGCGACAAGTAGCCGTCCGAAGCCCTCCGCAACGAACGCGGCCGCCGCACTCCCTTGGGGTGCGGCGGCCGTTCCCGTGGGGGCACCAGAGCGGTTTGCGCGTCAGCCGCCAACGCGGAGGGCCCGCCGCTTTCCCCCTGCGGCGGGCCCTCCGGATGGTGCGGGTGTTCGTGCGTTAGACCGCCCCTGCCTCTTCCTTCGACGGCTGCGGAACGTTGTTCTCGTCGTACTGGTAGATGCCCATGATGCCCTCCGAGACGTCACCCTTTTCGGAGAAGCTGATCGGACCGGAGATGCCGTCGTAGTCGATGTCGGTTCCGGCGTCGAGCAGCGTCTTGCAGGACGCGAAGTCGTTGCACTTTTCGCCTTCGACCGAGACTTCCTGCAGCTTCTCCGCGACGGCCTTGCCGTCGGTGGATCCGGCGGCCACGGCGGCAAGGGCCACCAGGTTCGTCGCGTCGTAGGACTCGCCCGCGTAGTTCCAGACCTCGAGCGAGTCGTCGATCTCGGCCAGGCGCTCCTTGAAGTCGTCCTTGGCGAAGGAACCGGGCTGGGTGCCGTAGGCGCCCTCCAGCGTTCCCTTGTCGAAGTCCTTCGAGTAGTCGGACAGGTTTCCGTCGACGAAGTACATCTGGTCCGGCGTGACGCCCTTCTGGACGAGCAGCGGGACGATCGACTTCGACTGGTCGAAGGAGATGATCGCAATCGCGTCGGGGTTTGCCGCGACGACGTCGTCCACCTGCGAGGAGAACTGCGAGTCGCCCTCGTTGAACATCGACTCGGCGACGATGGTGCCGCCCGCGCCCTCCACCGATTCCTTGATGTTGGTCGCCAGGCCGGTGCCGTACGCGTCGTTGAGCACGATCATGCCGACGTTGGCCGCGCCCTGGCTCACCATGAAGTTGCCGAGGATCTTGCCCTGCATGACATCCGACGGGGCGGTGCGCCAATACAGGTTGTCGTCGTCCCAGTCCGTGAAGTCCGGCGAAGTGTTGGCGGGCGAGAAGTGGATGACGCCTGCGCCGGTGATCTGGTTGATGACCGTCTTGGAGACACCGGAGGATGCGGCCCCGATAATGGCGGACACGCCCTGGCCCAGCATGTCGGTGGTGGACTGCGTCGCGATGTTGGTCGTGGTGTCTCCCGAGTCGCGGTGGATCACCTCGACGTCCTTGTCGTTGACCCCGCCCGCCTCGTTGATTTCCTTGATGGCCAGGTTCACGCCGGCGATTTCCGGGGGGCCGAGGAAGGCCAGAGCGCCCGTGGTGGGCAACAGGGAACCTATCTTGAGCGCAGCGTCCGACTCCTCGGACGTGTCGCTGGTGGATGCGCCGCCACCACAGGCGGTGGCCATCAACGCGATCGCCGCGCCGGCAGCCAGGAACTTGGCACCGCGGGCAAAGCGGGCATCGTTGGATGCAGTCATATGGGTCTTCTCCTCGGCAAAGAGCGTGATGGGCTCTGTGATGCATGTCTCAGGGTTTCCTGATTACTAGAAAGTAGTCCAGAAAGCAGGCCGCCGTAAGGGTTTTTTGTTACATCCTTGTAACGTCACTCACATTCGCTTCAGAAGTCACCTGTTTTCTGCCTGCGAGGGAACATCCGGTCCGGAAACCGGTCCAGATACGACAACGGGCGCGGCCGGCGAGAGAGCCGGTCACGCCCATGGTTTTGCACTCGTCTAGCTGTCGCAGTCCCTGCAGATGCTCATGCCGCCGGACTCGCCGACGATCTGGGAACGGTGGCGCACCAGGAAGCAGCTACCGCAGGTGAACTCGTCGTCACCCTGGGGAACCACGGCGATCACCAGTTCCTCGTCGGACGGTTCCCCTCCCGGCAGTGTCACGCCGTCGAGGTTCTCCGATTCGTCCAAATCGGCCGAAATGCTTCGCGCGTCGGGGGCGTTCATCGTCTGGACGGTCTTCAGTGTCGCGTTGCTCGCTTCGGCAACGTCCGGACGCATCTCGTCGTAGTCCTGGGCCATGTACAGCTCCTCATTGGGGTGGTGGTTCGTGGGCGGGCCGACCGGTTGGACTCCGGACATGCCGGGGCGCGGGTCGATAAACCTGTACCCCCAGTCGGACTCGAACCGACAACACAGGGATTTTAAGTCCCCTGCCTCTGCCAATTGGGCTATGGGGGCGTGCGGATAGATCCTACCGTGGTCCGCAAGCATGGCGGGGACGGAACGGCGCCTGCCGTTCCGCCCCCGCCGGGAGTGATCTTTCGGCTATTTTGCCGTCGTCGGCTCCGAGATCCTATCAGCGTTCTCCGGCTTGGGCTTCTCGGCCTGCTTGGGCTTCGGCGTCGCGGCCTCCACGAACTGGCGGCGCGGCGTCTGCAGGTCGAAGATCTGCGTCGTATCGCGGTTGAAGAACAGGCTGAGGAACCATCCGCTCACCACGCGGAACTTGCGCTCGAACGTCGGCATCGCCATGCCGTGGTACCCGCGGTGCGCCACCCAGGCCGGCGCACCCTTGAGGTGGACGCCCATGATCTTGGCCACGCCCTTCCAGGCGCCGAATCCGGCGACCGCGCCGAGGTTCTGGTGCTTGTAGTCCTTGATCCGCCCCACGCCGTAGCGAACGGCGTAGATGTTCTTCGCCAGGAGCTTCGCCTGGCGCACGGCGTGCTGTGCGTTCGGCACGCATGTCCCGTCCGGAAGCCCGCCGGTCGTATCCGGCACCGCAGCCACGTCGCCCGCGGCCCAGGCTCCCTCGACGGGGTTGCCCTCGGCGTCGACGATTCGCAGATCCACCCCGGCGGTCACACGGCCGCGGGGCTCGATGTTGAAGTCGGTGGAGCGGACCATGGGGTTGGCCTGGACTCCGGCGGTCCAGATGAGCGTGTCCGCGCCGAAGACGCCTCCGGGGCTCTTGTCCGCCATGTTCATCAGTTCAAGGATCCCGCCCTCGGCCTTGGCGAGCGAGGTGTTGAGGAGGACCTCGATGCCACGCGACCGCATGTGCTCGACGACCCATTCGGCCTGTGCCTCGGTGACCTCGGGCATGATGCGGCCCATGGCCTCGATCATCACGAAGCGAAGCTCCGTGTTTTCGATCCTGTCGTTCTGCGCGACGGCGGCGCGCGCCATGTCCTCGATCTCCGTAATCGCCTCGATGCCGGCGAACCCGCCACCGACGACGGCGAACGTCAGCGCGCGCTCGCGGGCGACGGCGTCGGTCATCGTCGAGGCCGACTCGATGCGCTCCAGGATCTGGTTGCGCAGTGCCACGGCCTCTTCGATGGTCTTCAGTCCGATCCCCGTCTCCGCGAGTCCCGGGATCGGGAACGTGCGGGTGATCGCGCCGGCGGCCACGACGACGTCGCGGTACTCGAACTCGATCGGCTCGCCCTCGGTCGGCACGACGACGGCCTTCCGGTTTGCGTGGTCGATCGCGGTGACTCGTCCAGTGACGAGCTCGGTGTGCTTGAGGTGCATGCGGTGGGAAACGATGGCGTGGCGCGCCTCGATCTGGCCCGCGGCCACCTCGGGCAGGAACGGCTGGTACGTCATGTAGGGAAGGGGATCGACGAGGGTCACGATGCCACCGTGGGCGCGGACCTTCTTCTGCAGTTTCATGGCCACATAGAGGCCGACGTAGCCGCCGCCAACGACGAGAACGCGCGGACGGTCAGAAAGCTGGAGGGTGTTTGGCATACCACCCATGGTACGCGAAATCAGGATATTGTGAAAGTCTTCACTAGCGACTTTCGGGAAGATAGTCGAACGGATCGCGGCGCTTGTCCGCCTCGCTCCATTCGTGCGTGGCGATCGCGCCGTCGTCGACGTTTCCCCTGATCCGGGCCCGGCGCACACGCAGGACGTGAATGGCGCCGGCGCCGGCGACAACGGCCAGCAATCCGCCGAACCCGAGGACCAGAACAGCCGGAAGCGCGCCGCCGGGAACCTCGGGAACCACCGGCGTCGGCGCCGCCACGGGCGGAACCGTTGATTCGGACTCCGGGCTGGCGGTCGGCGCCTGCGCCGGGGCCTCGGCCGGGCCCCGTCGGTGGATCCGAATCCATTCCGCAATGGTGCCCAGCGGATTGGCCCCCACCGGCGCGACGTCCGCGGAAACGGCGGCGGCGGCGTCCAGCAGCCCGTGGCCGTAGAGGCTGTCCGCGCCGGGCTCCCCCGCGTCCCGCGCCGTCGCCAGGATGCGGTTGATGACCTCGGGGGCGCTCAGCTCCGGGTACTTGGACCGGATCAACGCCGCGACCCCGGCGACCAAGGGAGCCGCCCCGGACGTCCCCGACCAGTCGGCGTACCCGCCCCCCGGAAGACCGCCGATGAGCGGATCCGCCGGCGCCGCGACACCGATGCTGATGCCCTGGGTGGACGAATCGAAACTGGCTTCGCCCTGTTTGTCCACACCTGCGACCGTCAGCACACCCGGTATGGTGGCGGGCGCGCCCACCTGTTCCATCCCTCCGGCGCGGTTGCCGGCCGCGGCGACCACAACGACGTCGTTCTGCTCGGCGTAGAGGAATGCCTCGTCCCAGCTCGACGGCCAGTCGGGTGTCGTCGAGCCCAACGACATGTTGATCACCTGGGCACCCTGGTCGACGGCCCACTTCACGGCACGCGGAACCTGCTCGTCGACCTCGATGCCACTCGGATTCTCCGAACCCAGCCACAGCGAGACGGCCAACAGCTTGGCCTCCGGGGCCACGCCGATCATGCCGTCGGGGCCGGGACCGGGGGCGGGGACCTCAAGGGGTTCCGGCTTTTCCGGCGGCTCCTCGTCGTTCTCCTTCGCGTCGGCGACGGCTCGCCTCCAGGCGATGTCCTGCTGCTGCGACTCCGCCTTGGCGCGCGCAACGGCTTCCTTGTTGTTGCCGTGGCCGGCGAGCATGGTGGACACGAGGGTCCCGTGTTCGGGCAGGGCGCCGATCGGCTCGGTTCCGTCCGGGGCGCCGCTGCCGGAGACGTCGACGCCGCCGACAACCGCCCCGGTGATGTCCGGGTGCGTCGCGTCCACGCCGGTGTCGATCACCGCCACCGTCACGCCTTCGCCCTTCGTCTCCTTCCACGCGTCCCTGACCCCGTAGTCGGATAGCCAATACTGGCTGTCCCGGACGTGGTCGACGGTGGCGTACGCGGGGGCGGCCAGCAGTGCGCCGGAGGCGAGAACGGCCGCCAGCGCCATGGCGGCAGAGCGGCGAATGCGGTGCCTCACGTGGCCAAGCCGAGGGCGATACCGTCGAGGATGTCGTGCTCGCTGGCCACGGCGGTCCGGATCCGACCGTCCGTCTCCGATTCCAGCCGGCGCAGGATCGCGCGCCAGATCAGGGCGCCTGCCCCGATGACGTCCACGCGTCCGGGGTGCATGAAGGGCAGGGCGCCGCGCCGGTCGCGGGTGAACGCGAGAAGTTCGGCCGCGGCGGCCTCGACGACGCGGACCGGCAGGCCGGTTCCGTCGATCTGGTCCGGCTGGTAGCTGTCCAGGTCCAGGGCGTGCGCCGTGATGGTGGTGATGGTTCCGGCGACGCCGATGACCCGGTCCGCGTCTCGCAGGGGCACCACCCGGGCGACCGCGTCGAGCGTGCGTTCCACTTCGGCTTCTGCCGCGGCCACCTCCGCCTCCGACGGCGGGTCTCCGTGCAGGAAGCGCTCCGTGAAGCGGACACAGCCCATGTCCACGCTGAGCGCCGCCTCGACTCCCGTCCCCGAACCGAGCACGAACTCGGTGGAACCGCCGCCGAGGTCCACCACCAGCACGCGCTCACCGTCCGCGGGCGGCAGCACGGAGACCGCGCCCGCGAAACTGAGGGCCGCCTCCTCCTCGCCGGTGGCGACTTCCGGGTCGATGCCGAGCCGCGCGCGCACCCCGTCGACGAAGTCCTGCCGGTTCGACGCGTCGCGGGTGGCGGACGTCGCGACGAACCGCACCGCCTCGGCGTCGGCCGCGCGGATCATGCCCGCGTACTCGTCGATGGCCGCGAAGGTGCGTTCGAGCGCCTTGGGCGCGAGCCTGCCGGTGGCGTCGACTCCCTGCCCCAGCCGCACCACGCGCATTTCGCGCACGACGTCGGAAAGCCGGGTGACGCCGTCGTCGTCGGCGATGTCGGCGATCAGCAGGCGGATGGAATTCGTTCCGCAGTCGATGGCGGCAACGCGCATCAGGGCGCACCCCCGTCCGGTGCGATCGCTTCCGGCGCGGCACGCCGCGCGCGGGCCTCGGCCCGTTCGACTTTCTTCGCCTCGGGGTCGCCGGCCTGTGTCTTCACATGGCGGCTGCGGTCCCGCGCCGGCGTCTCCCCGGCGGTGTCCCAAGCCCCGGCGCAGTGGCAGCGCCCGGCCGTCCACCACTCGGAGATGTTGGCCAGCGCCTCGTCGCCGAGCGGATTCACGCCCGGTCCGGCGGCGAGCGAGTGGCCCACCAATACGTGCAGGCACTTCACCCGGGTGGGCATGCCCCCGGCGGACACCCCGGCGATCTCGGGAACGGCGCCCGTCCCCGTCCTGGCGCCGATCGCGTCCCGCGCGGCCAGATAGTCCTCGTGCGCCGCCCGGTGCGCGGCGGCCAGTTCCGCATCGGATTCGATCCGCGCGGTCATCCTGGCCATGTCGCCGGCCGCCTCGAGGCGGGAGACGGCGGCGGTGATCACGGGGTGCGTCAGGTAGAAGGTCGTCGGGAACGGTATTCCGGACGCCAACCGCGGCGCCGTCGTGGCGACCAGCGGGTTGCCGCAGACGCAGCGTGCGCCGATTTCGACGACGTCGCGCACCGGCCGGCCCAATTGCCGGCTCAGCGTGTCGAGGTCCCGCTCGGTCGGAACGCGCTGGCTGGCGTCAAGGCTTTCGTGGCGCGGGGCGCTGGCGTTGCTGTCCACCGGCGGGACCTCCTCGGGTCGTTGGTCAGTCGGTGGCGGAGCGCTTGACGGTGTCCCACAGCGCGTCAACCCACGGCAGGTCCGTGCGGACCTCGCCCGGGCTCTGGCTTTCGACGACGGGGTCCTCCCCCGCCGACCCGATCACCATGTACTTCCGCTCACCGGGCATCACCAAGTTTATGCGATCCCTGGCCTGCTGCTTGATGTAGACCGGATCGTCCCACCGCGCGATCTGTTCGTTGAGTTCCGCCTGCTCCGCCTGCTTGGCCGCGATCGACTCCCGCAGCTCGCCCATTTCGGCGCGCTGGGTCATGTACGTGCCGACGCTGGGCAGCAGCAGGATCGTGATGGCGACCAGGACCACGGCCAGGGCCAGCATGCGGCCGGAGAAGCTCCGCGCGGGTACCGGCGCGGCGGCCTCCGGCTGGGCTCCGCCGACGCCGCCGGCGCCCGGTGGCCGGGACGGCGCCTCCGGCCGCGTGGCACCTGCGGCCATGTTCTTGGGCGCACGGATGGAACCGGACAACTCGACCCGCTCGCGCAGGCGGCGTTCGGAGGCGGGGCGCCGGGGGCGCGCCGCGGGCGCCGCGCCCAGAGGGATGACCTTGGCGGGCGGCTCCGGCGCTCCCGAACGCTCCTGGGCTCCCGCGCGTTCGGGCACGCCGGCATGCGGCGCACCGGCACCCCGCTGGGCACCGGCGTCGCGGTTGGCACGCGGCATGTTCGGACGTCGGGTGGCCATCTTCGCTCCTGCCGGTCGCTCGTGGTGTGTGTGCACTCGGTGTGGTGAATGCCTTGAGGGAACCACCCGTCGGGCGGTTCCCTCAAGACCTTACGCGTTGCCGGTACCGGCTAGGCGGTGAAACGCGGGAAGGCGCCCCGACCCGCATAGACTGCCGCGTCGCCGAGTTCCTCCTCGATGCGGAGCAGCTGGTTGTACTTCGCCACGCGCTCGGAGCGCGCGGGCGCGCCCGTCTTGATCTGGCCGGCGTTCGTGGCCACCGCGATGTCGGCGATCGTGGTGTCCTCCGTCTCGCCGGAGCGGTGCGAGGTGATGGTGCTGTAGCCGTTGCGCTGGGCCAGGGACACGGCGTCGAGCGTCTCCGTCAGGGAGCCGATCTGGTTCACCTTGACCAGCAGCGAGTTGGCCGTCTTGCGGTCGATTCCGTCCTGCAGGCGCACCGGGTTGGTGACGAACAGGTCGTCGCCGACCAGCTGGACCTTGTCGCCGATGGCGTCGGTGAGGGTCTTCCAGCCGTCCCAGTCGTCCTCGTCCAGCGGATCCTCGATGGACACCAGCGGGAAATCGGCGACGAGCTGCGCGTAGTAGTCGCTCATTTCCTGCGCGCTGAGGGACTTGCCCTCGAACTGGTAGGCCCCGTTCTCGAAGAACTCGGAGGACGCGACGTCCAGGGCGAGCGCGATGTCGGAACCCGGCGTGTAGCCGGCCTTCTTGATCGCCTCGGTGATCAGCTCCAGCGCGGCGCGGTTGCTCGGCAGGTTCGGCGCGAAGCCGCCCTCGTCTCCGAGACCGGTGGACAGCCCCTGCTCCTTCAGCACGGACTTCAACGAGTGGTAGACCTCGACGCCCCAGCGCAGGCCCTCCGAGAAGGTGGAGGCGCCGACGGGCACGACCATGAACTCCTGGATGTCGACGTCGGAGTCGGCGTGCGATCCGCCGTTGAGGATGTTCATCAGCGGCACGGGCAGGACGTGCGCGTTCGGTCCGCCCAGGTACTTGTACAGCGGCAGGTTGGAGGACTCGGCCGCGGCGCTGGCGACGGCCAGCGAGACACCGAGGATGGCGTTGGCGCCCAGGTTGGACTTGTTCTCGGTGCCGTCCAGGTCGATCATGACCTGGTCGATCGCGCGCTGGTCCGTGGCATCCAGGCCCGAAAGCGCCGGCTGGATGGTTTCCAGCACGGCGTCGATGGCCTTGCGGACACCCTTGCCCAGGTAGCGACCCTTGTCGCCGTCGCGCAGCTCGACGGCTTCGAATGCGCCGGTGGAGGCGCCGGAGGGGACGGCTGCGCGGCCCAGGGAGCCGTCGGACAGCAGAACCTCGACCTCGACGGTCGGGTTGCCTCGGGAGTCGAGGATCTCGCGGGCGTGGATGGCGTCAATCAGTGCCATGGAAGGTGCTCCTTCGTGGTGGGGTGGTGGGCTGTGTCAGCCTTCTGGGGCGGGGCGACGTTGCCTCGGCACTAGCCTAGCGCGGGCGGGCATCGAGTGTGACCTACGTTGCGTCGGGTGGGCGCCAGTCCCCATCGGTGTAGCGTCCGACGGCGGTGCGCAGCGCGCGCTCCGCGTCCAGCCCGCGGGATCTGGCGTCGCGGACGACGCCGAGGAGCAGCTCGCCCAGCTCCTCCTCCGTCGCGGGTCCCGCGCCTTCCGACGCCGCGGTGACGCCCGCGTCCGGTTCCCACCGGGTGGCACGGCCCAGCGTCTTGTCCGCCAGGGCGAGCGCCGGAAGGGCTCTGGGCAGCCCCTCGAACGGCGAGGTCCGCTCCGGGCGTTCGGCCCGTTTCGCCGCGTCCCACGACCGGATGATTTCGTCAAGGCTGTCCGGAAAAACACTCCGCAGGGACCCGTCGGGTTCGAAGACGTGCCGGTTGCGGCGCACCATCTTGTCCGCGAGCGCTCCGGCGACGTCGTCCAAGGCGAACGCGCCGCGCTCCTCGGCAATGGCCGCGTGCAGCACCACCTGAAACAGCACGTCGGCGAGTTCGCCCTTCAGCTCCGCGTCCGGGTGTCCCTCCTCGATCGCCTCGACCAGCTCGTAGGCCTCCTCGACGAGGTACTCCACCAACGACTCGTGCGTCAGAGCCGCCGTCCACAGGCAATGCCTGCGCAACGCGGACACCACCCGGACAAGGCGGTCCATCTGGCCGGACATGCTTGTCCTCCCCGACTCCGGTCGGCGCCTATAACTCTTCGTCGTCCGCGGGGAATTCGTCATCGTCCTCGTCGTCGGAGAGCTCGTCGTACGCGTTGTTGATGTACTCGACCAGCGCCTCGCGCTCCTCGAGCGGGAGGAAGGCCGCCTCTGCCGCGTTGAGCGTCAGCTCCAGGAGGTCGTCGAGGTCGTAGTCGAAGGCCTCGACCAGGAGTTCGAGCTCGTCGGAGAGCGTGGTTCCGCTCATCAGCCGATTGTCGGGGCTGACCGTGACCTTGAAGCCCGTCTGGTACAGCAGGTCGATCGGGTGCGACTCGATGCCCTCGCCGAATCCGGCGGTGGCACCCGTCTGCAGGTTCGACGACGGGCAGATCTCCAGGGCGATCCCGCGGTCGCGGACCCAGTTGGCCAGCGGGCCGAGGGTCACCAGCCCGGTGTCCTCGCCCACATCCTCGCCGTCGTCGTCCGTCCCGCCGAACTCCACCTCGATGTCCTCGGCCACGCGGACGCCGTGGCCCAGGCGCTGCGCGCGGCCGACGATCAGCGCGTCGGCGATGCTGTCGAGCCCCGCGGCCTCGCCGGCGTGGACCGTGGCCGGGAAGAAGTTGTCGGCGAGCAGCGAGAACGCGTCGGCGAACCGCGACGGCGGGAAGCCGTCCTCGGCCCCGGCGATGTCGAAGCCGACGGCTCCGGCGTCGCGGTGGCGCAGAGCGAGTTCGGCGATCTCCAGGCCGCGGTCGGCGTGGCGCATGGCGGTGATCAGCTGGCCCACCTGAATCGGACGCCCGGAGGCGGCGACCCGCTCCACGCCTGCGGCGAGTCCCGCCTGAACGGCCTCCACGGCGTCGTCGAGGCTGAGGCCCTGCGTGAGGTGCTGCTCCGGTGCCCAGCGGACCTCGCCGTACACGACGCCGTCGTCCGCGAGGTCCTCGACGAACTCGCGGGCGACGCGGAAGAGGCCTTCCTTGGTCTGCATGACCGCGATGGTGTGGTCGAAGGTCTCGAGGTACCGCTCCAGCGAACCGGAGTCCGCGGACTCGCGGAACCACTCGCCGAGCGCGCCGGCGTCGGTGGCGGGAAGCTCGTGGCCGATTTCGGCCGCGAGTTCGATGATGGTGGCGGGCCGGAGGCCGCCGTCGAGGTGGTCGTGCAGCGACACCTTGGGGAGGCTGCGGAAGTCGAAGTCGGGATCGTATGCGGTGTGGATCAGCTCGTCAGTCACGCTCCCAGCCTACTGATCCGCGCACACCGCGGCTAGCGGGCGTCCGGGACGTCGGCGTCGGCGTCGTGTGGCGCGTGCAGAAGTTCGTACTCCGGGGCTTCGATGGGCTTGCCCAACCGCTTGAGCACCGCGTAGATGACCCGGTCGAGCACGTAGCCAAGGACCACCGCGATGACGATCGAAATCCCGATGCCGAGGAGCTTGTTGTGCTCCATCCAGTTCCCCGCCACCGCCCCGATCGTCGCCGAATAGGCCCCCCAAGTCAGGCATCCGAGGACGTCCAGCACGGTGAACCGCGTGATCGAGAACCGCGTGGCGCCTGCGGTGAAGTTCACGGCCACCCGCCCGATCGGGATGTAGCGCGCAGTGAAGATCAGCAGCGCACCGCGCTTCATCAGCTCGTGTTGCGCGAAGGCGAAGACCTTCCGCGCGCGACGGGTGCGCATCCACCGGAACCGGGTGGTGCCCATCCGACGGCCCATCCGGTAGGCGATCTGGTCGCCGGTGATGGCGCCCGCGGCCCCGACCAGGGCCAACAGCGCGATGTTCGGCGTTCCCGAGCCAACGGCCACGCTGGCCAGGCCCACGATCAGGGTCTCGCTGGGGAGGATGGGCAGGAAGCCGTCGATGAGGCAGAAGACGTAGACGATCGGCAGGATCCACCACGCACCGGATGCGTGGACGATCGCCTCGTTGATGACATCCACTGCGTAGGTCCCCCTGAGTCGCCGGTGCCCCGCCCCGTCCGCCCCGTCGGCCGGGGGCACGATCCCCCGTCGGAACCGTTCATCCATTGTGACGCATGCGGCCGCCCCGCGTGACCCGCCCGCGGACAACCCGGGGCGAATGGGTGTGTTCCCCTAGGGGGCGATCCGGTCGATGACGAGGCGCTGGTCCGGCCGGTCCCCGTCGGGCGCGATCACGACGGCGCCGTCGAGCGCCTCGTGCGCGCGGGCGAACTTGTCCGGGGTGTCGGTCAGCAGTGTCAGCAGCGGTTGGCCGCGGCGCACCGTGTCCCCCGGTTTTGCGTGCAGGCGCACTCCGGCTCCGGCCTGGACGGCGTCTTCCTTGCGCGCCCGGCCGGCGCCGAGGCGCCAGGCGGCGACGCCCACGCCCAGGGCGTCGAGCTCCGTCAGCACGCCGTCGGCCTGGGCGTACACCGTCTCGGACTCCCGCGCCACGGGCAGCGCCGCCCGCGGGTCCCCGCCCTGCGCCTCGATCATGCGGTTCCAAGCGTCCATGGCGCGGCCGTCCCGAAGCGCGGCGGCAGGATCCGCGCCGCTGACCCCGGCGGCCTCGAGCATCTCGGAGGCCAGCCGCACGGTGAGTTCGACGACGTCGGCCGGACCGCCGCCCGCCAGGACCTCGACGGATTCCCCGACCTCGATGGCGTTTCCGGCGGTGAGCCCCAGGGGCGTGCGCATGTTGGTCAGCAGGGCAACCGTCCGCACGCCGGCGTCCGTGCCGAGGGCGACCATGGTCTCGGCCAACTCGCGTGCCGAGGCCTCGTCCTTCATGAACGCCCCGGAACCGACCTTGACGTCCAGGACCAGCGCGCCGGTGCCCTCGGCGATCTTCTTGCTCATGATCGAGCTGGCGATCAGCGGGATCGCCTCGACCGTGCCCGTGACGTCGCGCAGCGCGTACAGCTTCTTGTCCGCCGGCGCCAGCCCGGCTCCGGCCGCGCAGATCACGGCGCCGACGTCGCGCAGCTGCGCCATCATGTCCTCGTTGGACAGCGTGGCCCGCCACCCCGGTATGGACTCGAGCTTGTCCAGCGTCCCTCCCGTGTGCCCCAATCCGCGGCCGCTCAGCTGGGGGACCGCGACGCCGAACACGGCGACCAGCGGCGCCAGCGGCAGGGTGATCTTGTCCCCCACGCCGCCGGTGGAGTGCTTGTCCGCCGTCGGTTTGGCCGCGCCGTCCGGGCCGCGCAGGCCGGAGAAGTCCATGCGTTCGCCGGAGTCGATCATCGCCGTGGTCCAGCGGGCGATCTCCGGCCGGCCCATGCCGTTGAGCAGGATGGCCATGTTCAGCGCCGCCATCTGCTCGTCGGCGATGGCACCGCGCGTGTAGGCGTCGATGGTCCAGTCGATCTGTTCCGGCGACAGCGTGCCGCCGTCGCGCTTGGTGCGGATGATGTCGACGGCGTCGAAGGCTTCTGCGCCCATGGCGGCCTCTCTTGGAGCGGTTGGCCGGAGTCCTCCGGCGGATGGGTGGGTTCAGGCGAGGTTCTGCGGCCCGAAGGCGTCGGGCAGGACCTCGTCCATGGTCTTGACGCCGCTGACGGTCATCAGCCGCATGCCCGGCGCGCGGTGTTCGTAGAGCAGCTGCCGGCAGCGCCCGCACGGCATCAGCACGCTGCCGTGGCCGTCGACGCAGTAGAACGCGCGGATCCTCCCGCCGCCGGTGAGCTGGAGCTGCCCCACCAGGATGCATTCGGCGCACAGGCCGACGCCGTAGGCGGCGTTCTCCACGTTGCACCCGCTCAGCAGCCTCCCGTCCTCGGTCAGGGCCGCGGCGCCGACGGGGTACTTGGAGTAGGGCGCGTAGGCGTGCGCCATGGCCTCCCTCGCCGCCGCGGCGAGGCGTTCCCAGTCGGCGTCGGTGGGTTCTCCCGCGACGCGGGACGGGGCACTCGCTTCGTTGTCGGTCACGGCCCTATTCCTTCACGTACGGAATGCCGTTCGACGCCGGCGGCCTGCTCTTGCCGGCCAGGCCGGCGACCGCGAAAATCGTCACGGCGTACGGCAACATCTGCATGAACTGGCTCGGGACCGGCGTTCCCAGGATCGTGAGCACGAACGAGAGGTTGAGCGAGAACCCGAACAGCAGGGCCGCGAAGAAGGCTCCGATCGGATTCCAGCGGCCGAAGATCAGCGCCGCGAGGGCGATGAATCCCTGGCCGGCCGTCATTTCCTTGTTGAAGCTCGAGGACGTGACCAGCGTGAAGAAGGCACCGCCGATTCCGGCGACGACGCCGGCGAGCACCACGTTCCAGAAGCGCATCGCGTTGACCTTGATGCCCACGGTGTCCGCGGCCTTCGGGTGCTCGCCCACCGCGCGGACGCGCAGTCCCCAGCGGGTCTTGAACAGGCCGAACCAGACCAGGAAAACGGCCACGTACATGCCGTAGCCCAGGATCGTCTGGTTGAAGAAGATCGGACCGAAGACCGGGATGTCCGCGAGGCCCGGGATGCGGAGGGAACCGAAGCTCGGCGGGCTGTTGAACCGCGCCGCGTCCGAGCTCATGACCGTGGAGAACAGGAAGCTGGTCAGTCCCGCGACGAGCACGTTGAGCACCACGCCGACGATGACCTGGTTGACCAGGTACTTGATGCTGAAGACGGCCAACACCGCGGACACCAGCACGCTGCCGAACACCGCGGCCATCAGGCCCGCGGCGAGGCTCTGCGTCATGGAGCCGACGATCGCCGCGCAGAAGGCGCCGGCCAGCAGCTGTCCCTCGATCGCGATGTTGATGACGCCCGCCCGCTCGCAAAGCACTCCGGAGAGGGAACCGAAGATCAGCGGAATCGCCAGCGTGAAGGAACCGGCGATCAGGCCGGAGAGGTAGACGTTCGGGTTGTTCGCGCTGCCGATGACCCAGACCAGGAAAGCGATGACGAACACCGCCGCGAACACCGGCGTGGCCCATGCCGGGACGCGCCGGTGCGCCGTCGTGAGATACACGGCGTAGCCCGCGATCGCAAGCAGGACCGCGGCGCCGAGCCAGCCGACCAGCGTGGTCCCCAGGACGACGTCCGGGACGCGCAGCGCGTCGCCTTCGTTCGAGATCCTGAAGCGGGCCGAGCTGTCCGGGCTGCCCAGCGCGAATCCGGCCAGCGCCACGAGAGCAAGGACGGCGAATGTCACCGGCGCCCCCCAGCTGCGAATCGCGGCGCCGTTTCCAGCCGCCCCGGGGGCGGAGGTGGCGGCGGTGGCGGTTGCGGCGGTCACGAGACACCTCCGGCCTGGGCGGCCTTCGCGGCCGGCTGGGTGGACTTCGTCGGGCGGTTCTTCACGCCGATGCGGAAAATGGAGCGCACCAGCGGCGGCGCGGCGATGAACAGCACGATGAACGACTGGACCACCAGGACGATGTCGATGGGGATGCCGGTCTCCGACTGCATGCCCACACCCCCGGCCCGCAGCGCCCCGAACAGGATGCCGGCGAACAGGGTTCCGATAGGACTCGAGCGGCCCAGCAACGCCACCGTGATCGCGTCGAACCCGAAGCTTGCCGCGATGTCGCCGCTCAGCGAGCGCTCCGTACCGGAGATCTGCGCGGTGCCGGCCAGGCCCGCAAGCCCACCGGCGACCAGCATGGCCGTGAGGTACGCGCGGCTGACGTTGATGCCCGCGGTCTTCGCGGCCAGCGGGTTGGCGCCGACGGCACGCAGCTCGAAGCCGGTGGTGGACCGGTTGAGCAGCCACCAGACGAACGCGACCGCGGCCAAGGCCACGAGGAACCCGTAGTGCAGGCGGAATCCGGCGCCGAAGATCAACGGATAGGCCGCCGATTCCGCGATCGGGGGGCTGACCGGGTTGTTGGAGCCCGGCCGCTGGAAGGCGGGCGTGCTCAGGAGATACAGCAGCAGGTAAAGACCGATGTAGTTGAGCATGATCGTCACGATCACCTCGTGGGCTCCGCGTTTGGCCTTGAGCAGGCCGGCGATGCCGCCCCACAGGGCGCCTCCCGCGAATCCCGCCGCGATGGCCACCAGCAGGTGGATGCCCAGCGGCAGGTCCAGCGTGAAGCCGATCCAGCCCGCGAGGGTGGCGCCGAGGATGATCTGTCCCTGGGCGCCGATGTTGAACAGTCCCACCCGGAACGCCAGCGCGACGCCGAGGCCGGCCAGGATCAGCGGGGTCGCCACCGTCAGCGTTTCCGTCAGGGGGTAGATGGCGTTGGCGAAGCCGTCCGCCTCCGTGTTGAGGATGGAACTGCGGAACAGCGCGCCGTAGGCATCGGCCACCGCGTCCCAGACCGCGAGGACCATGTCCGCGGGGCGGGCGAAGAAATAGCCGGCGGTTTCGTTGACGCGGTCGTTGACGACCGCGATCAGGACCGCGCCCACCAACAGCGACAGCGCGATGGCCAGGAGGGACACCAGGCCGTTGCCCGTGACGATCCGCTTCAGGACACCGACGTGTTCGCCCGGACGGTGGCTGGCCTCGGCCAGCTGCGCCGGGGTGTTTCCCTCGGCGGGGCCGCCGGGAACCGACTCCGTCGCCATGGGCTGGTGCGGCGTGCCGTCCGCCTCCGGTTTCGCGCCCGGCAGGTTGGCGTCACTCATTCTCTGCCCCTGTCTGGTGTGGGTTGTGTTGCCGCGCCTCGTCGATTCCGGCCCCGGCCATCATCAGGCCAAGCGTCTCGCGCGGGGTGTCGCCGGGAACGATGCCCACCAGCCGTCCCTTGTAGAGGACGGCGATGCGGTCCGCGAGTTCCACGACCTCGTCGAGCTCGGTGGAGACGATCATGACGGGGGTGCCGACGTCGCGCTCGGCGATAATGCGGCGGTGCAGGAATTCAATGGAACCCACGTCGACGCCGCGCGTGGGCTGCGAGGCGATGAAGAGCTTCAGCGGCCGCGACAGCTCGCGGGCCATGACGACCTTCTGCTGGTTCCCGCCGGACAGCGTGCCGACGTTGACCTGGCCGCCCTGGGTTCTGATATCGAATTCCGCGATCTTGGCGTCCGCGTTCCGGGCAATCACGGACGGCTTCATGCCCAGGCCACGGGCGTACGGCGCGCGGTCGTACTGGTTCAGCACCAGGTTCTCCGCGACCGTGAACGTGCCCACGAGTCCGTCCGTGCTGCGGTCTTCGGGAACGAATCCGACGCCGGAGTTCACGATCTGCTTGACGGTCCGGCCCAGCAGGTTCTCCCCGTCCAACATGACGGCTCCGGTCACGTGTGGCAGCAGGCCCATCACCGCCTCGGTCAACTCCGTTTGGCCGTTGCCCTGGACACCGGCGACCGCAAGGATCTCGCCCTGGGCGATCCCGAACGAGACGTGGTCCAGCGCGACGTGGCCCGTGGCCGTCCGGACCGTGAGGTTCTCGACACGGAAAGTCTCCCGGCCCGGCTGCCCGGACTCCTTGTCCAGGCTCAGGCTCACGGAGCGCCCGACCATCAGGGAGGCCAGTTCGGCGGGGGACGCGGTCGGCTCGGCGGTGCCGACGACCTTGCCCCGGCGGATCACCGTGATGGTGTCGGAGATGGCCTTGACCTCCCGCAGCTTGTGCGAGATGAAGACGATCGCCGTCCCCGATGCGCGCAGCTGGCCGATGATGGACAGCAGTTCATCGGTCTCCTGCGGCGTCAACACGGCCGTGGGCTCGTCGAGGATAAGCACCTTGGCCTCGCGGACGAGGGCCTTGATGATCTCCACGCGCTGTTGCACCCCGACCGGCAGGTCCTCCACGTGGGCGTCCGGGTCCACATGGAAGCCGTAGCGGTCGGAGATCTCGCGGATCCGCCGCCGGGTCCGCTCGAGGTCCAGGATCCCGCCGGCCCGCGTGAACTCGTCGCCGAGGGCGACGTTCTCTGCGACCGTGAACACGGGGACCAGCATGAAGTGCTGGTGGACCATGCCGATGCCCGCGGCCATGGCGTCGCCGGGGCCGTTGAAGCGCACGGGCTTGTCGTCGATGAGGATCTCGCCCTCGGTGGCCTCGTACAGGCCGAAGAGGACGTTCATCAGCGTGGATTTTCCGGCGCCGTTCTCGCCCAGGAGCGAATGCACCTGACCGGATTCGACGACGACGTCGATGTGGTCGTTGGCCACGAACGAGCCGAATTTTTTCGTGATGCCCCGAAGCTCGAGTTTCACTTGCCGTACCTGTTCCCTTCTGTGCGGCCCCTGTGACGGCGGGGCCGCGATTCATCCGGAGCGGTCTGTGCCCAGCGTAACCGCGCGTCCGGCGGGCATGGCCGTAAACGCGCCGCCCGCCCGCGCAGGGGTTCCTGCGGGGACGGACGGCGCGTCGGCGTATGCCCGCCGGTGCGTGGCGGCCGGTGCGCGGAAACCCACCGGCCGCGGCTGCTACTTGGGGCTGGAGGGGGACTCCGCCTTGACGTCGCCGGAGATGATGTCCGCCTTGAGCTGCTCGAGTTCAGACTTCAACTCGTCGGAGACCTCGGAGTCGAGATCGTGGAACGGGGCCAGCGCGACGCCGTCGTTCTCCAGGGTTCCCACGTACGGGGTGTTGTCCCAGTTGCCGTTGACGTCCTCGGTGATGACCTGCTGCACGGCCTCGCCCATCAGCTTCATGACCGAGGTCAGGATGAACTCCTTGCCGTTCGGGACCGTGAGGAAGCCGTCGGAGTCGACCCAGATGACCTTGACGTCCTTGCCGCCGGCGTTGAGTTCCTTCACGGCGTCGAGCGTTCCCAACCCCACCGGGCCGGCGACGGGCAGGACGATGTCCGCGCCCTCGTTGACGAAGTTGGTGGTGTTCGTCTTGCCCTTGCCCTGGTTCTCGAAGTCGCCGGTGAAGGTGCCGTTCTGGGTTTCGGAGTTCCAGCCGAGGACCTCGACGTCGGTGCCCTTCTCCGCGTTGTGGTGCGCGACGCCCTCGGCGAAGCCGTCCATGAAGATGGTGACGGTCGGGATGTTCATGCCGCCGTAGGTGGCGACCTTGCCGGTCTCGGTGGTTCCCGCGGCCAGGTAGCCGGCCAGGAACGCGGCCTGCGCCGTGTCGTAGACGATCGGCTTGACGTTGTCGGCCTCGATCGAGCCGTCGTCGACAATGGCGAAGTGCGCATCCGTATTGGCCGCGGCGATCTTCTTGGTAGCGTCGGCGAGCAGGAAGCCGACCGTGACGGTCAGATCGCATCCGCCCCGCACCATGGAGTTCAGATTCGGCTCGAAGTCCGTCGCCGCCTGGGACTCGGCCTGCTTCGTGGAAATGCCGAGCTCCTCCTTCGCCAGCGTCAGCCCCTCGTAGGAGGACTGGTTGAACGAGCGGTCCTCGAATCCGCCCGAATCGGACACGATGCAACCGGTGTAGTCGGCGGCGCCGGCCGGCGCGGATCCGGCGGCGCTGGACGGTGCGGCTTCGGGTGCGGCGCCGCAGCCGGTGAGCGCGAGTGCGGACGCGCCGAGGACGGCGGCCGCAACACCGGTGGAGCGCTTGAGCTTGCGCAGTGAATTCTTCAAGATTCCTCCAGTAACGAGTAAGCCCAGCACCGATCCACGGCGAGTGTCCGCACGAGTGTTCTGTTTTCGACGGGCGTGCTGAAACACGGGCGCGACCGCGCCCGGAATTAACGAACCAAGACTAGCCGTGGCCCGTCGATGCCCACCACCCCAGGGAGCGCCGGATATCTACATCGTTGACGTTTTGTTACCAAGCCGTAGGGCTATTGGCCGGAACGTCTTTCGAGTTCCGCGGCGGCGCGCAGTGCCGCGGACGCCATCACCCGCACGCCGGTCACGATCGCGCGCTCGTCCGGCGCGTAGTCGCCCCGGTGCAGGTCGTATGTCTCGCCGCCGGGCGTCCGCGTACCCAGGCGCATCATCGAACCGGGGATCCGGTTGGTCATCCAGGCGAAATCCTCGCCACCCATGGACTGCGGCGTCAGCACAATGGCCCCCGAACCGAACTCCGCGCGGGCGGCATTCTCGATGAGGTCCGTCTCCGCCTCCGTGTTAACCACCGGCGGCACCCCCCGAGTGTGCTCCAACTTGACCTCGACGCCGTAGGGAACGGCGACCTGCCGCACCACCTCGTCCAGGAGGTCGCCGGCACCCTGCCAGGCCTCGCCGTCGAGGCAACGCATGGTGCCGGCCATGTAGCCGGTCGCGGGGATGGCGTTCGGGGCCGAGCCCGCGTGGATCTGGCCCCAGACAACGGACACCGCGCTGCGCACGTCGATGCGCCGGTTCAGCACCGCCGGGACGTTGACAGCGATCTCCGCCAACGCGAACACCAGGTCCTCCGTGAGGTGGGGCCTGGACGTGTGCCCGCCGCGTCCCGTGAGCTCGATCTTGATCGTGTCGCTGGCGCTCGTGATGGCACCGATGCGCGTGCCGATGGTGCCGGCGTCGATCCGGGGTTCGCAGTGCAGCGCAAGGATGCGCGGGACGTCGTCGAGCACGCCCTCCTCGATGACGGACAGCGCGCCGCCGGGCATTGTTTCCTCGGCGGGTTGGAAGATGATCCTGATCCGGGCCGCGAGCCGCCCCGCGTCCAAGAGCCTCTTGAGCGTCAGCGCGACGCCGAGCATCACCGTGGTGTGGACGTCGTGGCCACACGCGTGGCACACGCCCGTCCGGGTCGAGGCGTACTCGAGCTCCGTTTCCTCCAGAATGGGAAGCGCGTCGATGTCAGCGCGCAGGCCCAGCGCGATCGGACCCGCGCCCACGTCGACGAACAGGCCGGTGCTTTCCAGCCGCTGGGGCTCCAGGCCGGCGTCGGACAGCGCCTCGACGAGCTTTTCGGTGGTGCGGAACTCCTTGAAGGACAGCTCCGGGTGCGCGTGCACGTCGCGCCGGAACGCGACAAGCTGGCCCACCAGCGGTTCCACCCACTCCCCCAGTGGCGGAATGTGCGGCTCGGCGTCGGTTACGGATCTCACAGGGAAACCCTACGTCCAAGCGCCCGGAAACCCACGATGGGCGCCCGACGCGTCATGAACGCCCTAGAGCACATCCACGTCACCGGAGGCCTTGAGCGCCGCCACCGCCTCCTTGACGGACTGCGCGTGCTCCTTGGTGGTGACCAGCAGCGCGTCGGGGGTGTCCACGATGACCACGTCCTCGATCCCGATGAGCGCGATGACGCGCTTCGAATCGGACACCACGACGCCGGAGGCGCGGTCCGCGTAGACGCGGGCCCCCTCCCCGAGAACGGTGATGTGGCTGCTCTCCGCCGCGGGGTTGAGCCGGCCGATCGCGGCGAAGTCGCCGACGTCGTCCCAGGTGAAGGTCCCGGGGATCATCGCCACGTCGCCGACGGCCGCGGCCGGTTCGGCGACGGCGTAATCGATGGCGATCTTCGGCAATCCCGGCCAGACGCGCGCCATGACCTCGTCGCGTTCGTCGGTGTCCCAGGCCGCCGCGATCTCCAGGAGGCCCCGGTGGAGTTCCGGCTCGTTGCGTTCCAAGTGGGCGAGCATCAGGGCCACCGGCGCCACGAACATGCCGGCGTTCCAGAAGTAGTCGCCCGTGTCGATGTAGGACTGCGCGACGTCCTCGTTCGGCTTCTCCACGAATTCGACGACATCGGTGGCGCTGGGCGCCCCGGCGACCTCCAGCGGAGCACCGCTGCGGATGTAGCCGAAAGCGGTCGAGGCCACCGTGGGGCGGATGCCGATCGTCACGATTTTTCCGCCGGCCGCCGTGTGCACGGCCTCGCGCACGGCCTGCTGGAAGACGTCGACCGGGCCGATCACCTGGTCCGCGGCGAAGGAACCCATGATGGTCTCGGGATCGCGGCGGTAGAGGATCGCCGCGGCCAGCCCAATGGCCGCGGCGGAGTCCTTGGGTTCGCTCTCCAGGACGAGCTTGCCGTCGTCGAGCTCCGGCAGCTGGCCCAGGACGGCGGCGCGGTGGGCCTGGCCGGTGACCACCATGATCCGCTCCCCGACCAGGGGGCACAGGCGGTCGTAGGTGGCCCTGATGAGGGTCGTGCCGGAACCCGTCAGGTCGTGCAGGAACTTCGGCGCGGCGGCACGGGACAACGGCCAGAGGCGCGTTCCCACGCCACCTGCCGGAATGACGCAATGGAAGCGCCCCAACGGATCAGAGTTCATCACCACAGGCTAGCGGATCCGCCCCGCGGGACGGCCCACGCGCCCGTAGCCATTTAGGGCACGTCGACGTTGCCGAATTCGGCCACATTTCGCGGATTTCCGGCCGCGTCGCGTCTCATTGGTGAGGCTTCTCACAAGAGGCGCCGCAATGATGCGGGCGCAACAGCCCCGTGGTCTAAGATCGGGCTTGAACGCTCACGCACCGGCGTCAATTTTTTGTGTGGCAGCCGCACAAGCGCCCTTGCGATGCATGGAGGTTAATTCAGTGTCGAAGACTTCGTCAGGCACCCTCTACCGTGGCCGCGAAGGCCAATGGTCCTGGGTCGGACATCGTGTCACCGGTGTCGTCATATTCTTTTTCCTATTGGTGCACGTGCTCGACACGTCCCTGGTCCGGGTCTCCCCCGACGCGTACGACGCCATCATGGAGACCTACAAGAACCCGTTGATGGCCCTCGGTGAGCTCGGCCTCGTGGCAGCCATCATGTTCCACGCGTTCAACGGCCTGCGGCTCATCCTGGTCGACTTCTGGAAGCAGGGCCCCAAGTACCACCGCCAGATGCTGTGGGGCGTCTTGGCCGTGTGGGCCGTCACGATGATCGGTTTCTCGATCCGCCACCTTTCCCTCGCATTTGGAGGCTACTAAGCCATGGCAACTGAATTCGTAGCCCCGCGTTCGGGCCGCATCGAGGCCCGGTACAACCGCGCCAACAGCAAGAGCAGCAACTTCGAGATGCTGGCGTGGCTGTTCATGCGCCTCTCCGGCCTGGTCCTCGTCGTCCTCATCTTCGCCCACCTCTTCGTCAACCTGCTCGTCGACGAGGGCGTCCACGGGATCGACTTCGGTTTCGTCGCCGGCAAGTGGGCCAACCCGGTCTGGCAGTTCTGGGACCTGACGATGCTCTGGCTGGCCATGCTGCACGGCACCAACGGCGTGCGCACCATCATCAACGACTACGCGGACAAGAGCGGCACCCGTTTCTGGCTGAAGACGGTGCTGTACGTCAGCACGGCCGTGATCATCGTGCTCGGCACCCTCGTGATCTTCACGTTCGATCCCTGCATCGCGGGCTCCACCCTCCCCGTCTGCCAGTAGTACCGGCGCACTGCGCCGACACCAAAGTCTTAGAGAAGAGAGAGCATCCGGTATGCAGGTACATAAGTACGACGTCGTCATCGTCGGCGCAGGTGGCGCCGGCATGCGCGCCGCCATCGAGTCCGGCCAGCGCGCGCACACGGCGGTACTCACCAAGCTTTACCCCACGCGCTCCCACACGGGCGCCGCACAGGGCGGCATGTGCGCGGCACTTGCCAACGTCGAGGAAGACAACTGGGAGTGGCACACGTTCGACACCGTCAAGGGTGGCGACTACCTGGTGGACCAGGACGCCGCGGAGGTCATGGCCAAGGAGGCCATCGACGCGGTGCTGGACCTGGAGAAGATGGGCCTGCCCTTCAACCGGACGCCCGAGGGCAAGATCGACCAGCGCCGCTTCGGCGGACACACCCGCGACCACGGCAAGGCGCCCGTCCGGCGCGCGTGCTACGCCGCGGACCGCACCGGCCATATGATCCTGCAGACGCTGTACCAAAACTGCGTGAAGCACAACGTCGAGTTCTACAACGAGTACTACGTGCTGGATCTGCTCACGGTCGAGGAGGAGGCCACCCGCGAGGACGGCACCACTTTCCTGCAGAAGCGCGTGGCCGGCGTCGTCTCCTACGACCTCGCCAGCGGCGAGCTGCACATTTTCCAGGCCAAGTCCGTGGTTTTCGCGACCGGCGGCGCGGGCAAGGTCTTCAAGACCACGTCCAACGCGCACACCCTGACCGGCGACGGCATGGGCATCGCGTTCCGCAAGGGCATCCCGCTGGAGGACATGGAGTTCATCCAGTTCCACCCGACCGGCCTGGCCGGCCTGGGCATCCTGCTCTCCGAAGCCGCGCGCGGCGAGGGCGCGATCCTGCGCAACTCCGAGGGCGAGCGCTTCATGGAGCGCTACGCGCCCACCATCAAGGACCTGGCGCCGCGCGACATCGTGGCCCGTTCGATGGCCAACGAGGTACGCGAGGGCCGCGGTTGCGGCCCGAACAAGGACTACGTCCTCCTGGACCTGACCCACCTGGAGCCCGCGCACATCGACGCGAAGCTTCCGGACATCACGGAGTTCGCCCGCACGTACCTCGGCGTCGAGCCCTACACCGAGCCGGTTCCGGTCTTCCCGACCGCGCACTACATCATGGGCGGCGTGCCGACCAACATCAAGGCCGAGGTCCTCCAGGACAACGACACCGTGGTCCCCGGCCTGTACGCCGCCGGAGAGGTGGCCTGCGTTTCCGTGCACGGTTCCAACCGGCTCGGCACCAACTCCCTGCTGGACATCAACGTCTTCGGCAAGCGCGCCGGGATCCAGGCCGCGGAATACGCCAAGACGGCGGACTGGGTCGATGTGCCGGAGAACGCCGCGGCGGAAACCGTCGCCCTGCTGGAAGTCGTGCGCAACGGCGGCGGCAGCGAGAAGGTCGCCGCCATCCGCAAGGACCTGCAGGACACCATGGACCTGAACATGCAGGTGTTCCGCAGTGGCGACACGATCACGCAGACGCTGGCGGACATCACCGCCCTGCGTGCGCGCTACGCCAACATCACCGTGCAGGACAAGGGCAAGCGCTTCAACCTGGACCTGCTCGAGGCCGTCGAGCTCGGCTTCCTGCTGGACCTAGCCGAGGTCATGACCGTGGCGGCCATGCACCGCAACGAATCGCGCGGCGGCCACTTCCGGGAGGACTTCCCGGATCGCGACGACGCCAACTTCATGCAGCACTCGATGATCTACCGCGACGCGGCCGCGGAGACCGAAGGCGTCAAGGGCATGCGTTTCGACACCAAGCCCGTGATCTTCACCCGTTACCAGCCGATGGAGCGTAAGTACTGATGAGCACCGAACTTCCCGAACCAGCATCGAAGGTGGACCTCGCAGAGAGCGCGGGCGGCGGAGAGATCCCCCAGTTCGACATCACCCTGCGCGTCCGCCGGTACAACCCCGAGGTCTCCGAGGACGCCACGTGGGAGGACTTCGAACTCACCATGTACGGCACCGACCGCGTGCTGGATGCCCTCCACAAGGTCAAGTGGGAACACGACGGATCGCTGTCCTTCCGCCGCTCCTGCGCCCACGGCGTCTGCGGCTCCGATGCCATGCGCATCAACGGCCGCAACCGCCTGGCCTGCAAGACGCTGCTGAAGGACCTGGACACGAAGAAGCCGATCACGGTGGAGGCCATCAAGGGCCTGCCCGTCGAGAAGGACCTGATCGTGGACATGGAGCCGTTCTTCCAGTCCTACCGGGAGGTCATGCCGTTCCTGGTCTCCAAGGGCCACGAGCCGGCCAAGGAGCGCTACCAGTCCGCCGAGGACCGGGAGCGCTACGACGACACGACCAAGTGCATCCTGTGCGCCGCCTGCACGTCGTCCTGCCCGGTCTTCTGGACCGACGGCCAGTACTTCGGCCCGGCCGCGATCGTCAACGCGCACCGCTTCATCTTCGACTCGCGCGACGACGCCGGGGACATGCGCTTGGAGATCCTCAACGACAAGGAGGGTGTGTGGCGCTGCCGCACCACCTTCAACTGCACTGAGGCCTGCCCGCGGGGCATCCAGGTCACAAAGGCGATCTCCGAGGTCAAGCAGGCCATCCTGGCCCGTTCCATGTAGTTTCCGTTGTGCCGGAAGGCGCCGCTGCCCGCCGGCAGTAAGATTCCCTCGTTCCTCGGGAATCCATCCCGGCTTGGCGCAGCGGTGCCTTCCGCTTTTGTGGTCGGTTAAGCCTGCCATCCGTCCACTACCCTGCGTCCACGAACGCACACATCGAATCGAGTCGACACGCATGGCCCACGAGAAGTTCACCTTTGCCAGTGCCAGCGGCCACGAGCTGGCCGCCGTCCTCGACCTGCCGGAGGGCGAGGTCCGCGGGTGGGGCGTTTTCTCGCACGGGTTCACGCTCGGCAAGGACTCGTTGGCCGCCTCGCGCGTGTGCCGCGGCCTCGCGGCCGAGGGTATCGGCATGCTCCGTTTCGACAACCTGGGACTGGGCGACTCGACCGGGGACTTCGCCGAAACCTCGTTCAGCCTCAAGGTCCGGGACACGGTGCTCGCCGCGCGTGCCCTCAACGAGCGCGGCCACGCGGCGGAGCTGCTCGTGGGCCACTCCCTCGGAGGCGCCGCGGTCCTGGCCGCCGCGGCAGAGGTCCGCCCCCGGGCCGTCGCCACGATCGGGGCGCCCTACTCCCCCGGGCACCTCACGCACACCATCGAGCACCTGCTCGCGGAGATCGAGGAGACCGGAAGCGCCGAACTGAACCTCGGCACACGCAAGCTGGAGGTAACGCAGGCGTTCGTGCGCGATCTCGATGCGCACGACCTGCGGGCCTGCATCAACGGCCTACAGGCCGCCCTGATGGTGATGCATGCCCCCACGGACAACACGGTGGGGATCTCCAACGCCGGCGATATCTTCCAGGCCGCCAAGCATCCCAAGTCGTTCCTGTCGCTGGACCGCGCCGACCACCTGCTGACGCAGCGCGTCCACGGGTCCCGGGCGGCGCGGATGATCGCGGCCTGGGCCGAACAGTATCTGGACTCCAGCCACTAGATCTGGACCCCACCACTCATGGCGACGCGAGCCGTTCAGCGGCGCGCCTGCCACCCGGCGCCGCCGGGGGTGCCTGCCTGCCGGCGTTCGACGGCCTGGCGCTTGAGGCTGAGTTGGCCGGTCCGGGCCGCGTGCCGGGCCTCTGAATCGGCCTTGCCGACGGCTCCCCAGGCCGTGGCGATCAGGTAGACCTGGCTGAGGAAGAAGAACCAGATGAACAGGCCGAGGATCACCGCGAACGACGCCAGCAGGGGGTTCCTCGTGGCGCCGCCCAGCAGTTCGGAACTGAAGTAGCGCAACAGTGTGGACCCGGCACCCGCAAGCAGCGCCGACTGGATCATGACCATCCTGGGCATCCGGATACCGGAGGCGAGCCGGAAGAGCACCACGGCCGCCATGGCGTCCAGTAGAAGCATGACGACGATGCTGGTCAGGCGCGTCATCACGACGGCGAACAGGGATTGGATGTTCAGCAGATCGATCACGACGTCAAGCGCCGCACCGGCGACGAGTCCGACGGCGGTGGTCACCGCAAGGGAGAGGCCCAGAATGGCCAGGACGCCCAGGTCCTTAAGCTTGAGGAAGACGGGGTTCATGGCTAGCGGCGGCAGCCCGAAGACTCCTCGCATGCCCTCCCGAAGACCGGCGATCCAGCGCAGCGAGGTCAGCAGCATGGCGGCCGTGGAGATCGCGAGCGCCAGACCGAAGCCGCCGGAGTTGAAGAGCTGTTCCGGCTTGGCAAGCCCGCCCTCGCCGGTGTCGATGAGTCCGGGCGTCGACTCGGCCACCGTGTCCACCACCGCCTGTTGCAGCCCGGGGTTGCCGCTGGCGACGAGGCCGAAGATGGAGAAACCGGCCACCAGCAGTGCGGCCACGGAAAAGAACATGTGGTAGGCGCTCCCCGCGGCCATCAGCGGGCCGTGTCGCCGGCGGTAGAGGTTCCAGACTCGCATGAGACGCCAACCGTTCAAGAGGGCCAGCAACCAGCCCGATAGTGCCTTCGCACGTGCCGCGGCGGGGGCACCTTCGCGTCTGGCCCGACCCCAAGCCGTTCGTTTGCGCAGCGTTTCGGCCCGCAGCCCCGCCTCATCCAGGGGCGTCGCTGGCTTATCCGGCGAGCGGTCGTCCCCCGCCGGACCGCCGGCCCCGGCCGCGGACCGCTGCGGGGTGGATGCGCTAGTGCGTTTGGTCTCCGGTGCCACCAAGGTGCAACTCCTCACGTAGGGCCCACAGGCCGCGGGAATCGTGCTCGAACAGGCCGACCTTCTCGACCATGAAATCCGCTTCGTAGTCCTTCAACACCGTCATCGCGTGGTCCATGCCGGCCTCCGTGACGTCGTGGGCGACGGTCAGGTGTGGGTGGTACGAGAATTCGGGATCGTGGTCCAGCGGGCCGGTCTGCAACTGCCTGTGCAGCCGGACGCACTCGTCCCACCCGCTCGTGACGTTCAGGTAGACGACCGGGGAGACGGGTCTGAAGGTGCCCGTTCCGCGCAGCCGGACCCGGAAGGGCCTGCCGGAAGCGGTCACCCGCCGGACGTGCGCCTTCGCCCGCTCCCAGTCGTCCGTGGCCGTCCCGGTCACCAGCGTGATGTGCGGGGGCACGACGGCGGCCATCGGATCTCCGAAGGAAGCACGCCAGCGCTCAAGCTCGCCGCTCAGGTCCAGCGGCAACCCGATGACTATGCCGACGCGGTTCATCTCGGCGTCGTGGACCTGGCCCACCACGCCCGTCGCCGCATCGGGCCTCCCCTCGACGCGGCCCATTGCCTAGAGGGCCGTCCCGGCGCGGCTGGCGGCGAGCTTGCCACCGGTCGCGGTGGCCGGCGTCGCCTGTTGCAGGAAACCGACTTTCTCGTACACGTCCTCCAACGTAGCAGACGCCGTTTCGCGTGCCTTGAGCGCCCCGTGGGCCAGCAGCCGGTCGAGCTCCGCGGGGTCGTCCAGCAGTTCGCGCGTCCGATCGCGGATGGGTGTGACACGCTCGACGACGGCTTCGGCGACGGCGACCTTGAGGTGTCCGTACATCTTGCCTTCGAATTCAGCCACCAGCGTCGCCACCGGGATCTCACTGACCGCGGAGAGGATCTCCAGCAGATTGGTGACCCCGGGCTTCCGCTGGCGGTCGTGGGCGATGACCGTATCGTCGTCGGTCACCGCGGACTTGATCCGCTTCGCGATGGTCTTCGGCTCATCCAGGATGTTGACGAGTCCGTTCGGGGTCGATGCCGACTTCGACATCTTGGTGGTGGGGCTCTGGAGGTCGTAGATCCGGGCGCCCTCCTTCTGGATGAACGCCTCCGGGACAGTGAACGCCTCGCCGAACCGGTGGTTGAAGCGCTGCGCCAGATCGCGCGCCAACTCCACGTGTTGCCGCTGGTCGTCGCCGACGGGGACGCCCTGTGGCTGGTACAGCAGGATGTCGGCGGCCATGAGGACTGGATAGGTGAAAAGACCGACACTGGCGGTGTCCTGCCCGCCCTTGGCCGACTTGTCCTTGAACTGCGTCATCCGCGATGCCTCGCCGAATCCGGTGATGCAGTTGAGCACCCAGGCCAGTTGCGCGTGCTCGGGAACCTGCGACTGGACGAACAGGGTGGACTTGTCGACGTCGATTCCGCCGGCGATGTACTGCGCGGCGGTGGTGCGGGTGCGGGCCCGCACGGCCGCCGGATCCTGCGGGGTGGTGATCGCGTGCATGTCGGGGACAAAGAAGTAGCAGTCGTATGCGTCCTGGGTCTTGACCCAGTTGACGAGGGCTCCGAGGTAGTTGCCCAGGTGCAGGGAATCGGCGGAGGGCTGCATGCCGGAGAGGACGCGGGGGCGAACGGCTCCTGCGGAAAGCGATTCAGTCATCGTGGTGTCCTTCAGAACTGGTAGTCGACGACCAGCGGTGCGTGGTCGGAGAAGCGCGTGTCGTAGGAGGCCGCGCGGTCGACGACGGCCTGGGACGCGAGGGCGGCGAGTTCCGGCGTCGCCATCTGGTAGTCGATGCGCCAGCCGGTGTCGTTGTCGAAGGCCTGCCCCCGCCACGACCACCAGGTGTACGGGCCGTCGACGTCGCCGGCGAGTTCGCGGGCAACGTCCTTCCAGCCGATCTCCTCGCCGAAGAAGCGGTCGAAGTAGGCGCGTTCCTCCGGAAGGAAGCCCGCCCTCTTGACGTTCCCCCGCCAGTTCTTGATGTCGCGCTGCGTGTGCCCAACGTTGAGGTCCCCGACGACCAAGGCGAAATCCTTCTCGGCCCGCAACGCCGGCAGCCGGCCCAGCATCACGTCGAGGAACCGGTACTTGTCGACCTGTTTGGGGGTGTCCACCTGTCCCGAGTGGACGTACGCGCTGGCGACGGTCAGGATCCTGCCGTCGCCCAACGGCAGGTCCGCCTCCACCCAGCGTCCCGCCGTCGCGAAGAACTCGTCCCCGATGTGCGCGCGCGTCTGAACCGGCTCCCGGCGGGAGGCGATAGCGACCCCGGCACGGCCCTTCGCCTCGGCCTCCGCGTGCAGGATATGCCAACCCTCCCCGATCAGGTCGCGGAGGATGGCGTCCGGTGCACGGACCTCCTGCAGGGCCAGGACATCGACGTCGCGGTCGGCCAGCCAGTCCGCCATGCCACGCTTGTAGGCGGCACGGACGCCGTTGACGTTGACCGAGGCGACGCGCAGCGCACCTTCGGACTTGGACAGCTTCGATTCCACAGCGGCACTCACCCGATCCAGCTTACCCAATGGGGGCTAGTCGATGACCTCGCCCGAGAGCGGTCCGGAGCCGTTCGCCGGCTTCATCATGCCGCGCGCGTTGTGCGCGGTGATTTCGATCGTCTCGACGGCGCGTTCGACCATGGAGCGGGCTTCTTCCCCGGACTTGCCGACGTGCTCCTTGATGACGCCGGCCTGCACCTGCACGATCTTGAGCGAGTGGTCCAGCTTGAGGTCGCGGTTGCGCGTCGCCTCGTCCACCACGACGGTCTGTCCCGGACCGGCCGAGCGGGACGCCATCCCCGCCGTCGCACTCTTGAGCTGGTCCTGCATCTTCCGCGCGCCACGGCGCAGACCGAAGACCAGGAAAGCCGAGAGCATCAACCATCCCAGCGATACGATGGCCACGATCCAGCCGATGACGTCGTTCTCGTTCGCCGCGAAAACGACGGCGACCAGGAATACCGTCACCATGACGGCCAGCGACAGCGTGCTTGCCTTGAGGGTGATCTTCTTGTCCTGCGCGGTGGTGGCATTGCCGAGGGATTGCATGGGTACATTGTCTCAAACGCAACCGCCTCCCCCGCGCCGTTCTACCGTGGGCGAACAGCGCAACGCTGCGCCGGCGGCCAGACGGGGTTTTACGCCTACCAGGTCACGAGGCAGAACGGATGCCGCTGCGGGTCCAGGTACACGCGGTAGTTCTGCCCGCCGGTGTTCACGGACGTCGCGCCCAATTTCAGCACCTGTTCCTCCGCGAGGTCGAGGTCGTCCACGCGGATGTCCAGGTGCGCCTGCTGCGGGTGCACGTGTCCGGGCCATTCGGGCGGCACGTAAACATCGACGCGCTGGAACGCGATGGCGGGCCGGTCGGGCGCGTCGCCGATGGTGATCCAACCGTCGTCGTCCTCCTGGACGCGCACCATTCCCAGCGCCTGCTCGTAGAATGCCGCGAGGGTGTCGGTGTCCTCGCAGTCGAATACGACGGCATGCCACTTGCCGATCATCGTGCCTCCTCCGGTTGGGGCTATCCAGCCTACCCTCCGCGCGGTCCCTCCGGGCGGGCGCCTACTTGAGAAAGAGCGTGCGCAGGCGTCTGGTGGTCAACACCACGCCCACGACGATCATGACCACGTAATACAGCACGTGGCCGGCCATCGCCCAGCCGAAGGCGCCCACGCCGAGTTGGCGCAGAAGCTCCACGCCGTGCCACAGCGGCAGCGCCTGGATCATCCACTGCACGGCCTGCGGATAGACGTCCAGGGGGTACAGCGTCGCCGAGAAGAGAAACATCGACAGCATGACGAAGTTGATCCATTCCATCTGCTGGAACGTTTTCATGAAGCTCGTGATGCCCATCCCGATCGAGGCGAAGCCGAAGGCGACCAGCACAGAAGCCGGAATCATGAGCAACGCCCACCACGAGGTGATCAGGCCCATCATGCCCATGACCGCGGTGAACCCGGTGGCGTACAGGAATCCGCGCAGCACAACCAACATGTAGGCCCAGAAAGTGATTGGCACAACTCAATCAGAGATGGATTCAAATGTGCCCCGGGGCGGCACGCAAACGGCGCCGGCGCCGCGGGGGCGCCGACGCCACGCGTCGTACCTGTGGGACCCTACCGTCCCTCGCTAGGCACGGTGGCGGGGATCGTGCGGATCCCCGTGGGTGGACCCTGACGGCTTGCCGGTTTCCGGGTCCAGGTCGGGATCCTCCGGACGCGTACGCGGATCGGCATCCTGATCCAGTCCGCGCTGGTCCGCATCGCCGGTGGAGCGTCCTCCCGGCTCCCAGGAGTCCTCGTCCGAGGTAGCGGCGCGAGCGTTCTGGTGGCCCGGCCCACCGTCGTGCTCAGTAGACCGTCCGGCGGAGCCGTCCCAGCCGTCGTCGGACGCTGGCTGCGGGTCGGCGCCGCGCTCCGGGTCCTTGTCATACAGGCGTTGGTGGCTCCCGCCCGCTTCGTTCGGCGCGGCTCCGGCGACCGGCCGGTCGCTGCTCGCGCCTCCGTACTCGGACGAGTCCGTGGCTCGGCCGTGGTCGTCACCGGCGACGCGACTGGGGCCGTCGTCGTCGTCGGCACGCGTCCGGTCGTGGCCTGTTGCGGCGGCACCGGTGCCGGCAGCGGCCGGTGCCGCTTCCCCGCGGGGGTTGCCGTCACCATCGCGCGACTTCCGCTTGCCCACGTCCGGGTCGAGCTCGTCCGCCCGACGCATCTGCTCGTCGGTTTCCTCGCGGCTGGACCGGGCCTCGGCCGCCTTCGCCTCGGCCTCCTGGCGCTTGCGTGCGGCCGCATTGTCGGCTTCCCTGGCCTCGACCTCGGCCTTCTCCGCCTGAACCTCGCGTTCGCGGGCCGTCAGATCCGTCTCCTGCGCCGACGCGCGGATCTCCTGGGCCTCGTGCCGGTCCCGTTCCTGCTGCTTCCGGCGCTGCCGCTTGCCGATGGCAAGGGCGATGCCGATTAGCACCAGCAACACCACCACGGCGACGACGATCCACACAATCTGGGTACTGTCCATTGCTCAAAACCCCTTTTCTGGGCCGTTTTCCTCTGGACCCTGCCAGCCCTTTCTACCACCTTCACGCGTCGCTGGACACAGTTCGGCCTCCGCTCCCCGAGGGGTACGGAGGCCGCTGACTTGACCTTTTGTCTACCTACTGGGCGGGCTCGACGCTGCGCTCGGCCGCCTCGACCACGTTGGACAACAGCATGGCGCGCGTCATCGGACCGACTCCGCCCGGGTTCGGGGATATCCAGGAAGCCACCCCGACGGCCGCGGGGTCGACGTCGCCCGTGACGACCGCCTTGCCATTGCCGTCGTCGACACGGCTCACGCCGACGTCGAGCACGATCGCCCCGGGCTTGAGGTCCTCGGCTTTGATCATGTGCGCCTGTCCGGCCGCGGCCACCACGACGTCGGCGCCGCGCAGATGCGCCGCCAGGTCTGCGGTTCCGGTGTGGGCCAGCGTGACCGTCGCGTTGATGTCGCGGCGCGTGAGCAGGAGTCCGATCGGTCGCCCGATGGTCACTCCGCGCCCGACAACCAGAACATTCTTGCCGGCGAGCGACAACCCGTGGCGCTCGAGCAGTTCGATGCATCCCTTGGGCGTGCAGGGCAAGGGCGACACCATAGGGCGGTTGACGTTCGCGACGAGCCGGCCGAGGTTCATCGGGTGCAGTCCATCGGCGTCCTTGTCCGGGTCCATGGCCTCGAGGACGGTGTCCTGGTCGATGTGTTTGGGCAACGGGAGCTGGACGATGTATCCGGTGCAGTCCGGGTTCTCGTTCAGCTCGCGGACCTTGGCCAGCAGTTCCTCCTCGGTCGTGTCCTCAGGGAGGTCCACGCGGATGGAGTTGATGCCCACCTCGGCGCAGTCCTTGTGCTTGCCACCCACGTACCACTGGGAGCCCGGATCCGAGCCCACCAGAATGGTGCCGAGCCCGGGAACCACTCCTTTGGTTTTGAGCACGGCGACGCGCTCTGTCAGTTCCGCCTTGATGGCGGCGGCTGTGGCCTTGCCGTCGAGAAGCTGCGCCGTCGCCTGCTCCACCGATTTTTCGTGTGCCATGTTAGGTGTTCAACTCCTGTTCTAGTAGGAAGGCTTTCCCGCGTTCGCAGCAGCCTGTAAAACAGCACTCCGCCGCGGGGATGTCGAATTCGTCGGATGCGGCCGCAGCGGAAGCCAAGGCGCCCGCGGGCAAATCCGCATCGCCGGCAGCGCCTGGATCAGCTACCACTGCTCCAGACCCTGGTACAGCGGTAGCCCGGTCGCCAGCTTTTCGACCCGGGCGCGCAGATCGTCGAGGTTCGCCGCGGCCCCGTCGCGCAGGGCGGACGCGATGATCTCGGCGACCTCGGTGAACTCCGGCGCCCCGAATCCACGGGTGGCCAGGGCCGGCGTGCCGATCCGCAGACCGGAGGTGACCATCGGCGGCCGGGGATCGAACGGCACCGAGTTGCGGTTGACGGTGATGCCCACGGAATGCAGGAGGTCCTCGGCCTGCTGGCCGTCGAGTTCGGAGTCGCGCAGGTCCACGAGCACCAGGTGGACATCCGTGCCGCCGGTCAGAACCGAGACGCCGCGGTCCGCGACGTCCGCCTCCGTCAGGCGCTCGGCGAGGATGCGCGCGCCTTCCAGGGTGCGTTCCTGGCGTTCCTTGAACTCGGCCGAGCCCGCGATCTTGAAGGCGACGGCCTTGGCCGCGATGGCGTGCATCAGCGGCCCGCCCTGGTGGCCGGGGAAGACGTTGGAGTTGATCTTCTTGGCGAGGTCGGCATCGTTCGTCAGGATCAGGCCCGAACGGGGTCCTGCGAGCGTCTTGTGCACGGTGGAGGTGACGACGTCGGCGTATGGCATCGGGCTCGGATGCAGCCCGGCGGCGACCAGACCGGCGAAGTGGGCCATGTCGACCCACAGCTTCGCACCGACCTCGTCGGCGATCGCGCGGAACCGCGCGAAATCGAGCTGGCGCGGGTAGGCGGACCAACCGGCGATGATGACCTGCGGCTTCTCCGCAACGGCCTGCGCGCGCAGCTTGTCCATGTCGACGCGGAACGTCTCCGGATCGACCTCGTAGGCCGCGACCTTGTAGAGCTTGCCGGAGAAGTTTAATCTCATGCCGTGGGTCAGGTGCCCGCCGTGCGCCAGCGACAGGCCGAGGATCTTGTCGCCTGGCTTGATCATCGCCGAGAGTGCCGCGGCGTTGGCCGAGGCCCCGGAGTGCGGCTGGACATTGGCGAAACTCGCTCCGAAGAGTTCCTTGACTCGCTCGATGGCCAGGTTCTCGGCCACGTCGACGTGCTCGCAACCGCCGTAGTAGCGGCGTCCGGGGTATCCCTCGGCGTACTTGTTCGTCAGGACGGAGCCCTGGGCCTCGAGTACGGCCCGCGGGGCGAAGTTCTCCGAGGCGATCATCTCCAGCGTGTTGCGCTGGCGTCCGAGCTCGGCGTCCAGAACGGCAGCGATCTCGGGGTCGACGTCGGCCAGGGCCTGGTTGGTGACGGTGTTCTCGTGGGTCACGGGTGATCTCCTGAAGCGGGAAAGTGGGTTGTCTGGGGCAAGGTCGAGTTCTCGGCTCACGCTTCGAACACATGACCTTGGGCCCAGGCGCGCGGTCCGTGGTCGTCTCTCTTGCTGCTCCCCGGTGGTCTTCCACCCAACGCCAGTCGCAACGCGATCAATGCTAGCCGACCGTCGCGTCGCGGTGGGCAAGGAATACGCGCGGATCCGGGATCATTGACGACTATGAATTAAACCTTCAATGATCCGCGGAGTGGCCCGCTCGGGCGACCTCGCGCGGCCGCGGGCTTCGCCGGCTGGCGGTATGGTTTTCCGGTGACCACCACCGAGCATTTCACCGTGTCCCTCTCCTGTGCCGACCGGCCGGGAATCGTGCATGCCGTGTCCGGCGCCCTGCTGGAGGCGGGTTGCAACATCACGGAATCCCAGCAGTTCGAGAGCAGCGAGACCGGCACGTTCTTCATGCGTGTTGCCGTCGCCACCGCGGACGGCCAGGGGCGCTTGAGCGCCTCGCTGGCGCCGGTGTCGTCCGCCTTCGGCATGGACCTGGGGGTCCACCCGGCGAGCCGGCCCCTGCGCACGCTCGTCATGTGCTCCAAGGAGGGGCACGCGCTGAACGACTTGCTGTTCAAGCAGCGCAGCGGCTCCCTGCCCATCCATGTGCCGGTGATCGTGTCCAACCACCCGGACCTGCGCCCGCTGGCGGATTTCTACGGCGTCCCCTTCGAGCACGTTCCGGTCACCTCGTCGACCAAGGCCGACGCCGAGGCCCGCCTTCTGGAGTTGATGGCCGAGCACGACGTCGAGCTGGTGGTCCTGGCGCGCTACATGCAGATCCTCAGCGACGACCTGTGCCGCGCGTTGTCCGGCCGGGCCATCAACATCCACCACTCGTTCCTGCCCTCGTTCAAGGGCGCCCGGCCCTATCACCAGGCGCACGCGCGCGGCGTGAAGCTGATCGGGGCGACGGCGCACTACGTGACCGCAGACCTCGACGAGGGACCGATCATCGAGCAGGAGGTCATCCGGGTCAACCATGCCGGGACCCCCGAACAGTTCGTGTCCATGGGTCGCGACGTCGAGGGCCGCACGCTGGTCCGCGCCGTCCAGTGGCACGCGCAGCGCCGCGTTATGCGCGACGGACAAAGGACGGTCGTCTTCGCCTAGGGTGATGCCATGGCACACATCATCACCATCGACGGCAAGACCCCCGAAATCGCGGACAACACGTTCGTCGCGCCCACCGCGACCCTCTCCGGCGACGTGGTTCTCGGCCGCGGATCCAGCGCGTTCTATGGCGTATCGGTCCGGGGCGACTCGGACGCGATCCGCATTGGAGAGGGAACGAACCTCCAGGACAATGTTGTGGTGCACGCCGACGCGGGAATGCCCTGCACAGTGGGCGAACGCGTTTCCGTGGGGCATTCCGCGGTGATCCACGGATGCACCATCGGAGACGACTGCCTGGTGGGCATGCGCGCGACGATCATGAACGGGGCGGTCATCGGCGCGAACTCCCTCGTGGCCGCCGGCGCGCTGGTGCTCGAGGCGATGGAGGTTCCGCCCGGCTCCCTGGTGGCCGGCGTGCCGGCCAAGGTCCGCCGCGCACTTTCCCCCGAGGAGATCGAGTCGCTCAAGACCAACGCCTCCACGTACCTGGAGCTCGCACGCAAACACCGTGAAGCGACGGCCGATCAACCCTAATTGTCCGTGGACACAAGAACGGCCCCCGTCGCCTAAGACGGGGACCGTTTAAGTGCTGCGCCTCCGGCCCGTTCAACCCGAGGAGCAACCGCATGCGATCAACCCACAGCACAATCATAGTCGTACTTTGACGGGGTTCGTCAAGTCGAGAAGGGGGTCATTTTCCGCTTCGCGGCCATTCGACGGCCGCGCTGTGGAAAACTGGGCTCATGGCCGAGTTCATACCCCTTCCCCCGTGCGCGACCCCGGGCGCCCCGTCCCCCCTCCGCGCGACCGGACGGACGCTCCGCTGGGGAGTCGTATCCACCGGGCGCATCGCCGACAGGGTGGTCGACGACCTCGTCCTCCTCGAGGATTCCGAGCTGCACGCGGTCAGCTCGCGCGACCGCGGGCGCGCCGAGTCCTTCGCCGAACGGCACGGCGCGGCAAAGGCCTATTCCGACGACGGCGCGGCGAAAGCCTACGACCTGATGTTCGCGGATCCGGAAGTCGAAATTGTCTATATCGCGACGCCCCACGGCCAGCACTACGAGGTCGCGAGGGCCGCACTGGAGGCGGGGAAACACGTCTTGTGCGAGAAATCGCTGACCATCAACGCGGCGGAGGCGGAGGAACTGGTGCGCCTGGCCGGCGAGCGCGGGCTGTTCCTGATGGAGGCGGTCTGGACCCGGTTCCTCCCGGCCGTCCACCGCGCCCTGTCGATCGTGCGCTCCGGGGAGATCGGAGACGTCGCCTGGGTGCGCGCGGACCTCGGCTTCCCCGCTGCCTACGACCGCGCGTGGCGCCTGTGGGATCCCGCCGCCGGCGGCGGGGCGCTCCTGGACCTCGCCGTCTACCCCCTGACCTGGTCGCTGGGTGTGCTGGGGTTTCCGCTGTCGGTCCAGGCCGCGGGCATCCTGAACGACGACGGAGTGGACCCCCAGGAGTCCCTCACGCTGACCTACTCCGGAGGACGCCAGGCCCAGCTCATGTGCAGCCTGGTCGGCGCCGGCCCGCGAGACGCCACCATCGCCTGCACCGGCGGCTGGCTCCGGGCCACCGCTCCCCTGAACAACCCCTCGCGCATCGAGGTGCATCAGATCGGGGCGGAGCCGCGCTTCGAGGAGTTCGAACCCGTGGGCCACAACTACACCTACGAATTGCGCGAGACCACCCGCTGCATCCAGGACGGGCTGCTCGAGAGCCCCACCATGCCGTGGACGGACACCGTCAACACCATGCGACTGCTGGACGGGGTCCGCAACCAACTCGGCCTGCGCTACGACAACGACCTGCGCACCCACCGCTAGGGGGAAGTCGGCCGCACCCGGCCGTTCTCCACACCCCATCCGACTCTCGGCCGGCGCGGCGGCGTTCGGCCTGTGGGGCATGGCGCCGGTCGTCTTGGCGACGGCGGCCTGCTTCCTGGCGGGCGCGGCACTGCTGCTCTTCGTCCCGGTCGACGAAACCGTTCGCCACGACCCGGCGGAGGAGACGTGGTGGCAGCGCACGACGGGGGGCTTCACCCACATCCATGCCCACCCGCGGCTCCGGGCGACGGCGCTGGCGTTCATGCTCGCCATGGCCGCGGGGCGTGGTCAATTCGACGGTTTTCGCCACCGTCGACACCGGGCTGGGCATGCCCGTCGGGTTCCTGTCCGTCATGGTGGCCATCCAGGGGGTCGCCTCCGTCGCATCGGGACTCGCCGCGGACGCCGTCATCCGCCGGCTCGGGTTCGAACGGACCATCGTCGCCGGGAGCACGTTGTTCGCCGTCGGGCTGGCGTGCCAAACCTCGACCCTGATGTGGGTGGTTCTCGGCGGCGTCGTTCCCTTCGCCGCTGGCATCCCCTTGATCGTGGCGGCGGCCAACCCCGTTCTGCACGGAGCTCGTGTGGCACGCCCGGGAGCTGCCGGACCGACACGCATTCCCGCGGCAGTGCGGCCGACGGCAACCCCGGTGCCGGAAGTGGCGCACGCGGACCTCGCCGTGGCCCCCGGGCCGACGTCCGACTAGCGTATACAGCCGCGTTCGTTCGCCAGTACGCTCAAGCCATGGGAGCCGAGGTCAGCGCCAAGACATTCAGCCGCGAGCAGCGGACCCGTTACCGCGAACGCCTCATGCAGAACCTGGAGACGTTCGAGGGGCTCCTCTCCAACTGCCGCTTCGCCGACACGGCGACCATCGGCCTGGAGCTCGAGCTGAACCTGGCCAACGACGACTTCACGCCGGCCCTGAGCAATGCCGCCGTGCTGGAACAGATCGCGGACCCGGCGTTCCAGACGGAAATCGGCGCGTTCAACATCGAGCTCAACCACCCGGCGCTCTCCGTCGCCGGACACGGCCTGCGCGAACTCGAAGAGAGCCTCCGCGCCCAGTTGAACCGCGCCGACAGGCGCGCCGAGAACGCTGGCGCCGGAATCCTGATGATCGGCATCCTGCCGACCCTGCGCGAGAACCTGGTCCGCGACAAGGCGTGGATGAGCGCCGGAAAACGGTACGCCGCCCTGAACCACTCCGTCCTGGCCGCGCGCGGCGAAGACGTCCTCATAGACATCCTCGGGGAGGAGCGGCTGCGCTTCTACGCCGCGAACATCGCGCCGGAGGCCGCCTGCACGTCCGTCCAGCTGCACCTCCAGGTCTCCCCCGCGGAATTCGCCCCCGTGTGGAACGCGGCCCAAGTCATCGCGGGACCGCAGGTGGCGCTGGCAGCCAACTCGCCCGTGTTCATGGAGAAGCTACTGTGGCAGGAATCGCGGATCGAGGTCTTCAAGCAGGCCATCGACACGCGGCCGCCCGAAATGCGGAACCAGGGGGTGCGGCCCCGGGTCTGGTTCGGCGAGCGCTGGATCACGTCGATTTTCGACCTGTTCGAGGAGAACGTCCGCTACTTCCCCGCGCTGCTTCCGGAGGTTGCCCGCCGGCGGGCCGAGACGACCATCGCGGGGGCCCCGCAGTTGCACGAGCTGCGTCTGCACAACGGCACGGTCTACCGCTGGAACCGCCCCATCTACGATCCGGGCGACGACGTGCCCAACCTGCGGCTCGAGAACCGGCTGCTGCCCGGCGGACCCACGGTGATCGACACCGTAGCCAACGCGGCCTTCTTCTTCGGCCTGGTCCGGAAGCTGCGGACGGCGGATAGGCCACTGTGGTCCCGGATGGCATTCTCGACGGCCTCGGACAACTTCTTGGCCTGTGCCCGGCAGGGGCTGGACGCCACCGTGTACTGGCCCGGCCTCGGCGACATACCCGTCACGGAACTGATCGTCCGCCACCTTCTGCCGCTGGCCGCCGAGGGGCTCGACGAACTGGCCGTGGACCAGCCGGTCGCGAACCGCTACCTCGAAGTATTGCGCGAGCGGGCCCGGTCGGAGCAGAACGGCGCCGCTTGGCAGGTCGGAGCCCTGCGGAGATTGGAACAACACGGCTTGGACCGCCGCAAGGCACTCCAGGAAATGACTCGACTGTACTGGGAGCACATGCACCATTCCGGCGCGGTCCACGAGTGGCCCCTCCCCTAGGGCGCCTGGCGCAACACCCGCCCCTTCCCCGGACCCCCCCGGCAGGTTCATGCATGCCCCGCAGGACCGCGCATGAAGCTGCGTCCTACGCACGGGCCTGCAACCGTCGGCGGATGTGGACGCCACCAGACTTTGGGAAAACCCTACGAACGCAGATAACGAATTTGCCGAGTTTTGCCCTTACTTCTTGACTTCAATGCCGAATGTGATGCAGGCTACATGTCATGCCTTCGTCAACGCCGACCACAGCGGCCCGCCGGAGCAATCCCGGCTCCCAGTCGGCATTGCGCCACCGCAACCAGCAGCTCGTCATCGAGTGCCTGCTCGGCGGCCCGTCCACACAAGCCGAACTGTCCCGAAGCACCGGCCTCTCGAGCGCCACCGTGTCCAACATCGTCAAGACCATGGTCGACGACGGAATGGTCTCCACGGAGCCAACCACCAGCTCCGGACGGCGCGCGCTCAATGTCCGACTCTCCGGCAAGGGAACCGTCGCCGTCGGCGTGGACTTCGGCCGACGACACCTCCGCGTGGTCCTGGCCTCGCTGGGACATCGGGTCATCGCCGAGGAATCCGTCGCCCTCCCCCTGGGGCACCAGGCCGAGGACGGCATCGAGGCCGCCACGGCCCTCGTATCGCGCCTGATCGACGAGGCAAAGGTGGACCGTTCCGCCGTCGTCGGCGCCGGGGTCGGCATCCCCGGACCGATCGACCGGCGCACCGGCACCGTGGCCCAGGGAGCCATCCTGCCGGAATGGGTCGGCATCAACATCCTCGAAAGGCTCGAGCACGCCCTGCGCATGCCGGTATTCGTCGACAACGACGCCAATCTGGGCGCGTTGGCCGAGGTGACATGGGGCGAACACGGGCAGGTCAAGAACCTGGTGTTCCTGAAGATCGGCTCCGGCGTCGGCGCGGGCCTGATCCTCAACGGCCTGCCGTTCTACGGGCACGTCGGCATCACGGGCGAACTCGGGCACGCCACCATCGACGAGCACGGGCAGGTGTGCCGCTGCGGCAACCGCGGTTGCCTGGAAACGGTCGCCTCGACGACCACCATGATCGAGCTGCTGGGTCGCGGCGGGGACGCCCCCGGCACGGCGGCCGACATCGTCCGCAACGCCCTCGAGGGCGACTCCGCAACGCTGCGCGTGCTCGAGGACGCGGGTGCCGCCGTCGGCCGCGCGCTGGGCAACGTCGCGAACCTCCTCAATCCCGAGGTCATCGTCGTGGGTGGACCGCTGGCGGAACTCGGCGAACTGCTTCTGGAGCCGGTTCGCCGCGGCCTGCTGCGGCACGCGGTGCCGGTCGTCGGCGAAAACACGCGTGTGGCCATGTCGTCGCTGGGTGACCGCGCCGAGGCCCTCGGCGCCGCAGCGCTGGTCTTCCAACACGCCAGAAGCGGGGAATCGTGACGGCCGGCGCCGTACGCGGACTCCGCGCGCCCCTTCCGGACAGCCACCACCGGATCCACCACCCCGTCACTCCAAAGCGAAGGCAGCCAGGCGAATGAAGAACCAGCAGAACGTCCCAGTCATCTTGGAGATGCGCTCGATCACCAAGGAGTTTCCCGGGGTGAAGGCCCTCGATTCGGTGAGCCTGAGAGTCAAGTCCGCCGAGGTCCACGCCATCTGCGGCGAAAACGGCGCGGGCAAGTCCACGCTGATGAAGGTCCTCTCCGGCGTCTATCCGTATGGAACCTACACCGGGGACATCCACTACCAGTCCCAGACGCAACAGTTCAAGGACATCCGGGCTTCCGAACAGGCGGGCATCGTGATCATCCACCAAGAGCTGGCGCTCATCCCCGAACTGTCCATCATGGAGAACATCTTCCTCGGCAACGAACCCACCCGGTTCGGGATGATCGACTGGGCCGAGGCCCGAACACGGTCCACGGAGCTCCTTGCGCGCGTCGGGCTTCGGGAAAACCCGGACACGCCGATCAAGGAGATCGGCGTGGGCAAGCAGCAGCTGGTCGAGATCGCCAAGGCGCTGAACAAGTCCGTGAAACTCCTCATCCTCGACGAGCCGACCGCCGCGCTCAACGAGTCCGATTCCCAGCACCTGCTGGACCTGATCCTGGGCCTCAAGGGCCGCGGGATCACGTCCATCATCATTTCCCACAAGCTCAACGAGATCGAACAGATCGCTGACTCGATCACCATCATCCGCGACGGGCGGTCCATCGAGACGCTGAACGTCAAGGCCGACGGCGTCGACGAGGACCGCATCATCAAGGGCATGGTGGGCAGGACGCTCGAGTCGCGCTTCCCCGACCACGAACCGAGCGCAGGCGAAACGTTCTTCGAAGTGCGGAACTGGAACGTCGGACATCCCCAGGTGCAGGACCGCATGGTCTGCAAGAACTCCAACTTCTTCGTCAGGCGCGGCGAGATCGTCGGGTTCGCCGGGTTGATGGGCGCCGGCCGGACCGAATTGGCGCGCTCGGTGTTCGGACGCTCCTACGGGCGCTTCCAGTCCGGTCAGCTGATCATGAACGGCAAGGAACTGCAGCTCAAGAACGTGACGCAGGCGATCAATGCCGGCCTCGGCTATGTGACCGAGGACCGCAAGACGCTCGGAGTGAACCTTCTGGACGACATCAAAAGCACGGTGGTGTCGGCGAACCTCAAGAAGATCAGCCGACTCAGCGTCGTGGACGACCACGCCGAGTTCGACACCGCCGAGCGCTACCGGAAGTCGCTGCGCATCAAGGCCCCCACCGTGGAGGAAGGCGTCGCGAAGCTCTCGGGGGGCAACCAGCAGAAGGTGGTCCTGGCGAAGTGGATGTTCACCGACCCCGAGCTACTGATCCTGGACGAGCCCACGCGCGGCATCGACGTCGGCGCCAAGTACGAGATCTACGGCATCATCCAGCAGCTGGCCAGCCAGGGCAAGGGCGTCATCGTGATCTCCTCGGAGCTGCCCGAGCTGCTGGGCCTCTCCGACCGCATCTACACGATCTTCGAAGGCGCCATCACCGGCGTCCTGAACAAGGACGAGGCCGATCAGGAATCCCTGATGCGGCTGATGACCACCGCCCGCAAATCCGCATGACGAGCACGACACTTCAGACACTAGGACGGAAACAATGAACGCGATCAAGAAGCTCTTTGGCGGCAACAGCCGGCAATTCGGCATGATCTTCGCCCTCGTGGCACTGATTCTCTTCTTCCAATGGCGCACCGACGGCCGGACCCTGACGCCCGGCAACGTCATCAACCTCTTCAACGGCAACTCCTATGTGCTGATCCTCGCGATCGGCATGGTGCTGGTGATCATCGCCGGGCACATCGACCTCTCCGTGGGATCGGTGGCCGCGTTCGTCGGGGTCGCGGTGGCGTTGGCCATGCGCGACTGGGGCATCCCCTGGTACATGGGGATCCTGCTCGGGCTCGCGCTCGGCGCGCTGATCGGCGTCTGGCAGGGCTTCTTTACCGCTTACATCGGAATACCCGCGTTCATCGTCACGCTGGCCGGCATGCTGCTCTTCAGGGGACTGAACCAGTTCGTGGGGAAGTCCAACACCATCCCGGTTCCCGCCGACTTCCAAAAGATCGGCTCCGGCTACCTGCCGGAGGTCGGGCCCATCACCGGCTACAACAACCTGACGCTCCTGCTGGGCCTGGCCGCCGTCGCCTTCGTCGTCGGCGCAGCCGTCCGCGGCCGGTCGAAGGCGAAGTCGCTCGGCGCTGAGGTACCCGAGATGTGGGTGACCGCCACGAAGCTCACGCTCATCAGCGGCGCCATTCTCTACGCGACGTACCTGTTCGCCACCGGCCGTCCCGGAACCTCGTTCCCGATCCCCGGAATCATCCTGGCCGTGCTGGTCCTCATCTACGGCTTCGTCTCCTCCCGCACCGTCATCGGCCGCCACGTCTACGCGGTCGGCGGCAACCGCCACGCGGCCGAGCTCTCCGGCGTCCGCTCCCGGCGGGTCAACTTCCTGGTCATGATGAACATGTCCATCCTCGCCGGGCTGGCGGGCATGATCTTCGTCGGCCGTTCGACGGCCTCCGGACCGTTCGACGGCGTGGGCTGGGAACTGGATGCCATCGCGGCCGTCTTCATCGGCGGAGCCGCCGTCTCCGGCGGAGTGGGCACCGTGGTGGGCTCCATCATCGGCGGGCTCGTGATGGCGGTCCTGAACAACGGCCTCCAGCTCATGGGCATCGGAGCCGACGCCACACAGATCATCAAGGGCCTCGTGCTGCTGGCCGCCGTCGCCTTCGACATCTACAACAAGTCGCAGGGCAAGCCATCCATCACCGGTCTGCTCATGCGCTCGTTCGGAAACACCGGCAAGCCCAACGGCGCCCGGGAGAACCAACCCGACGAATCGACGCCCACCAAGGACGTCATCACCCACCAAGCCTAATTCCCCACAGCAATCCACACCATCAGAAAGCGAAAAACCATGCACATCTTCGGACAAGCACGCAAGGCGGCCGCCGTGGCCGCCATCGCGGCACTCGCACTGACCGGCTGCGGCCGGGCGGAAACAACGGCCACCACCGGCGAGGACGGCGAGTCGGCCGTCGCCGGCTTCGAGGCCGGATCGACCATCGGCGTCGCCCTTCCGCAGAAGACCAGCGAAAACTGGGTCCTCGCGGAAAGCCTGTTCAACGAGGGCCTGACGGACGCCGGGTTCGAACCCGATGTCCAGTTCGCCAACGGCGGCGTATCGGAGCAGCAGAACCAGATCAGCGCCATGATCACCAACGGCGCGAAGGTCATCATCGTCGGCGCGATCGACGGCGCGCAGCTGGGCACCCAGCTCAAGGCGGCCAAGGAGTCCGGCGCGACCGTCATCGCCTACGACCGGCTGTTGCTGAACAGCCCCGACGTCGACTACTACGTGGCCTACGACAACTTCAAGGTCGGCGAGCTCCAGGGACAGGCCCTGTTGGACGGCCTCGCCGAGAAGAAGGGCGAGAGCCCGTACAACATCGAGCTGCTGGCCGGTTCCCCGGACGACGCCAACGCGAAGGTCTTCTTCGACGGCGCCATGTCGGTGCTCCAGCCGAAGATCGACGACGGGACACTGGTCGTCTCGTCGGGACAGACGTCGTTCGAGCAGGCAGTCACCCAGGGCTGGAAGGCCGAGAACGCCCAGAAGCGCATGGACACGCTCCTCACCGGAAGCTACTCCTCCGACGAGCTCCACGGCATCCTTTCCCCCAACGACACGCTGGCCCGCGCCGCCCTGACCTCCGTCAAGGCCGCCGGCAAGGACACGCCCATCGTGACCGGCCAGGACTCGGAGGTGGAGTCGGTCAAGTCGATCATGGCCGGCGAGCAGTACTCGACCATCAACAAGGACACCCGCAAGCTCGTCGAGCACGCCATCACGATGGCCCAGGACCTGCAGTCCGGCACGGCGCCGGAGGTCAACGACGAGGAGAGCTACGACAACGGCGTGAAGGTCGTCCCGGCGTACCTCCTCGATCCCGTCATCGTGACCGAGGAAAACGTCAAGGAGGCCTACATCGACGATCCGGTGCTGGGCCCCATCACGAAGTAGCCGGTCCCAAGAGCAACCGAACAACTAAACGCCGGCGGCCGGCCATCGAAGGGGAACTCCCCCTCGGTGGCCGGCCGCCGGCGTTTCCGCGGCGGTGCGTCGGGGGCGGTTAGCGGGACCTGCGGCGCCAGATCGCCGCCATGACCGCGCCGGACACGTTGTGCCAGACGGAGAACACGGCGCCGGGCAGGGCCGCCTCGGGCGTGAAGAACTGCTTGGCCAGTCCCGCGGCGAGACCGGAGTTCTGCATGCCGACCTCGACCGCCATGGTGCGGCGGGACGGGACCGGCAGCTTGAACGCCTTCGCCACGCCGTAGCCGATCAGGTAGCCGCTCCCGTTGTGGAGGACAACGGCGAGCAGGATCAGCAGCCCGGCGCTGAAGATGGCTGCGGCGCTGCCGGCCACGACGGCCATGACCACGAACGTGATCGCCAGGACCGAAACCCAGGGAAGCGCCGGAAGGACCCTGGTTACCACCGCCGGGATCAGCGAGCGCGCCACCAGTCCCAGAACCACCGGGATCAGGACAATCTGCACGATGCTCAAAGCCATGGAACCTGCGTCGACCGGCATGTACTGGCCGGCCAGCCACAGGGTCAGCAGCGGGGTGAGCAGGGGCGCGATCAGCGTGGACACGCTGGTCATGGTCACGGACAGGGCGACGTCGCCCTTGGCCAGGTACGCGACGACGTTGGAGGCCGTCCCGCCGGGAGCGCAACCGACGAGGATGACGCCCGCCGCGAGTGCCGGCGGAAGCTGCAGCAGGACCGAGATGCCCAGGCCGAGCAGCGGCATGATGACGTACTGGGCGGCGACGCCGAGCAGGACCGGAAGCGGTCGCTTGGCGACCAGCGCGAAGTCCGGCAAGGTCAGTGTGAGCCCCATGCCGAACATAATGACCATGAGCCCCGGCGTGATGAACGCGGACCATCCGGTGAACGGCGTGGGAAGGAACAGGGCCAGCGCGCCGCCGGCGAGGATCAGCAGCGGGAACAGCGTCACGGCCAGGCGCGCGCTGCGTTCCTCGGCTTCGCTGGGGGTGATGGTTGTTTGGGTGGTCGACATGGTGGATACCTTGCCAAACCCGGTGTGGGGCGGGTGAATTGTGACGTCCCGCCTGAGACACCGGCAAACCCCCGCACGACGGCGGCGCGCCGCCCCTGTCCCCGGATGCCGGTCCGAGGTGGGGCGACGCGCCGCCGTCGTATGGTGTGCCGTGCCGCCCGGGGCTAGCCGAGGGTCGAGACGACCGAGTTCAGCGTCTTGGAGGGACGCATCGCCGCCTCCACCTTGGCGATGTCCGGACGGTAGTAGCCGCCGAGCTCCAGCGGGGCCCCCTGGACGGCGCTGAGCTCGCCGACGATGGCCTCCTCGTTGGCGGTGAGCGCTTCGGCCACGGCGGCGAACGCCTGTGCCAGCTCGGCGTCCTCGGTCTGCGCGGCCAGCTCTTTGGCCCAGTACTGGGCGAGGTAGAAGTGGCTGCCGCGGTTGTCGAGCTCGCCGACCTTGCGCTTCGGAGACTTGTTCTCCAGCAGGAACGTTCCGGTGGCGCGGTCCAGCGTGTCCGCCAGGACCTGCGCGCGCTGGTTGCCCGTGCTCGTGGCCAGGTGCTCGAAGCTGACGGCCAGCGCCAGGAACTCGCCGAGGCTGTCCCAACGCAGGTGGTTCTCCTTCACCAGCTGCTGCACGTGTTTCGGGGCGGAGCCGCCGGCGCCGGTCTCGAAGAGTCCGCCGCCGTTGATCAGCGGCACCACGGAAAGCATCTTGGCGCTGGTGCCGAGCTCGAGGATCGGGAAGAGGTCCGTGAGGTAGTCGCGCAGCACGTTGCCGGAGACCGAGATGGTGTCTTCCCCCTTGCGCAGGCGCTCCAGGGTGAACGCCGTGGCATCGACCGGGCTCATGATCTCGATCTGCAGGCCCTCGGTGTCGTGCTCCTCGAGGTACTCGCCGACCTTCTTGATGAGCTGCGCATCGTGCGCGCGGGTCTCGTCCAGCCAGAAGACGGCCGGGGTCGCGGAGGCGCGGGCGCGGGTGACGGCCAGCTTGACCCAGTCGCGGACCGGCACGTCCTTGGTCTGGCACGCGCGCCAGATGTCGCCCGGTGCCACCTGGTGCTCGATCAGCACGGCGCCCTTGGAATCCAGGACCTGGACGGTGCCGGCGGACTGGATCTCGAAGGTCTTGTCGTGGCTGCCGTATTCCTCGGCGGCCTGGGCCATGAGGCCGACGTTCGGGACGGTTCCCATGGTGGTGGGGTCGTAGGCGCCGTTGGCGCGGCAGTCGTCCAGGACCACCTGGTAGATGCCGGCGTAGGAGCTGTCCGGCAGCACCGCGAGCGTGTCGGCCTCCTGGCCGTCCGGTCCCCACATGTGGCCGGAGGAACGGATCATGGCGGGCATGGACGCGTCGACGATGATATCGGAGGGGACGTGCAGGCTGGTGATGCCCTTGTCGGAGTCCACCATGGCCAGCGCGGGTCCCTCCTCGAGCCCCTTCGCGATCGCCGCCTGGACGCCTTCGCGGACGTCCTCCGGAAGCTCCTCGAGCCCTCCGAGGATCGCGGCGAGCCCGTTGTTCGGGCTGATGCCCGCGGCGGCCAGGTTGTCGCCGTACTGCTCGAACAGCTCCGAGAAGTAGGCCTTCACCACGTGGCCGAAGATGATCGGGTCGGAGACCTTCATCATGGTGGCCTTGAGGTGCGCCGAGAAAAGGATGCCCTCCTCCTTGGCGCGGGCGACCTGCGCGGACAGGAACGTGTCGAGGGCGGCGGCGCGCATGACCGTGCCGTCGATGACCTCGTCGGCCAGCACCGGAAGGGCCTTCTTCAGGACCTTGACCGTGCCGTCCTCGCGGACGATCCGGATGGAGAGCGTGTCGTCCGCGGGGATGACCACCGACTTCTCGTTGGAGCGGAAGTCGTCGGCTCCCATGGTGGCCACGTTGGTCCTGGACTCGGCGGTCCAGGCACCCATCGTGTGCGGGTTCTTCCGGGCGTAGTTCTTGACGGACAGCGGCGCGCGGCGATCGGAGTTGCCCTCGCGCAGCACGGGGTTCACGGCCGAGCCCTTGATCTTGTCGTAGCGGGCGCGGATGTCCGTCTCCTCGTCGGAGGACGGGTTGTCCGGGTAGTCCGGCAGCGCGTAGCCGTGGCCCTGGAGCTCCGTGATGGCGGCCTTCAGCTGCGGGATGGACGCACTGATGTTCGGCAGCTTGATGATGTTGGCGTCGGGGCTCTTGGCGAGCTGGCCCAGCTCGGCCAGCGCGTCCCCGGTGCGCTGTTCCTCGGTGAGGAAGTCGCCGAAGACGGCGATGATGCGGCCAGCCAGCGAGATGTCGCGGGTTTCCACTTCCACGCCGGCGGTCGAGGCGAAGGCCTCGACGATCGGCAGGAACGAATACGTCGCCAGCATCGGCGCCTCATCGGTGTGGGTGTAAATAATCTTGGCCATGGGTAGCGGCTCCCTGAAAGGTCTGCGGTAACTTCACATCCGGTGTGGACTCAACAGGACAAACTTACCGGAAGGACGCCCTCCCATAGGTTTTCCGGGGTCCCGCCCCCTTCATCTTCGGCGGATCCGGCGCGTGTTCCGCGGGCGGCGGAGTCCTATTGTTGGAACCATGAACCACCCACCAAAGCAGACGATCCCCATGCCCGATAAGGTGCTGGCCATCGACGCCGGCCAGACCGGCATCCGCGCCCAGGCCCACGCGATCGGCTCGCGCGAGAGCCCGCACGATTTTCCCGGCATCCGGACGGACCGGCCGCTGGCGCCGCAGCTGCGCTCCGTCGTCGAACGGGTGGGCATGGCCACGGGCGGCACGTTCGCGGCCGTCGCCGTCGGGACCTCCGGGCTGACCGACGCCGGGGGCGAGGCGCAACGCCTCCTGGACGCCTGTTCCGGCCTGGGCGTCGGTCGCGTCCTCGTCGCCCACGACTCCGTGACGTCGTATCTGGGCGCCCTCGGCGACCATCCGGGTGCGGTGATCGCCAGCGGGACCGGCGTCGTCACGTTGGCAGTCGGCGCGGCCAGCGTCGCGCGCGTGGATGGCTGGGGCTACCTCATGGGCGACGCGGGAAGCGGTTACTGGCTGGGCATCGAGGCATTCCGCACCGTGATGCGCGCCCACGACGGCCGCGGCCCGGCCACCGCGCTGACCGCGGTCCTCGCGGAGGACTTCCCGAATGTCGAACACGCCTACGTGGAGCTGCAGACCGATCCGCACCGCGTGCGCCGCATCGCCTCCTACGCCCCGCGGGTCACCGCGCTGGCGGCGACGGACGCGGTGGCCGCGGACATCTGCGCGCGCGCCGCGGCCGAACTGGCGCACTCCACGGCGACCGGCCTGCGCCGCGTCGGCGAGGACGCCCGCCCGGATCCCGTGGTCTGCTGCCTGGGTCGCGTCTTCGGCGCCGGCGAGATCCGCGGACCGTTCCTGGACCGCCTCCGGCAACAGTGGCCGGGAGTCGAACTGCGCGAACCGCTCGGAACGGGGCTCGACGGCGCGGCGCTGCTGACGACGCTGGCCCAGGACAGCGCCCTGGGCCAGCATGTTCAGATCGCGGAATCCACCGGTGCCGCTAGTGGAAGAAGTGCCGCGCGCCGGTGAAGTACATCGTGACGCCGGCGGCGTTCGCGGCGGCGATGACCTCGTCGTCGCGGACCGACCCGCCGGGCTGAACGACGGCCTTGACGCCGGCGTCGAGCAGGATCCGCAGCCCGTCGGCGAACGGGAAGAACGCGTCCGACGCCGCGACGGCGCCGCGTGCGCGCTCGGCCGAACCAGCCGCGTCCGCCGCGCCGGAGGCACCGCCGGCCGCGTCGACATCCGAGGCCACCGAAACGCCCAGCGAGTTGGCGCGCTCTACGGCCAGCTTGCAGGAATCCACGCGGTTGACCTGTCCCATGCCGATCCCGACCGCCGCGCCGTTCGCGGCGAGCAGGATCGCGTTGGACTTGGCGGCGCGGACGGCCCGCCAGGCGAAGGCGAGGTCCGCCAAGGTTGCCTCGTCGGCCGCCTCGCCGGCGGCCAGGGTCCATGTCGCGGGGGCGTCGCCTACGGCGTCGACCTTGTCGGAAACCTGGACCAGCATGCCGCCGGAGACCTGCCGGAGCTCGGTCGGATAACGGCCGTAGCCCTCCGGGAGGGCGAGCAGCCGGATGTTCTTCTTCTTGGAGAGAATCTCCACGGCCTCCCGCTCGAAGGCCGGTGCGATCACGACCTCCGTGAAGATGTCCCTGACGGTCTCGGCCATCGCGCGGGTCACCGTCCGGTTCGCGGCGATGACGCCGCCGAAGGCGGAGAGCGGGTCGCAGGCGTGCGCCTTGGCGTGCGCGTCGGCGATGGGGTCTGCCGCGTCCGCCGAGCCGACGGCGACGCCGCACGGGTTGGCGTGCTTGATGATCGCGACCGCCGGCAGCTCGAAGTCGAAGGCCGCGCGCAGGGCGGCGTCGGCGTCGACGTAGTTGTTGTAGCTCATGGCCTTGCCGTGGAGCTGGTCCGCCTGCGCGATGCCCGCCGGGGCGGCCTTGTCCACGTAGAGCGCGGCCTGCTGGTGGGGGTTCTCGCCGTACCGCAGCACCTCGGATCGCTCGAGGGCGACGCCGGAGTAGGCGGGCCAGTCGATGGTCCCGTCGCCGTCCTCGTCGAGGAACTCGCCGGCGGTCCACGTCGCGACCGCGGTGTCGTAGGAGGCGGTGTGGGCGAAGGCCTTCGCCGCCAGGCGGCGCCTGGTCTTCAGGTCGAAACCTCCGCCGGCCGCCGCCGCGACGACGTCGCCGTAGCTGCCCGGGTCGACCACGATGGAGACCGCGGCGTGGTTCTTCGCGGCGGAGCGCACCATCGCCGGCCCGCCGATGTCGATCTGTTCTACGACGTCGTCCTGTCCCGCGCCCGAGCGCACGGTCTCGACGAACGGGTAGAGGTTGACCACCACGAGGTCGAAGGGCTCGATGTCCATGTCGGCCAGCGTCTGGACGTGCTCCGGCACGCGGCGGTCCGCGAGGATTCCGCCATGCACGCGCGGGTGCAGCGTCTTGACGCGCCCGTCCAGCATTTCGGGGGAACCGGTGACTTCCTCGACGCCCTGCACGGGGATTCCGGCGGCGGCGATGCGCTGGGCCGTGGACCCGGTGGAAACGATCCGCACCCCGGCGTCGTGCAGGCCTCGGGCCAGCTCCTCCAGCCCGGACTTGTCGTAGACGGAGATCAGGGCACGACGGATGGGCACGCGGTCGAGGACGGTTTTGCTCACAAGGCTCTCCCAGGGACGGGGCGGGTGGGGATCGCGGCCAGTCTACCGGCCCGCCGCGCGGGCGCACCGCCCACGTGACGCGCCCCACGGCTCCCGCACCGTCCGCCCCGGGTGGCCTACTTGATCATTTCTCCGTCCGGAGCGGCCAGGTACCAGACCTCGCCGACACCCTGTCCGAGGATGTCGCCGGGCGCCTTGTCCTTTTCGAAGTAGTACAGGGGCATGCCGTTGAGGGTCATGTGCAACTCCCCGTCCGGGCTCTCGATGGTTCCCACCGTTCCGGTGACGCCCTCCACCATCGGCGTATCGCTCGAGGCGACCGCGATGGGCCAGGCAACCAGGCAGTCGCCCGTGCAGGCGCTGGTGTCCGAGTCCTTGGTGTCCTTGGTGAAGTAGTAGAGCGACATGCCCTCGCCGTCGACGACGATCTCGCCCTCCTCCGAGTCGGCGACCATCAGGTCCACCGACGCCGCGGCATCCTCGGAGGGCGACTCCGAGGCGGCGGACGACTCCGCGGGCACGGAGCTCGCGGGGGCTTCGGGCGCATCGGTCGACGTTCCGCCGCAGCCTGCCAAGGCCATGGCGGCGAGCACGGCTCCCGCGAGTGTCAGCGCGTACCTGTTCTTGTCTGCATACATGGTTGGGTTCCTTCCCTATACGGGCCATAGTGGCTAGCCGGCGGTTTTTCCGTTGCCTCGGACCCCTGCCATCTAGGACGCGTTCGGTGCAGGATTGGTTCAATGCGGGTGCGACGACTTCGGTCGGGGGCCGGGCACGACCGGGGGCGGCCTGAACCTTTTGCGCCGCGCGCACGTCCTAGGGGGTGGAAGTGGATCGCAAGAGAGACGGGCAGGGAGCCGGCGTGCCCTTGGACGAGGATCTGGTTGCCGGGATCTACCGGGACCACGGCGAGGCACTGAGGAGGTTCGTCCTGCGCGCGTCCCACGATCCGTCGTCGGCCGAGGACGTGGTGCAGGAGACGGTGCTCAAGGTGTGGCAGGCGGCCCCGCACATCACCGGCAGCCTGCGCAGCTACCTTTTCCGCACGGCGCGGAACGTCATGATCGACAACCACCGCAGGGCCTCCGCTCGACCCCGGGCGGATCTGGGACAGGAGAGGGCGGAAACGATGCCGGACACCACCGAGCGCATCGACGAGCTCCTGGGCCGCGTGCTGATGGAGGAGGCCCTCCTGCGCCTGAGCCGCGAACACCGCCAGGTGGTGCTGGCGCTGCACTACAACCGCTACACGGTCGCCGAGGCCGCCGAGCGGCTGAACATTCCAGCGGGTACGGTGAAATCCCGCGCCTACTACGCGGTGCGGGCCCTGCGCTCGGTGTTGGACGAGATGGGGGTGGAACATTGAGCGGCCCGGCCGAAAACCGCTCCCGGCGCGGCGAACACCAGGAGTTGGGCGCCTACGTCCTGGGCGGACTGTCCGATGCCGAGCGTTCCGCGTTCGAGTCCCACCTGCTCGGGTGCGGGCAATGCCGCGCCGAACTCCGGTCCTCGCGCAGCCTGCCCCGCCTACTGGCGGCCGTTCCCCTGGCTGACGCGCACACCCTCGCCGAAGCCCCCGCGCCGTATGTCGGCGATACCGGTGGCTCCCTTGCCGCGGAACCCCCCGTGTCCGTCCTCCTCGGCCGCCTGTCCACCCGGCGACGCAGGGCACGACGCCGTCGTGTTGGCTTCGCGGTGGTCCTTGCCGCCGCGTGCGTGGCACTCGGGGCGCTTATTGCTCCGGTGTTCACGCCGGCGCCGGAGCCGGGCCCCACTTACGCGCTGAATTCGGCCGACGGCGTCCGCGCCCAGATCGGCTTGGAGCGCAAGGCGTGGGGCACCGAGCTGGAGCTGACGGCCACCAGCCTTCCCACGCGGGGAACCCTGTCGCTGTGGGTGGTCGACCACGACGGCGCGGAGGAACGCGCCGGCAGTTGGTCGGCGACGGAAACGGGGAAGTCCGCGATCGTCGGCGCGGTGCCGCTGCAGGTCGGCCGGATCGCCGAGATCGAGGTGCGGAACGACGACGGCCGGGTCCTGGCCCTTGTGGCGCTGCCCGAGGGGCAGCGCGAACTGTAGCGAAGCCGGGACGTCCCCGCCCGTCGTCGTGCAGACTGGGAGGGTTCCGAAAAGCCGCACTCCCCACCCCTGGAGGATCGATGAGCACCGTGCCCGCCGTGATTGTCTTCGACGTCAACGAAACGCTGTCCGACATGTCCTCGCTGGGCGACCGGTTCGCCGAGGTCGGAGCCCCGGCCGAACTGGCCAAGGTGTGGTTCGCCTCGTTGCTGCGGGACGGGTTCGCGCTGACCTCCACCGGCGACAACACCACCTTCGCCCAGATCGGTGCCGATTCCCTCCGCGGACTCCTGGTCGCCCGCGGCGCGGACACGGACCTGGACGGCGCCGTCGACCACATCATGGGGTCCATCGCCGGCCTGCCGCTGCACCCGGACGTGCCGGACGGAATCCGCTCGCTCGCGTCCGCCGGCCACCGGCTGGTCACGCTGACCAACGGTTCGGTTGCCACCACCGAGAAGCTGCTGACCGCGGGCGGCGTCCGCGAAGAGTTCGAGGCGCTCCTCTCGGTCGAGGACGCGCCGGTGTGGAAACCGGCGCCCGCGTCCTACGGGTACGCGGCGGCGCGGACCGGCGCCGAGCCCGCGGACCTGATGCTGGTGGCCGTCCATGCCTGGGACATCCACGGCGCGGCCCGGGCGGGCCTGCGCACCGCCTGGATCAACCGGTCCGGCGCTGACTACCCCACGTACTTCGAGGCCCCCGACGTCACGGTCGCGGCGCTGACGGAGCTGGCGGAGGCGTTGGGCCGCTGACCCGCGCCCGGGCCCGGGACCACGGCCCGCGCGTCGAGGGGAATCTCCAGGTCGAGGGGAATCTCCAGCCGGACGGTGTCGCCGGCATCCACTGAAAACGCCCCCGCGCCTCCGGCCGCGCCACCGGGACCGTCCCGACGCACCCCGATGCTTTCCTGCCGGACCACCCCAGCCAGAACCCGGCCTAGGCACCGAGCATGGCCGCGGACCAGACGACGGCGACGCCGGCGGCTTACGCGGCCGGTTCGGGCCTCACGCGGCGAGTTCCGGGAAATGCCGCTGGAGTTGTTCGGGCGTGAGGCACCTGCGGAGGATCTTGTCCGCGTGGTCCTCGTCGGAGACGTAGGCGATGAGTTCCGCGTGCTTGCCGGTCGCGAGTTCGCGGCCCAGGGACTCGGTCACCGAACACAGCATCTCGTAGTAGCGCCGGATCGTCGCTTCCCATCCGTGTTTCTCCGCCACCTGCGTCAGTGCGGTGCTCCAGAGATTGGCGGCGGACTCGTCGAAGAGCTCCATGGAACACCAGTGCCACTCGGGCGGGTTCCACTTGGTGGAGTAGAAGCTCTCCTCCACCGGCTCCACATCGTCGTCGTCTTCGCCGTCAACCACCACGGGCGCCTGATCGTGCTGCGCCAGGGAAAGATCGCGTTCCAGTGCCTGTTCGGAGTTCAGCGCGAGAACGGGAAGTTCGATCGCGTCCGCCGGTTCCGTGGACACCCCGTCCAACGCGACCGCGTAGAACACGTGGTCCGGGTGGTGATCGATCACTTCGCGCGCCTGGCGCAGTGCAGACTTGCGGATTGCTTCTTCCAGTGCCGTCCAATCAACTCCCATGACCAGACTCTACTCCCGGTACACGCGGCCCGTTAAGGGCCCGCGCAAAAGCCGCGGCTGTGTCGCATCCACTCCCCCGAGACCGCGAAATGTCAAGGGGGGAGGCGCCGTCCGAACCGATCGGTCGGCGCCTTCCCCCCTTCGGTGCAGCCGCCGCTCGGCGGCACCGCGCGACTAGCCGCCCAGGACCTTCTGGACCGACGTGAACAGCTGGTAGCCGCCCAGCGTGATGAACAGGACGGCGGTGATGACCAGTGCCGTGTTCGTGTGCCACCGGTTGCGCCAGTTCTTCGGCACACCGTACTTTCCGGAGTTCAGCAGCGGCAGCAGCGTGATCGCCAGGAACGGCATGAACAGCGCGCCGAGCACGCCGTAGGCCAGGACCAGGCCGATCGGCTGGTCCAGGGTCAGCAGCAGCATGGACGGGAACGTCAGCCACAGCAGGTAGAAGCGGAAGTACTTTCCGTTGATCTTCGCGTCGGGGTGGTCCGATCCCTTGCCGCGCAGGTTGGCCCAGAAGTCGGCGAACATCAGCGAAACGCCGTTCCAAACGCCCAGCAGGGAGGAGAATGCCGCGGCGAAGAAGCCCCATAGGAAGCCGACGCCGATGACGTCGCCGTACCTGTCCTGCAGCACGCCCGTGAGGTCGAGCAGGCCACGGTCGCCCGCGGAAATGGTGATCCCGGCGACCTGCACCACCTCGACGCCGACAATCAGCATCGAAATCACGAAGATGGCGGTCATGACGTAGGCCATCGTGTTGTCGATGCGCATGACCCTCATCCAGCCCGGGGTGATCCAGCCCTTCTCCCGCAGCCAGTAGCCGTAGGCGGCCAGCGTGATGGTTCCGCCGACTCCGCCGGCGAGCGCCAGCGTGTAGAGCAGGCCGCCCTCGGGCAGCCGCGGGACGAGGCCGGCGAACATCGCCGGGATGTTCGGGGAGGCGATGACGGCGAGCCCGACGATCGTCACGAACATGAGGCCGACGAGCACGGCGGTGATCTTCTCGAAGACGGAGTAGCGGTTAAGCCACACCATCGCGAAGCCCAGCAGTCCGGTGCCGACCGCGAAGACCCACAGCGGAACGGCAGGGAAAAGCGCCGCCAGCGGAAGCGCCGTGGAGGACATCGCCGAGGCGCCGTAGACGATGCCCCAGATCAGGATGTAGGGCCCGAAGTACCAGACCGGCCAGCGGCCCAGCGACCGCCAGCCCTGGAAGATGGTCTTGCCGGTGGACAGCGTGAAGCGTCCGGCCCCCTCGACCAGGACGATCTTCAGCAGCACGCCGAGCACCACGGCCCACAGCAGCATGTAGCCGTAGCGGGAACCGGCGGCCAGCGTGGCGACCATGTCCGCGGCGCCGACGCCGGTCGCGGCGACCACGAGTCCCGGGCCGATGACTTTCCATTTGTGTTTGCGTGCGCGCTCTTCCGAGTCGGCGTTCGCGGTGTTCTCTGCCATGCGGCGAACCTTTCTGGTGGAACCGGCCCGCCGTGGCGGCGTCGGCATTGAGTGACCGTCAGTCATGTTAGCTTGCGCAGGGACTGCGGACGCGCGGTCGGCGCGCCGCCATGGAGGATACTGTCAGCAGGCAGACGACGCCGGCGGCGCCACCGGGCGGGCCGGCCACTACACGGATTCGGGGGTCTTCCACGGCCATGAAGTTACAGAATTCGCCCTCGGGCGAGTCCATCGTCCAGAACCTCCCGTGGCGCTGGGGCGTCCAGGGAAAGATCTTCCTGATCGGCGGGCTCGGCTTCATGTTCGACGCCTGGGACGTCACGCTCAACGGCGCGCTGATCCCCCTCGTCATGGAGGAATGGGACCTCGAACGCACGACGGCGGCGTGGCTGGGGACCGCGAACCTCATCGGCATGGCGCTGGGCGCCTTCGTCTGGGGAACCATCGCGGACCGGGTCGGCCGCAAGACGGCCTTCACCTGGACGCTGTTGATCTTCTCCATCTTCACGGTCGCCGGCGCGCTGGCGCCGGACTTCACGTGGTTCGCGGCCTTCCGCTTCCTCGCCGGCTTCGGGCTGGGCGGGTGCATTCCCGTGGACTACGCGCTGGTCGGCGAGTTCACGCCCCGTCGGCAGCGCGGCAGGATCCTCACGGCCATGGACGGGTGGTGGCCCATCGGCGCCGCCATGGCGTTCTTCGTCTCGGCGGTCATCCAGTCCACCACGGAGAACTGGCGCCTGATCCTGGTGGTCATGGTGCTGCCCGCGCTGCTGGTTTTCTGGATCCGGCGCAGCGTGCCGGAGTCGCCCCTGTACCTGATACGGCAGGGCAGGAAGAAGGAGGCGAGCGCTGTCATCGACGACCTGGTGCGCCGCACCGGGGGAACGCATGTTCCGTACAGCCTGCCCGAGCCCGCCGAGACCCCCGGCCTGTCCGCCGGGTCCTGGGGCGAACAGCTCGTGCGCGTGTGGCGCTTCGACTGGCGGATCACATTCACCGCATGGACCCTCTTCTTCACCGTTCTCCTCGTCTACTACCTGGCCCTCACCTGGATGCCGTCGATCCTCGCCGACGCGGGCATGGCCCAGGTGGCGGCCTTCTTCAGCACGGCCGGGATGGCCGCCGTCGGGCTGCTCGGCGTGGGCGTCGCCGCCCTGCTGGTGGAGCGGGTCGGCCGCAAATGGCTGCTCGGCGTGTCCGCCCCGCTGTCGGCGCTGGTGCTGGTGATGGTGGCGCAGACGCTGTCCACCCCGCGCACCGCCGTCGTCTGGCTGTTGGTGTTCGGCTTCGTGGTCCAGATTGCGATTCCCGTGCTGTACGCCTACGTCTCCGAGCTCTACCCCACCGAGCTCCGCGGCTCCGGATTCGGGTGGGCGTCCACGTTCAGCCGGCTCGGCGCGGGCTTCGGCCCACTGGTGTTCGCGATCGTCTGGCCGGTGTTCGGTCTCGCCAACTCCTTCCTGGTCGCGGGGGCGCTGGTGCTGCTCGCCGTCGTGTGGATGGCGTTCAACGCCCCGGAGACGCGGTCGGTCGCGCTTCACTGATCCGGTCAACAGGCGTCCGCCCCTCCGTGTAATCCGTCCGGCCCCGCGACTAGACTGGCGCCAGCGGGCCACCCATCCCCCGGTCACTGGAAGGACCACCATGCTGAATGCGGAACAACCGTTCACCGACGAAGTCACCACGGGTCGATTCATCGTGGTGTTCGACATCGACGGCGACGACTTCGACGCCCCGGCGCTGCTCTCGGAGTGCGGGCTGGGCGACGTCGCCGATTCGCGCGACTTCTCCACGGCCGCGGAGGGAAGCGTCGCCGCGGCCGGCACCGACACCTACTTCGCCGAACTCGGCATCGCGGTGGTGTCCGCCGATCCCGAGCGCCTGGGCATGCTGCGCTCCGTCGCGGCCGGCCGGCAACGTCCCGTGGCGGTTTCCCCCGAGCTGATGCACCACGTCCTGGCGCCGGCGCACGCCGAATCCCGGGGCCGGACCCGGACCCGAGGCCGCCGGGCGGCCGCCGGAGCCCCCGACTCGCCCACGGCCGTGCCCACGAATTTCGAGGACAACGACGCCTTCACGTGGGGCCTCCAGGCGACCCTGGCCGCCGAGTCGGCCTACTCCGGCCAAGGCATCAGGGTGGCGGTCCTGGACACCGGGTTCGACACGTCGCACCCGGACTTCGCCGGCCGCACCGTCGTCGCCAAATCCTTCGTGGACGGCGAGGATGCCACGGACGGCCACGGCCACGGGACCCACTGCATCGGCAGTGCCTGCGGTCCGCGCGCCCCCGAGGGCTCGCGCGGCTACGGCGTGGCCCACGAGGCGGACATCTACTCGGGCAAGGTGCTCGGCGCGTCCGGATCCGGCACGGACGCCACGATCCTCGCCGGCATCGACTGGGCAGTGGGCAACGGCTGCGCGATCGTCTCGATGTCCCTGGGCGCCGACGTCGCCCAGATCCACCCGCCCTACGTCGCGGCGGGCCAGCGCGCGCTGGCCAAGGGCACGCTGATCATTGCGGCCGCCGGCAACAACGCCAACCGCTCCGTCGGGGACTTCGGCTTTGTCGGCGCTCCGGCGAACAGCCCGTACATCATGGCCGTCGGCGCCCTGGACGGGACACTCGAGATGGCGGATTTCTCCGCGCGCACGCTCCCCGGACGCGGCGGGCAGGTGGACGTCGCCGGACCTGGCGTCGAAATCCATTCCTCCTGGCCCATGCCGGAGCGCTACCGGAGCATCAGCGGCACCTCCATGGCCACGCCGCACGCGGCGGGCGTGGCGGCCCTTCTCGCCGAGGCCACCGGGTTGCGGGGCCGGGAGCTGTGGGCCGAGATCGTGCAGGAGGCGCGGCGACTGGAGTCCGCGTCCGTCGACGTGGGCGCCGGTCTCGTCCAGGCCCCGCCCCCGGCGGATCCTTCCCTGCCGAACACCAGCGGCATGCGCGCACGGGTCGCCGAACCGCTCCCCGGACAGGGATAGGGCCGGCCGATGCGCATCACCGTGACGGTTGATTCGGAACACGCGGACCGGGTGGAGGAGGTCGCCTCCCACCTGAGCGGGGCCGGGATGCGGGTCGACCGCGTCCTCGGCTCGCTCGGAATGGTCTCCGGCACGGCCGACGACGCCTGCCGGCCGGCGCTGGACGCCGTGGCGGGCGTCGCGTCCATCGACGTTCAGCTGGAGGTCGCCATCGCACCGCCGGAGGACGACATCCAGTAGAACCACCGTGGGTCGCGCTAGGGGCGGGCCGGGGTTGACGCCCCGTGCCGGGCGGACAGTTCGCCGAGCGTCCGGATCAGCAGCGCTCGCTCGGCGACCTTGATCCGTTCGTGCAGGGTCTCCTCGGTGTCTTCGGGAAGCACCTCGACGGCGGTCTGCGCCAGGATGGGGCCTGTGTCGACCCCTGCGTCGGCGATGTGCACGGTGCAGCCGGTGACTTTCACCCCGTAGGCCAGCGCGTCCCGGACCCCGTGCGCGCCGGGGAAGCTCGGCAGCAGGGCGGGGTGCGTGTTGATGTAGGTGCCGTCAAACGCGTCGATGAACTCCTCGCCGACGATGCGCATGAAGCCGGAGGACACCACGTAGTCGGGCTCGTAGGACAGGCACTTCGCGGTCAGTTCGTGGTTCCAGGCGCCGCGGTCGCCGAAGTCCCGGAAGTTGACCACGAACGTCTCGATGCCGGCGGCGGCGGAGCGTTCCACGCCGCGCGTGCCGTGGCGGTCGGCGCCGACCGCCGCGATCTCCACGTCGAGGCCACCGGAGGCGACGGAGTCGATGACGGTCTGGAGGTTGGAGCCGGTCCCGGATACGAGGGCAACAATGCGCATGCCCTCCAGTTTAGGCGGTGGTCCGTTGCCCTCCGTCCCGCGCGTCGTCGGACGGAGCGGCGCGCACCAGGCAGGAGCGGCCCAGCGCTAGGCTGGAAACATGACGGCGCCATCAAAGGACTCAGCGGCCCAGGCGTACCGAAGCGTCTCCGCGTGGGTCCGCACCGCCATCGTCCTGATGCTGGGCGCCTACCTGGCCGCCGGAGCCGCCCTGCCGTGGAAACTCGCGGCCGTGGCGCTCGGCCTGGCCGGCGTCGTGGTCGGCACGATCGCGACGATCAAGGTCTTCCGGGCGCAGGTGCCCGGCTTCATGCGGGCCATCATCCCGCTGGCGACCCTCGCCTGCCTGCTCTTCACGCTCTCCACCGGCGTCCAATCGCTGTTCTACGGTCCGACGTCGGACTACGAACAGTGCGTGCACAACTCCGTGACCGAGCGCGCGCAGAGCCAGTGCCAGCGCGACTACCAGGACAAACTCAGGAACATGGAAGGGATTCTCGGCACATGAGCGATTGGACACCGGACACCAAGGACTGGACCTGGACCATCGAACGGGAATGCCCGGAGTGCGGCGTGGACGTCTCGGCGCTGTCGCCGCAGGACGTCGCGGCCGAGGTCCGCTCGTCGCTCCCGCGCTGGCAGGAGGCGCTGTCCCGCGCCGACGTCGCCGCCCGGCCCGCGCCCAACGTGTGGAGCACGCTCGAGTACGGCGCGCACGTGCGCGACGTTTTCCGCGTGATGCACTACCGGCTGGACCTGATGCTGACCCGCGAGGCGCCGGCCTTTCCCGACTGGGACCAGGACGAGACGGCCATCGAGGACGACTACGCCGGACAGGATCCGCACGCCGTCATCACGCAGCTCTCCGCAGCGGGCCGCGGTTTCGCGGACGCGCTCGACGCGGTGCTGCGGCGGGAGCTGGTGCGTCCGGGGAAGCGCGGCAACGGGTCGCAGTTCACGGTCCAGACGCTCGGGCGCTACGCCTGGCACGACGTGGCCCACCACCTGCACGACGTCGGCGCATAGCTTCGGCGCTCCCGCCAGCTAGTCCTCCAGGACGGGGTCGCGTTCGAAGACCGGCGCCACGAGGTATCCAACGACCGTGCCGATGCAGATCTCGGCACCCAGCATCAGGGCCGTCATCCAGAGGTTCGGGCCGATCTCGGTCAGCCGGCCGATGCCGAGCGACCCGCCGGAAAGCCAACTGCCGAGCACCGACAAGAGGCCGGCCGTCGCCCCGATGAACAACCCGAGCGCCAGCGTGGAGGCGGCCAGCGTCAGCCAGCGGGTCTTGTTCTTGATGGAGATCCAGTCGTCCAGATGGTTCTCTCCCTCGCGCAGGAACCACCATCCGGCCACCACCCCGGCCAGCACGGGGACCAGCATGAAGAGCCAGGCGGAGTCCAGCGCGCCGGTGGGCAGCGCGGCGAGCACGGGAATCGCCGGCAGCGGCCCGACAGTCGTCTGCAGCGTGCTCAACGTGCTTCCCACGCCCAGAGTGAATCCTCCCCCGCTGATCCAGGCCAGCGTCCACGCCGCGAGGTTGGGCAGGATGCCCAACTGGCCCACGGTCAGCACCGTTCCCCCGACCGGTCCACCGCGCAGCTGCTGGTAGACGTTGGATATCTCCACCCAGTGGAGGCCCAGGTTGATGGCCAACACCACGCATGCCAACGACAGGGCCGCCACGTAGCCGATGGCGCCGGCACGGAGCACGGCCCACACGTAGGAGCCGGCCCAGCGCGAATGCTGGCTGGCCCTGGCGATCCACGCGGCCACGTCGACGCCGATCAGCCGGCCCCACGAGCCCGCCTCCCGGTAGGCTCCGACGACGACGCCGGCACCGGCCGCGACGAGCGGCACCAGGGCGGCCGCCGCCAGGTTCACCGAGACCTCCTCGGTGTCCACGGAGTATCCCGTGGCCAGCCCGAACAGCAGGTAGGCGACCAGCGCTCCGGCGATGCCCTGCCGGAGTTGGTCGGTGTAGCAGGCGCGGGCGATGCGCCGCCCCGCCCGCCACGAGAGGAAGAACGGTATGAGCGCCAGTCCCAGGGGGACGATCGAGAGGGTGCCGGACAGGGGCTCGGCGGACGAATCGCCGGCCGGCACCACCAGTCCCAGCGGGACGCCGTGGATGGCCAGCCAGACCTGGCCCGCCAGCTTGAACAGCGAATCGAGCGTACGGTCCGCGAACCCGCCGGCGAACCACACGACCACGAGCGGTACCACCACCAGGACCGCCGAGAGAAACGCGCTCTGCAGGAACTCCAGGCCGCCCTGCAGCCACAGCGGCATGGGCAGCCCGTCGCGCAGCGCGGTGCGCAGGGACGCCGCGTAACCGCGCGCACGGTCGGCGCGTTCGGCGTGGTTCCGGTGGGGCAGTCGCTGGTCTTTCATCGACTCAATCGTGCCACCGATCGTGCGCGGCGGTGCCCAGCGACGCGGCGCCGCGCGCGAACGGGTCAGAACGCCTCGAGCAGTCCCTTGGCCAGCGCGGCGATCGCGCCGAGGAATGCGACGCAGATCACGAACAGCCGGGCGTGCCGGTCCCGCACGTGGCGCTGCAGCACCTCCCCGCCGAAGATCCCCGCCACGATCGCGACGACGATCAGCGCCCACGCCCACGGCTCGACGGCCGGCATCTGGGACGGATCCGCGACGAGTTTGGTGGCGATCGCGACGATGCCGATGACGACGAAGAACGGTTGCAGGGTTGCGGCGAAGGGACGTTGTTCCCAGCGCGCGAGAATCGCGTAGGCGCTGACCGCGGGTCCGCCGACGCCCGCCATCGAGTTGGTCAGTCCGGACAGGGCCCCCGCGACGGCGCGCGGGCCGTTGCCGCTCACCACGACGTCCGCCCGGCTCAATACCAGGGACAACACCAACGCCACCAGCACCACGGCGCCGACCGTGATGGACAGGGTGGATGACGGCAGGAGCCCCGCCAGGATCGCGCCCGGAATCGATCCGGCGAGGCTAGCGACCGTAAACCAGCGGAAGACCGACCAGTCGATGTCCCGCCAGACGCGCGGGGCGATCAGCGCCGAGGACACGACGCCGCAGATGTTGATCAGGAGAACACCAGCATGGGGCCCCAGCAGGATCACGAGGAACGGCGAAACCAGCAGGGCAAAGCCGATCCCGGCTACCCGCTGCGCCACGGCGCCGACGACGATCAGGCCCAGCACCAGCACCAGCATTCCGGAATCCACCGGGCAAGACTACCGGCCCGGCAACGTTCACCCGTCCTGGGGCTCCAGTTCATGCGGGCTTCACCGCCGGTGGCGACGCTGGTGGGGTGAAGATCGCAGTCGTCGCAGAGTCCTTCCTTCCGCACATGAACGGTGTCACCCATTCGGTGCTCCAACTGCTGGCGCATCTGCGCCGCGAGGGCCACGACGCGCTGGTGATCGCGCCGGCGTCGTCCTGGTCCGGCCCCGCCTGGGCGGCGAAGCCTGCGCCGGACTCGGTCCAGGGGTACGACGTCGCACGCCTCCCCTCGCTGGCGCTGAACGGCTACCCGAACGTGCGCGTCGCGGCCGGGACGGTGTCCCGCGTGCGGCGCCTGCTCGCGGACTACGCCCCGGACGTGGTGCACGTCGCGAGCCCGTTCGTTTTGGGCTGGCGCGCGATCCAAGCCGCCGAGCAGCTGGGCCTGCCGACCGTCTCCGTCTACCAGACGGAGATCCCCGCGTACGCGGCCCGCTACGGGGCGCCTTGGCTGGAGCAGCTGCTGTGGACGCACGTGGGCGCGATGCACGGGGCCTCCACGCTGAACCTCGTGCCGAGCTCCTATTCCATGGGCCAGCTGCGGGACGCCGGGGTGCCCCGGGTGCGGATGTGGCGGCGGGGCGTGGACGCGCGGCGGTTCCACCCGGGCCGGCGCTCGGACGCCCTGCGTGCCCGGCTGGCGCCGCGGGGCGAACGGCTGATCGGGTTCGTGGGCCGGCTGGCGGCGGAGAAACAGGTGGAGGACCTCGCCGTCCTGGACGCCCTGCCGGACACGCGGCTGGTCGTCGTCGGCTCGGGCCCGCTGAAGGACCAGCTCCGCGCGAAGCTCCCGAACGCGCACTTCGCGGGATTCCTCGGCGGCGACGAGCTCGCCGAGATGGTCGCCAGCTTCGACCTGTTCGTGCATCCGGGCGAGTCGGAGACGTTCTGCCAGACCATTCAGGAGGCTATGGCCGCGGGCGTTCCCGTGGTCGCCGTCGGCCGCGGCGGCCCGCTGGACCTGGTCGACTCCTCGCGCACGGGTTGGGTTTACGCGCCGGGGGACCTCGAGGACCTGGCCGCCCGTGCCCGCGACCTGCTGTACGACGACGCGAAGCGGGCCGCGTTCGGGGCTGCGGCCCACGCGTCGGTGCAGGGGCGGACGTGGGAGGCGCTCTGCGAGGAGCTGCTGGGCCACTACCGGCGGGCGATCGACGTCAAGTCCCGCCAACTCCACGCCGAGGCCCTCGGCTACATCGGACGGTAGACGAGGGCCTCGTGCCGGCAATGACTGCGGCTAGACGCCGACGGACGCCTTCTTCAGGCCGAGCTCCGACGTCGGAATCCGGTAGCTTTCGCGCGCGGTGAGCGCCGACCCCGCGGAAACCAGCGCGATGATCGCCGTGAAGATGCTGATCCGCACCCAGCCGCCCTCCTGGATGCCGCCCAGGGCGGCGACGATCGACGGCGCGAAGCCGGCCATCAGGAAGCCCAGCTGGGTTCCGATCGCGAGGCCCGAGAACCGGACCTTGGAGCTGAACATCTCGGCGTAGAAGGACGGCCACGTCGCATTGGCCGCGGCGTAGGCGAAGGAGAACACGCAAATGGACAGCGTGAACTGCAGCAGGGTGTTTCCGGACTCCATGGACAGCAGGTAGAACGGCATGATCACCGCGCTCATCAGGGCGCCGTAGATGAACACCGGCTTGCGACCGATGCGGTCCGCGAGCATGCCGAACAGGGGCTGGGTGAACAGCGCCACCACGTTGCCGGCCACCACGAGCCAAAGCGTGATGGAGGAATCCACGTCGCCGACCTCCTTGCCGTACGTGATGGCGAGCGTCCCGTAGACGGTGGAAACGGCGGCGATGAAGGCGCACAGCACCACGCGCAGGACGTCGCGCCAGTGGTTCTTGAGCAGCACGCCTACCGGGAGCTTGACGATCTCGTTGTTGGCCTTCGCGTGTTCGAACTCCGGGGTCTCGTGCAGCGACCGGCGAATGAAGTAGGTCACGATGACGACGACGGCGGACAGCCAGAACGGGATGCGCCAGCCGATGCCGAACTTGATCTCGTCCGGGAGCGCGACGACGGGGACGAAGACCAGCGCGGCGAGGATCTGCCCGCCCTGGGTACCGGTGAGGGTCCAGGAGGTGAAAAACGAGCGGCGGCTGTCCGGGGCGTGCTCCAAGGTCAGCGAACTGGCGCCGGCCTGCTCGCCGGCGGCGGAGAGGCCCTGCATCAGGCGGGCAAGCACCAGGAGTACCGGGGCGAGCCAGCCGACCTGGTCGAAGGTGGGCAGGCAACCGATCATGAAGGTCGCCACCCCCATCAGGACCAGGGTGAACATCAGGACCTTCTGGCGTCCGATCCGGTCGCCGAAGTGGCCGAGGATCACTGCGCCCACCGGGCGGGCTATGTAGGCGAAGCCGAAGGTCGCCAGGGACATGACGGTCGCGTTGGCGCCGGCGTCCGGGAAGAAGACGGTCGGGAAGATCAGCGCGGCGGCCGCGCCGAAGATGAAGAAGTCGTAGTACTCGACCGCGCTGCCCATGAAGCTGGCCAGTGCCGCCTTCACCGGCGTGCGGCCCGCGGTTTCCTCCACCTCCGGCGACGGCGGCGTCGCATGGCTTTCGTGGGTCATGGTGTCTCCTTGGCTGTGGGGGCCGACGTGGGGAACGCCGGCCCGGGTTTTCCGGTTGCGCGGTATTCGCACAGCTGTACGGAATGCGTACAATTAGGTCTAGACTAGAGCTACGTCACACCCCTTGGCAACACCGGACCGTTTGCGTCCGGGGAATAGGACACACGGTGAGCACTTTTGGAGAGTCGTACCTGATCGGTCTGATCGGCGACGGCGTCACGCCGTCGCTCACCCCGCCCATGCACGAGGCCGAGGCCGACGCGCAGGGTTTGCGCTACCTGTACCGGCCGGTCGACCTGTCCGCCATCGGCCGGCCGGGGACCGACGTCGGCGAGCTCCTGCGCGCGGGCCGCGACCTGGGCTTCAATGCCTTCAACGTCACGCATCCGTGCAAGCAGGAGGTGCTGCGGCACCTGGACACGGTTTCGGCCGATGCCGAGCGCCTGGGTGCAGTCAACACCGTGTTGGTCCGCGGGAAAAGGTTCCACGGCGAGAACACCGACTTCTCCGGTTTCGCGGGCGCCCTGCGCGGCGGCCTCCCGGACGCGGAACTCGGCCGCGTGGTGCAGCTGGGAGCGGGCGGCGCCGGCGCCGCCGTTGCCTATGCGCTCCTGGCCTCGGGCGTGCGCCACCTGACGCTCATCGATGTGGACGCCGAGCGCACCCGGGAGCGCAGCGACGCGCTGGCGGCGCAGTTCCCGGACCGCACGGTCCAGGCCCACTCCCCCGACGCCATCGCCGCCGAGCTCGCCGCGGCCGACGGGTTCGTCCACGCGACTCCGGTGGGGATGCACCAGCACCCCGGCATGCCCGTGGACGCCGCGCTGCTTGAAGCGCGGCACTGGGTTGCCGAAGTCGTCTACCGCCCCGTGGACACGGAACTCGTGCGCGCGGCGCGGGACATCGGGTGCCGGGTGCTCGACGGCGGCCACATGGCGGTCGGCCAGGCCGTCGACGCGTTCCGCCTGATCACGGGACGGGAACCGGACGCCGGGCGGATGCGAGCGCACTTCCTGGATCTCTTGGCGAAGGGCCTCTGAGCATGCGCACCTCCATCGCGACCGTCTGCATCAGCGGGACCCTCGAGGACAAGATGCTGGCCTGCGCCCGGGCCGGCTTCGACGGCATCGAGATCTTCGAGCAGGACCTCGTCGTCAGTCCGATGTCCCCTCAGGAGGTCCGCGCGCTGGCGGACCGGCTGGGCCTGACGCTGGACCTGTACCAGCCCTTCCGCGACTTCGACGGCGTGCCCGAGGAGTTGCTGGAGGAGAACCTGCGCCGGGCGGAAGCCAAGTTCCGGCTCATGAACCGGCTCGGGGTGGAAACCATGCTGGTGTGCAGCAACGTCGCGACTGCGACCATCAACGACGACGCCGTAATGGCCGCCCAACTGCGCCGGCTCGGGGAGCTGGCACAGCGGTTCGGCGTGCGCATCGCCTACGAGGCGCTCGCGTGGGGGAAGTTCGTGAACACCTACCGCCACGCCCAGCGGATCGTCGACCTGGCGGACCACCCCGCGGTCGGGACGTGCCTGGACAGCTTCCACATCCTGTCCCGCGGTGACGACCCCGCCGGCATCGAGGACATCGACCCGGCGAAGATCTTCTTCGTCCAGCTGGCGGACGCCCCGGTCCTGGCCATGGACATCCTTTCGTGGAGCCGCCATTACCGCGTGTTCCCGGGTCAGGGCGGATTCGACCTTCCCGCGTTCCTCGGGCATCTGGTCCGCGCGGGCTACTCCGGGCCGGTCTCCCTGGAGATCTTCAACGACACGTTCCGCCAGTCCAACGTGGAGCGCACCGCCGTCGACGCCCTGCGGTCCCTGTTGTGGCTTCAGGACCGCACCGCCGAGCTGCTGTCGGGCGAGACGGGCGGCGCCGCCGTCGTTCCGCCCATGGACCTCGCCTCGCTGCCCGCGGTGAAGGCGCCGAGCGGGTTCGACTTCGCCGAGATCCGCACGGACTCCCCGGACGAGGTCGCGCAGATGCTCGCGCAGTTGGGCTTCGAGTTTCGTGGCCAGCACCGCCGCAAACCGGTGCAGCTGTGGACGCAGGGCGAGGCGCGGATCTGCATCAACGGGCAGCGCGCGCGGGGGACGGCGCCGACGATTTCCGCTCTGGGCTTCCAGGTGGCTGAGCCGGACGTGGGCGTGCGGCGCGCCGTCGGCCTGCGCGCCCGGCCGGTCTCGCGCCACAACACCGTGGACGAGCAGCCGCTCGCCGGCGTGAACGCCCCGGACGGCACCGAGGTCTTCTACTGCCCCGCCGAGTCCGCCCCGCGGTGGATGGGCGAGTTCGGCCTGCCGGCCGGGGACGCCGTGCCCGACGGCTCGGCGGATCCGCTGATCCTGTCCGTGGACCACGTGAACCTCGCCCAGCCGTGGAAGGCGTTCGACGAGGCGGTCCTGTTCTACGAGAGCGCCCTGCGGCTGGACACCCGTCCCCCCACCGAGGTCCCGAGTCCGCTGGGTCTGGTCCGCAGCCAGGTCATGCGCACGCGGGACGGGTCGGTGCGGCTGGCGCTGAACATCGTGCCGCAGGTGCTGGACACGGCCGGGGAGGCGCCGCCGTCGTATCCGGAACACGTGGCGTTCCGGACTTCGGACATCGTCGCGGTCGCCCGGCGAGCCCAGGCCGCGGGCATGGACTTCCTGCAGGTCCCGGACAACTACTACGAGGACCTGGCCGCGCGGTTCCCGCTTCCGGCGGAAACGATCGAGCTCCTGCGGGGCCTGGACCTGCTGTACGACCGCGACGAACACGGAGAGTTCCTGCACTTCTACACCGAGACGACCGGCGAAATGTTCCTCGAGGTCGTCGAACGGCGCGACGGGTACGATGGCTACGGCGCGCCGAATGCGCCGGTGCGGCTGGCCGCCCAGTTCGAGCGGAACCGTTTGCGCCGCGGCCAACGGACAAGGATCTAGGGAGTATGGTGGCGGAGCAGTCGCGGGACGAGGGACAGCCTGACTATTACGTGAAGTCGGCGGAGAAGGCGCTGAGCGTGCTGCTGGCGTTCACCGCGGACGAGCCGCTGCTGACCGTCACGCAGGTGGCAGAGGCGGCCGACCTCAGCCGGGCGGCCGCGCGCAGGTTCCTCCTCACCCTGAGCGACCTCGGCTACCTCTCCCTGGAGGGCAACGGATTCCGGCAGACCCCCCGGGTGCTGGACATCGGGGCCGGCTACCTGGCCGGGTTGAGCCTGCCCGGGATCGCCCGCCCCCACCTGACCGAGCTGGCCCACCGCCTCGACGAGACGGCGACGCTGAGCACCCTCGATGGCCAGGACGCCATCTACGTGGCCCGCGTGGCGGCTCCGCGGCTGCACACCGTGACCATGAACATCGGCAACCGCATGCCCGCGTGGGTGACGTCGATGGGCCGTGTCCTGGTGTCGGCTTTGCCCCAGGAGGCCCGCGAGGACTTCTACCGCCAGACGGTGCTGACCAGCTACACCAGCAACACGCTGGGAACCATCGAGCAGTTGCGGACCGAGATCGAGAAGGTGCGCCGGCAGGGCTGGAGCCTGGTTTCGCAGGAGCTCGACGACGGCCTGCGCGGGTTGGCCGTGCCGGTCCGCCGCGGCGACGAGGTCGTGGCGGCCCTCAACATCTCCATCCAGGGCGGGCGCATGGGCAAGGTCTCGGTGGAGGACGAACTGCTGCCAGCCCTGCTCGAGACCGCCCGCCGCATCGCGGAGGATTTCGGCGGACGCACGCGGTAGGCCGCGCGTCCGCCGATCAGCCGATGCCGTCGCGCCGGTCGTTGACGGTGGACGGCGTCGCCTTGGGTTTGAGGAGCAGCGGGAACACCACCAGGAGGAACAGCACCAGGAGCGTCACGCCGCCCCCGATGTAGGCCGCGACCGTCGAGCCGAACATCACGTCGACGATGAACCACACGGTGGCGCTGACCATGATCCCGACGCACACCACCGCGGTCTTGACGATCCGGTGCCCGCTCGTCACCGTGGTCTCCTTCACGCGTTTGCCGAAGAACCGTCGGTGGATCGCCACCGGCGCGGTGATGAGGCCCGTCAGCAGCGCCGAGAAGGACAAAAGCACCACATAGAACACCCGCTGGTAGTCGCTGAGGTCCTCGAAGCGCTGCTGGAAAGGCAGCGTCATCAGGAACGCGGTGAAGATCTGCGCGCCCGTCTGCATCACGCGCAGTTCCTGCAGCAGGTCGTTCCAGTTGCGGTCCAGCTTCTCCTCGAACGTCTCCGGGCGGCCCTGGGCGTTCCGCCGTCCCCGATCGTCTGTGTCCATGTGGACAAGCTACCGGAAACGCGTGCGCATTCGTCCCGCAACCTCGAGTACGTATGCTGTCCCCATGGAGCCGCACCCGTACGACCGGATCACCTCCGACGAGCTGCGCCGCGGCGGCTCGCTGAAATGGACCGGCTACCCGGACATGATCGGCGCGTGGGTCGCGGAAATGGACTTCGGGACCGCTCCGGGGGTTGCCGACGCCGCGGCCGAAACGGTCCGCTCCGGTCTCCTCGGCTACGCCCCGCCCCGCCTGGTCCGCTCCCTGCAGGAGGCGACGGCGGCCTGGCTCGCCGCGCGCCACGGCTGGGTCGTCGACGCCGCGCAGGTACGTCCGCTGCCCACCGTCATGACCGGGCTCGAGGCCGCGATACTGCATTTCTCCCCCACCCACAGGCCCGACGCCCCTGTGGTCCTGTTGACCCCCGCCTACATGCCGTTCCTGGACGCCCCAGGGCGCTTCGGCCGCCGGACCATCCACGTGGACATGGTGCAGTCGGATTCCACCTGGGACATCGACTGGCCGGCGCTCGAAGAGGCCCTCGCGGGCGGCGCGCTCCTGGTCCTGGTCAACCCGCACAACCCCATCGGCAAGGTCTATTCGCGCGCCGAACTGGAGCGGATCAGCACCCTCGTCGACGCCACGGGGTCGCGGGTCTACGCCGACGAGGTGCACTCCCCGCTGGTCTTCGGCGGGGCCGTGCACATCCCCTACGCCACGGTCAACGACGCGTCCTCCGCTCATAGCGTGACGGGCATATCGGCCAGCAAGGCCTTCAACCTGCCCGGGCTCAAGTGCGCGCAGCTGGTCCTCACGAACGACGTCGACCGCCTCCTCTGGGGCGCGATCGGCGGCACGGTGGAGAACGGCGCGGCGAACGTGGGCCTCGCGGCCACGGCGGCCGCGTACGACGGCGGCGCCTCCTGGCTCGGCGGTGTGGTGGACTACCTCGACGGCAACCGGAAGCTCCTCGGCAACCTGATCCACAAGCACCTTCCCGCGGCTCGCTACATCGAGCCGGAGGCCACGTACCTCGCGTGGGTCGATGTCTCCCGGCTGCGGCTGGGCCGCAACCCCGCCCGGTTCTTCCGGCACCAGGCGGGCGTCGCCACGGTACGCGGAACCGATTGCGGGGAATCGGGACGCGGTTACGTCCGGCTCAACTTCGCGACGCCGCGGCCCGTGCTCGAGGCCATGGTCCACCGGATGGGAGCGGCCGTCGACGGCTGCGACATCAACGACTCGGGCGACATCGACGACTACCTCTGATATCCCGCGGGCCAGAAGTCCGGCTCGAAGTCCTCGAAGTAGGACGGCGCCCACGCGCGCAACGACAGCCTCCGGCGTCGTCCGCCCTGGGTTTCGCCCGGGCCTCCGGCGGCGGCCGGGGTTCCGGCGGCTACCGGACGGTCCCGCGCGGCCGTGAGCTCGGCGTCGGCCAGCCGCAGCATCGCCAGCGCCTTCCCCACATCCACCTTGTTCACTTAGCACACGCTATCGGCGGCCACCGACACGTTGCCCGGGTGGCGCTCAAACGCCGGATTTAGCGACAAGCGATATCCCTAGATCTTCGAGTGGCCGAAACGTAACGTGAGTCCAGACGGCCGCCAACGGGGCGGCGCGAACGCGAGGAGGTTCTGATGGTCGCCAAAAACGGCACCAAGGCAGCATTCACGGTTCCCGGACTCGGAGTGGAGGAAGGCCACAAGGTGGCCGACATCCTACAGACCCGGCTGCATGCGCTCAACGATCTCCAACTCACCCTCAAGCACGCGCACTGGAACGTGGTGGGACGCGACTTCATCGGGGTCCACGAGATGCTGGACCCGCAAATCGAACTGGTCCGCGGCATGATCGACGAGACCGCCGAGCGCGTGGCCACCATGGGCGTCGCCCCGAACGGATTGGCCGGCGCCTTGGTCAAGGCCCGCGACTGGGACGACTATTCGATTGGCCGCGCCACGACGGGAGAGCACCTGGCCGCGCTGGACATCGTCTACACCGGGGTCATCTCCAGCCACCGCGAGGCGATCGAGACGGTCGGGGAGATCGATCCCATCGCCGAGGACATGCTCATCTCCCAAACGGCCGCGCTGGAACTGTTCCAGTGGTTCATGCGATCGCACCTGGAGAGCGGCGACGGCCAGCTGTCCGACGCCGGTGCCACCACCGAAAAGGCGGCCGCCGCCAAGTCGAAGTAACGCGCCGCCGTCTCAAGAAACCGAAACAACACCGTTCGGACGCGGGGGCATCGGCCTCCTCGTTGAATCTACGAAAGGAGCCCGTGATGGGTTTGGATGACAAGATTTCGAACAAGGCCGAAGAGGCCAAGGGCAAGGCCAAGGAGTCGGTCGGCGACGCCACCGACAACGAGCGTCTCGAGGCGGAGGGCCAGTCCGACCAGCTCTCGGCGAACACCAAGCAGGCCGGCGAGCACGTCAAGGACGCCGCCAACGACGTCCGGGACGGCTTCCGGAAGTAGGCCGACCCACCGCTAGAGAGGCCGTCCCGGAAAATCCGGGGCGGCCTCTCCCGTGGTGTGCAGGATGCGTGCGGGTGTGCGGCGTGCGGCCCGCCGGGCGCTAAGCGGGGGTGATGTTGCCGAGGAGCTGCTCGAACGGCAGCGAGTCCATACGCGTGTCCGCCCGTTTCTCCGCGGACGCGCCCTCCACGGCCAGTGCCAATTCGCGGCCCGCCCGGGTGGTTCGGTCAGAAAGCTGCCCGTGCCCCGTGTCCCCGCCCCAGTCCTCCGGGGAGGCGAACACTCCGGTGGGCATGATCGCGGCTCGCAGGTAGCCGAAAATCGGCCGCATCACGTAGTCCAGGACCATGCTGTGGCGCGCGCTTCCGCCGGTCGCCGCGACCACCACGGGTTTGTCCTCGAATGCCTTCGGGTCCAACACGTCGAGGAACGACTTGAAGAGCCCGCTGACCGATGCCGTGAACACCGGGCTCACGGCGACGACGGCGTCGGCGCCCGTTACCTTCCCGATGACTTCGGCGAGCCGGGGCGCCGCGTAGCGGGCCACCATGTTGTTGGCGATGTCCACGGCGTAGTCCCGGAGTTCGACGACGGTGACCTCGGCCTCGACGCCGCGGTCCGCCAGCGCTGAGCGCGTGGATTCGGCGATTTGGTCGCCAAGCATGCGGCTGGTGGACGGGACTCCGAGTCCGCCGGAGATGACGATGATCGACTTGGACATGTTGCGGTTCCTCACTGTGGGTTCATGCGTTTGCATATAAAACCCACAGCGGGTGGTTTTCATTCCCGCGGGCGGTCAATCCCGGGGATCGGCGGCGTTGTCCGGCGTGCCGCCGGGCGTTCCGAAGCCTCCGACCCCCCGGTAGACACCGTAGGAGATCATGCCGATGCCGGCGAACATCCCGAAGAACAGGACCCCGGAGGAATCGGTGCCGCCCAGGCCGATGGCGCTGAAGGCCGCGCAGAGAATCAGGACCACCAGCCCCCAACCGGCCAGGACCGTGCCCGGTACGTGTACGTGCCTGGGACGGAAACCGTGTTGGCTTCTGCCGCCCGCCGCTGCAAGTTGACCGTGTCCCATGGTTCGCTCCTTCGCGTGCCGGGCCGGTCGCCGTGCAACCGGCTGGTATCTCCACGGTAGGCCCGCCGCCAGCCCCTTTCAAGGGCTCCGCATACCGATTGGGGTACGTTCCCATCGCGCCCGGCGCCCATCCGTAGTAGTGGTGGACGTACGCCACAACAGAGGAGGATCGATGGAGACGGCCATCTTGGTGATCGACATGCAGCGGGGGTACTTCGAGGACCCCGCGTTGGCCGGCCGGGAGGCCGAACTCGTGGCCGCGACCAACCGCCTGCTGGGGTTCGCCCGCTCGTCGAAACTGCCCGTGTACATGGTCGCCACCGAGCACGACCCCGAACGGTCCACCTGGACCCTCAACATGCTTGACGACGACCAGGGCTTCATGTTCCCAGGTTCCGACCAGGCCGCGTTCCTGCCCGGGCTGGACACGGAGGGCGCCCACCGGCTCGTGAAGATCCGCGACAGCGCCTTCCACGGGACCGAACTGGCGCAGAGGTTGCGGCTTCAGGGCGTCAGCCGGCTCGTGTTGGCCGGCGTGTCCGGGCAGAACTGCGTCGCGCGGACCGGGGCCGACGCGTTCGGACACGACTTCAGGGTCGCCTACGCCCGGGAAGCCATCGGCTCCACCGACACCGATCGGGGATGGCAGGCGCTGGAGCTGCTCCGGGACGAACAACGCCAGCCCATGCTCACCCTCGACGAGCTGCGCGAATGGGTCCGCTGATCCATCCGTCGTCCCGGCCCCGGGGCACCGGGTATCCCACCGCGGTTACGGCGAGGGCTTGCCTCCGTTGACGTTGAGCGTCTCGCCCGCCACGTAGCTGGACTCGGCGGACGCCAGGAAAACGTACGCCGGTGCCAGCTCCACGGGCTGCCCGGCGCGCCCCAGCGGGGTGTCCTGGCCGAACGAGGGGAGCTTGTCCTTCGGCTGGCCGTCGGACACCTGCAACGGGGTCCAGATGGGCCCGGGTGCCACGGCATTCACCCGGATCCCGCGGGGCGCCAGCTGCTGCGCGAGGCCCTTGCTGAAGTTGTTGATGGCCGCCTTGGTGGAGGCGTAGTCCAGGAGGTTGGGCGAGGGGTCGTAGGCCTGGATCGACGTCGTGTTGATGATGGACGCGCCCTCGGGCAGGTGCTTGAGCGCGGCCCGGGTGATCGTGAACATGGCCACGATGTTGACCGTGAACGACTGCATCACCTGTTCCTCGTCGAGGTCCTCCAGGTTGTCGATACTGATCTGTTTCCCGGCGTTGTTGACCAGCACGTCCAGCCCGCCGAGCGCCTGGGCGGCCTCGTCGGCCAGTCCCGCCCGGTAGTCGGCGTCCATCAGGTCCCCCGGGAAGCCGATCCCGATCCGTCCCTCGGCCTCGATGAGCGAGATGATGGCGCGCGCGTCCTGCTCCTCGGCCGGCAGGTAGGCGATCGCGACGTCGGCGCCCTCGCGGGCGAAGGCAATGGCCACGGCCGCGCCGATGCCGGAATCACCGCCGGTCACCAGCGCCTTGCGCCCGCGCAGCCGTCCCGTGCCGACGTAGGACGTCTCGCCGTGGTCCGCGCGCGGCTCCAGCTTGGCGTCGAGACCGGGTTCGGGCTGGTCCTGCTTGGGCGGGGAGATCTTCGGGTGGCGCTCGACCGGATTGTCCAGCGTGAGTTGGCCGCCGTCGTTCTCCCGCGTATTGGGCGTGCGCATGTCGTCCATGGAGGATCTCCTCGTGGGTCGTGGCGTTGCTGCTGGCCAATCCGACGCTAGGTGAAAGCCACGCCGCAGGCAACGGATGGGGTCGGTCAGCGACCGGAAGTCTCCCATTGGACGTCGGCGGCGTCCTTGTCGGGGCGCCACCCCCGCCAGACCGCGTGCCGCAGCCGGCCGGAGTCCGTGCGTTCGGCGTACCTGACCTCCCCGACCAGACTGGGACTGACCCAGACCGCGTCGCGCCGGTCCGCATCCGGGACGCCGTCGGCCGCGGGCGTCTTGCGCTCCAGCCGCGCCAGGCGCTTCGCGGCGTCGCGCAGGTCCGCGTCGCTGAAGCCCGTGCCCACGCGGCCCGCGTAGGTCAGCGAGCCGCCGTCGTTCACGGCCACCAGCAGCGATCCGATGCCCCCGGACCGGCCGCCCGCGCCGCGCCGCCAGCCGATAACGACCACCTCCTGGTGCGACTCGTTCTTGATCTTGACCCAGTTGCGGCTGCGCCTGCCGGGCGTGTAGGTCCCGTCGGCCTTCTTGGCGATGACGCCCTCGAGCCCGAGCTCCAGGCTCGATTCGATCGCGTCCTCCACGGCGCCGGTGTGCGCGTCCGGCAGGTGGACGTGTTTTCCGGGCACGACGGCGGCAAACAGCTCGCGGCGCCGGTCGCGGTAGCCGGTGCGCATCAGAGCGCGCGGTGTGCCACCGCCGTCGACGCCGTCGCCCTCCGCGGGAAGCCGCAGCGCGTCGAAGACCATGAGGTGGACGGGCACCTTCTCCGCGGCCGCCGCGATCTCCCGGTCGGTGGCGAGCTTCATGCGCGACTGCAGCAGGCCGAAGCTGGGGCGGTGCTTGCCGTTCAGGGCGACGATCTCCCCGTCGAACACCGCGCCCTCCAGGTCCGCTCCCCCGGCCCCCAGCCCGGCGAGTTCCTGGAGTTCCGGGTACAGCCGCGTCATGTCGTTGCCGTTGCGGCTGACCAGCGTCACCCGGCCGCCGCAGACGCCGGCGATCGCGCGCACGCCGTCCCATTTCATCTCAAAGGCCCAGTCCTCGTCGGGATCCAGTCGCCCGGCCTTCCCAGCCGTGGCCAACATCGGTTCCGGCAGCTCCCCCGGGTCCGCCTCCACCGCCTCCGCGTCTTCCGGCCGCGCGCCGGACGGGGCGGAGGCGGTTCTTCCCCGGGTGCCGCGGACGCCGCCTCCCGCATGGTGCCGCCCCGGGTGCCGCTGCGCGGTCTGCCCGGGCTTCGCCCCCGGTTCAGGCTGCTCCTTCATCAGGTGGATGAGCCAGTTCTTCTTGTCTCCCATCCCCGGGGCGTTGATGAGCGCGTAGCGGCGCGGGACCCCGCCGAACCCGCCGTCCGAGCGGCCGTGGAGCACCACGATGACCTCCTTGCCCTCCCGCCACTTCTCCAGTTCGTAGGTGCCGGCGTCCCAGATGGTCACGTCCCCGGCCCCGTACTCGCCCTTGGGGATGCTGCCCTCGAAGCCGCCATAGTCCAGCGGGTGGTCCTCCGTCATCACGGCCAGCCGGTTCTCGCTGGGATCGAGCGGCGGGCCCTTGGGAACGGCCCACGAGACCAGGACGCCGGAGTGCTCCAGCCGGAAGTCCCAGTGCAGCCGCCGGGCGTGGTGCTCCTGGACCACGAACGTCGCCAGCTCCCCTTCCGCCAGTTCCCGCGCCGCCGGGGGCTCCGCGGGAACGGGTTCGGGCGTCTTCGCGGCGTCGCGCATCCCGCGGTACGTGGCCAGCCGGTCTGCCAGCGTCCCGTCGGACCCGCCGGCACCGGCCCGGCCGGTTCCGGACCCGCCGGCGCCGGGGTCGTCGCCGTCCGACGCGCGCCCGGCGGCCGCCCCGTGCCAGCCCTGGTCCGCGATCGGATCGAGTCCGCCGGCCACCCGCTCGAGGACTTCGTCGAGGTCCAGTTGCCGCAGCTTCGGGTCTTGGATCTCCTCCCAGGTCCTCGGCGCCGCGACGGTCGGGTGCGATCGGCCGCGCAGCGAGTACGGGCAGATGGTCGTCTTGTTCCCGTTGTTCTGGCTCCAGTCCACCAGCACCTTGCCTGTCCGCAGGACCTTCTTCATCGAAGAGACCACGAGGTCCGGGTGGTCCGTCTCGAGCGAGCGCGCCAATTCGTGGGCCACCTCGGACACCTGCTCGGTGGTGTGCCGGCCATCGAGCGGTGCGTACAAGTGGATCCCCTTGGAGCCGGACGTCACCGGAACCGCTTCCAGACCCATGTCGGCGAGCAATCCGCGGCACAATAGTGCCACCTCGGCGCACTCCGCCAGTCCCGCTCCCTCGCCTGGATCCAAGTCCAGCACCATCCGGTCCGGATTCAGCGGCTCGTGCTCGCGGGAGAAGCGCCACTGCGGCACGTGGATCTCCAAAGCGGCGACCTGGCTGAACCACGCCAGCACCGCCGGGTCGTTGACCAGCGGGTACGTGTTGACGTGGTCCTTGTGCTGGATCCCTGCCCGCGGCACCCACTCCGGCGCGGAGTCCTCCAGGTCCTTGCGGAAGAACACCTGCCCGGGTTCCTCCGCGGTGCCGACCCCGCTGACCCACCGCTTGCGCGTGGCCGGGCGCAACGCCGCCTGCGGCACCAGGACGTGCGCCACCTCGGCGTAGTAACGCAGGACGTCGGCCTTTGTGGTCCCCGTTTCGGGGTAAAGCACCTTGTCCAGGTTGGTGACCTTCAGCCGGCGGCCGGCCACGTCGACCATTTGGCCACCCGAGGATGCGCCCATGTGGGGACTCCCTTCCCTCGCTCCCGCTGCCGTTCCCGCTGCTGCTCCCACTGTGCCGCCTCCGACGCCCCGTCGCTAGGGTCACGGCCGGTGGGTACGCCCGTCCCCTCCCGATTACAACGCACGGGAAAAACGGTATGGTCTGTTCCACCGATCCCCGAGGAGGCATGCCGTGGCACGGATCAGCAACGTCCAGCGGAACCCGCACACCATCGAAGAGCCGCGGGCTTCCTCGCCGGCGCGCACCACGACGGCGGGGGCCTAGACGATGCGCGCGATCTGGACCGGCGCCGTCGCGTTCGGGCTCGTCAACGTCCCGGTGAAGGCCTACGGCGCCATCGAGGACCACGACGTCCAGCTCCACCAGGTCCACGACGCCGACGGCGGACGCATCCGCTACCAGCGCCGCTGCGAGGTGTGTGGCGAGAAGGTCGAGTACTCGAACATCCAAAAGGCGTACGACGACGGCGAGCGCACCGTGGTGCTCACGGGCGATGACTTCGACTCGCTGCCGGCGGAGAAGAGCCGCGAGATCGAGGTGGTGCAGTTCGTTCCGAACGGGCAGATCGATCCGATCATGCTGGAGCGCAGCTACTACCTGGAGCCGGACTCCAAGTCCCCGAAGGCCTACCTGTTGCTCCGCAAGACCCTCGAGGACACCGAGCTGACCGCCATCGTGAAGTTCGCCCTGCGGCAGAAGACCCGGCTCGGGGCGTTGCGCGTGCGCGGCAAGGTGCTGGTCCTGCAGGCGATGCTGTGGGGCGACGAGGTCCGCGAGGTGGACTTCCCCGCCACCAAGTCCCGGGCGAAGATCAGCGATCAGGAACTCAAGATGTCCGCGATGCTGGTGGAGCAGTTCGCCGGGGACTTCTCGCCGCTGGAGTACGAGGACGAATACCAGAAGGAGCTGCGGCTGCTCATCGAGGAAAAGCTCAAGCGCGGGGACTCGCTGGACACGGACGCGACCTTCGGCGATGCCGAGGCTGCCAAGGAGGAATCCGGAGAAGGATCCGGAGACGTGATCGACCTAATGGAGGCCCTCAAGCGCAGCATCGAGGGCAAGCGGTCCAAATCAAAGTCGAAGCCAGGGGCAAAGTCCACCTCACAGTCCAGCCCGCAGTCCAGGGAAAAGACCGCCAGGAAGAAGGGCGCGTAGGTGGCGCCACGCCTGGTCCGGGTCCAGCCGGGCAGCCCCGGGATCTCCCGCCGCCGTGCCGGGAAGGGGTTCACCTACAAGTCCGCCAACGGCCGCCGGGTCACGTCCGAGTCCACGCTGGAGCGCATCCGCGGGCTCGCCATCCCGCCCGCGTGGACGGACGTCTGGATCGCGCCGCAGGCCAATGCCCACATCCAGGCCACCGGGACCGACGTCGCGGGCAGGACGCAGTACCTGTACCACCCGCGGTGGCGCGAATTGCGCGACGCCGAGAAGTTCACGCGATCGCTGTCGTTCGCCCAATCCCTGCCCGCCGTGCGCCGCACCGTCACCCGTGATCTCGCGCAGGAGGCGGATCCCCGCCGTCGCGCGTTGGCAGCCGCGGTGCGGTTGCTGGACCGGGCGGGGCTGCGGGTCGGCGGGGCGGCCTACGCCGAGGAGAACGGGTCGTTCGGGGCGTCCACCGTCCAGCGCCGCCACGTCACTCTCGAGGGCGATTTGGTGCGCCTGGTGTTCCGCGGCAAGTCCGGCGGGGATTGGGACGTCGCCGTGGAGGATGCGGCGCTCGCCTCGTTTCTGGCCATGGTGCCGAAGACCCCGCGCGCGTCGCCGGCCATTTGCTACCCGGTGGTCGCTGGGCGGCGCAAGCGCTGGCAGGGCGTCAGCGACACGGACATCAACGGGTACCTCGCGGACGCGGCCTCGGCGCACATTTCGGCGAAGGACTTCCGCACCTGGCAGGGCACCGTGGTGGCGGCGCGGTCGCTCGCCCGGTCCCTCCGGGCCGGGGACAGCTCGCCAACGGCCGTCGCCGCGGCCATCCAGGACGCCGCGAACTGGCTCCACAACACCCCGGCCGTGGCGCGCGACGCGTATGTGGACCCGCGCGTCGTCAAACACTTCGAACAGGGACGGGCCGCCGACTTCACGCGCCAGGCCGACCGGGCCGTGCTGCGCCTCCTCACCGACGGCAAGGCATAGCCAAGACGTCCGCGGCCGGCTTCGGGTCGGCGGCGGACGTCTTCGCGGCGGCGGTAGAACCTATCCGGCGTCGAAGCGGTCCGGGTCAGGCTGCTTTTCCCGGGCGGCGTCGTTTCCGCTCCCGTCCGGCAGCGAGTCCTCCTCATAGGACTCCCCCGGCGCGCCCTCGCGCAACTCCTCCACCTCGTCCTCGGGCAGCGGCTCCGGCAGCGGTCCGTCCTCGTCGACCAGCAGTTCGGGATCCCGGAGCGGATCGTCCGCCTCGAGGGTCCGGGGATCGTCGGAGGAACCCTCCGGAACCGGCTGCGAGTCGCGGCCGTCCAACGGTTCCGCCTCGGGGGCGTCCTCGAGGGTTGGCGGCACGTTCTCCGGTGCGTCATTCACTGACATTCGTTCCTCCTTTGGCGAAGTCCAACTTGCTGGGCCCGGTCAGGCGCCGGTAGAGCCCGAATCCGGCCATGATCAGGCCGAACGCCACGCCGATCCAAATCGGACTGGCGAGCGTGCCCCCTTCGTCGCTGGCGCGGATCCACAGGTAGATCCCGAACAGCAGGGCAACCGCCAGTCCGACACCGAACAGCAACAGGCCGCGCGGCTGCGTGTCCACCGGCTCGGTCTGCGGGTTGGGCGGGTGGTTCGATCGGTCGAGCGAGGCATCTGGCTCTTCCATGGGTTCAGCTCCTCTGGTTGATGGCGCTCCCTGTTGGGGCCCCTTGGGTCCGGCGAATCACGACGTCACGAATTCCGCAGGGCCTTAATGAGGTCGCCTTTGTTCTTGTCCGAGTAGCCGTGGAGGCCTATCTCCTTCGCGCGGTCCTTGAGCTCGTCCACGGTCCAGTCCTCGTAGCTGCCGTGCTCACCACCGCGTTCGCCCACCTCGTCGCGCCCGTCGCGGGCCGCCGCGTTGGCGATCCGTGCGGACTTCTGTTTCGAGTTGCCCTCGTCTCGGAGCTTCTCGTACAGGTCCTCGTCCTTGATGCTGGGATTCCGGTCTTCGGCCATCTCACCACCTCCGTTTTCTCGGTGCCCCAAGCGTAGTCACACTGGTCAGGCCGTGGTCAAGGGTTATTGGCGGCGCCGTTCCCCGTATGGCCGCGCGAGCACCCTCCGGCGCTAAAGTGGCATGGGAATGGCGAATCGTCAGAACGGTAGCGGTTGCGAGAGGGGCACCCTTGGATAGTCGGCAGGTCCGGTTCTCCGGCCACGAAAAAGGTCCCGCCCGGACCTGGTGGCCCGAGGCCGGCGACGTTTTGAAGGCCGCCGGCCGCTGCGCCGGGGACCCGGAACCGGTGCTCCGGCAATTGCGCGCGGGACGCATGCCTCCCCCGCTTCTCGGGAACGGCGAAACGAAGGCGCTGTGGGAGTTTTTGGCCACGGTCGCGTCGGTGGACCTCGCCGCCGCCCGCGCCGTCGAGCCGCATTTCGACGCCGCGGCGATCCTCGCCCAGGCGGGGGTCCCTTGGGCGCCGGGAACCGTCTGGGGCGTCTACGCCGCCGAATCCGGGGACACGCGCCTTGCGGCGTCCCCCGGCGACGGCGGGACGTGGCTGTTGGACGGGGACAAGCCCTGGTGCTCGCTCGCCGGGCAGGTGGACCGCGCCGTCGTGACCGCCCATGTGCCGGACGGACGGCGGGCCTTCGCGACCGACCTGCGGCACGACGGCGTTGCGGTGCGCCCCGGCGCGTGGGGCGCCCACGGCCTGCGCGGGGTACCCAGCGGCCCGGTGGGATTCGACTCGGTGCCCGCGGAGCCCCTGGGCGACACCGGCTGGTACCTGCGGCGGGCAGGGTTCGCGTGGGGCGGAATAGGGGTGGCCGCCTGCTGGTTTGGCGGCTCCGTGGGACTTTACCGGACGCTTCTCGCGGCGTCCGGCCGGCGCGCGCCGGACCAGTTGGCGACGGCCTGGCTGGGCGAGGCGGACCGGTTGCTGGCCTCGGGAGCCGCGGTGCTGGAGCAGGCGGCCCGGGCCGTGGACGGCGGCGGAGCGGGCTGGCCGGAGGCGCACCGCGCCCGAGGGCACATCGCCGCGGTGTCCGCCCGGATACTGGCCATCTGCGGCGAGGCGCTGGGCCCCGCGCCCCTGGCCTTCGACGCGGAGCACGCCCGGCGGGTCGCGGACCTGACCCTATACACGCGGCAACACCATGGTGCCCGCGACGACGCGGCGCTGGGGTCCCTGGTGCTCGGCGGCGAGGGGCCCGGCGCATGGTGACGTTCAGCCACGACGACGACGGCACCCCGGAGGCCGGGTGGGCCGCGGCCGGCGCCCTCTCGCTGGAGACGCTGCCGGATACCACGGTCCCCGGGGCGGGCGGACGCCTGGTGGTCGTGGCCGCGCACCCCGACGACGAGTCGCTCGGGGCCGCCGGCCTGATCCATGCCGCGCTCGTGTCCGGCGCGGACGTGCGGGTGGTGTTGTGCAGCGCCGGCGAGGCATCCCATCCGGAGTCCCCCACCCACACGCCCGAACGCCTGGCCGCGATTCGGTTGGCGGAGTTCGCCGCCGCCATGGACGGACTGCGCCGCTCCGCGGCCGGCGCGCGTGGAGTGTCGGCGGACGGCACGGGGACGGGGACCCTCGAATGGACCAGCCTGGACCTGCCGGACGGGCGGATCGCCGAGCACCCCGGAACGGTGGAGACCGCGGTACAGGCAGCGGTGGAGACCGCGATGGCGGCCGAAGTGGAGGAGCACCTGCCCGGCGGCGCCGTCGCCACCACCGTGGCCGCAACCGCTCCGACGGCCACCATCGCCGCGACCTACCGGTTCGACGGCCACCCCGACCACGACGCCGTCGGCGCGGCGGCCGCACGCGTGGCGGCTCGGCTCGGCGTCCCCCTGCTGGAGTTCCCCATCTGGTACTGGCACTGGGCCGATCCCGCGGCCACCACCGAATGGACGCACTGGCACGGCCTGCGTCTGTCCGCCGGGGCCGCCGCGGCGAAGCGGGACGCGCTGCTGGCACACGCCTCCCAGGTCCGGCCGCTCTCCGACGCCCCGGGCGACGGCGTGCTGTTGTCCCCTGGCTTTCTGAGCCACTTCGACCGCCCCTCGGAGACGTTCCGCTGGAGCCCCGCCGGCCGGCGCGATTCCGGGTCCGCCGCCGCGGTCTTCGACGCCCTGTACACCCGCGATCCGGACCCGTGGTCCTACCTGACCAGCGAGTACGAGCGGCGCAAGCGGGCGGTGACGCTCGCCGCCCTGCCCCGGCGCCGCTACGCCTCGGCGTTGGAGGCCGGTTGTTCCATCGGCGTGCTGACGGAGTCCCTCGCGGAGCGCTGCGGCACGGTGGTCGGCCTGGACGCCAGCGCGGTCGCGATCGCCGAGGCGCGCACCCGGCTGGCGGGACTGGACAACGTCGAGCTGGTTCGCGCGGACCTCCCCGGCGGTTGGCCGGCGATGGCCCCTGGCTCCCTGGACCTGGTCGTCGTCTCCGAGATCGGCTATTTCCTGGGACCGGACGAACTGTCCGTCCTGCTGCGGCGGGCCGCAGCGTCGCTGGCCGACGGCGGGGACCTGCTGCTGTGCCACTGGCTGCACCCCATCGAGGGATGGGAACTCGACGGGGAAACGGTCCACCGCATGGCCTACGGGTTGCTGGGCTGGGAGACGGTGGTCCTGCACCGCGAGCGGGACTTCCTGCTCGAGGTGTTCCGGGCACCGGACGGGTCGGAACCGTGAGCGTCGGCGCCGTAAGCGCCGCCGACCCGATTCGCCACATGGCCGTGGTGGTTCCGTGCCGCAACGAGGAGCGGACCCTGGCGGCATGCATCGCGCATGTGCGCGGCGCCATGGACCGGCTCGCCGAAACCGCGCCCGGTTGCGGCGTAACGCTCACCGTGGTCCTGGACAGCTGCACGGACGCGTCGGCACTGATCGCCCGGGCGGCCGCGGACGCCGACCCGCGGATCCGCACGCTCGACGTCGGCTACGGGTCGGTCGGACGGGCACGCCGAGCCGGCGTCCACTCCGCGTTGGCGGTCGTGGCCGACGACGAACCCGCGTGGGTCGCCTGCACCGACGCGGACACCAGGGTGCCCCCGGTATGGCTGGAGCGGTTCCTCGAATTCGCGGACGACGGGGCCGACGCGGTCCTCGGCACGGTCGAGCCGGACCGGGCCGAACTCGGCCCGCGCAGGCACGCGGCCTGGTCGGCGAGGCACGTGAGAACGGACGGGCACGCCTACGTCCACGGCGCCAACCTCGGGGTCCGCGCGTCGTCGTACCTCGCCGTCGGCGGGTTCACGCACAGCAGGACGGGAGAGGACGTCGCCCTCGTCGCGGCGCTCCGGGCCGCGGGCCTGGACGTCCGTTCCTCCGGGGCGCTGCACGCGGTGACGTCCGGACGCCTGGACGGGCGGGCGCCGGGGGGATTCGCCGGCTACCTCGCCCGTCTCTAGCTCGCTGTTTCGACGCCGTCAGGCAACCCCGATCTGGTCTCCCTTGGGTCCCTTGCCGTCCGCGGCCGCCTGCGCCGCGCGCTTGATCTGGGACTGGCGGTCCTGGGTGGCCTCGTTGGTCAGGGCGGCCCCGGCCTCCGCGTCGCGGGTCAGGTTCTCGCCGGTTCCCGGGTCGAAGATGTGCAGGCGGCGGGTGTCCAGCCACAGCTCGGCGGGTTCGCCGCCCCGGATGCGGCTGGCGGCGTCCAGCGTGACCACGACCTGGGGCCGCAGTTCCTCGGCGTCCATGTCCGCGGCGAGACCCTGGAGCAGGTCCCGCACCTCCGGCGTCGGCTGGAAGTCGATGTAGCCGTACTGTTCGTTGCCGAGCCACTCGGTGTGGGTGAGCTCCGCCCGGAACTTGGAGCCGTTCTTCAGCTTGTGGTCCTCCACCAGCGAGGCGTCCTCGAAGAACTCGGGACGGATGCCGAGCAGGACCACGCTCTTGTCGCGGGCCACGGCCGCCTTCTCCTCCGGCACCGGAATGTTGCCGATCGGGGTTTCAAGGTAGTCGCCCTTCAGCGTGGCGGGAAGGAAGTTCATCGACGGGCTGCCGATGAACCCGGCGACGAACAGGTTGATGGGCTGCTCGTAGAGTTCCCGCGGCGAAGCGATCTGCTGCAGGATGCCCTTCTTGAGTACGGCGACCCGGTCCCCGAGGGTCATGGCTTCCGTCTGGTCGTGGGTCACGTAGACGCTCGTGGTGCCGAGGCGCCGCTGCATCTGCGAGATCTCGGCGCGCATCTGGCCGCGGAGCTTGGCGTCCAGGTTGGACAGCGGCTCGTCGAACAGGAACGCGTCGGCCTGCCGGACGATCGCCCGTCCCATGGCGACGCGCTGGCGCTGCCCGCCGGAGAGGTTGCCGGGCTTGCGCTCCAGGTGGTCGGTGAGCTCGAGCGTCTTCGCCGCCGTCGTCACGCGCCGGTCGACCTCCTCCTCGCTCAGCTTGCCCTTGTTCAGGCGCAGCGGGAACGCGATGTTCTCGTAGACGGTCAGGTGCGGATACAGGGCGTAGTTCTGGAAGACCATCGCGAGGTTCCGGTCCCGCGGCGCCTTCTCGTTGACGCGCTTGCCGTCGATCAGCAGGTCGCCGGAGGTGATGTCCTCCAGCCCCACGATCATGCGCAGCAGGGTGGACTTTCCGCAGCCGGAGGGCCCGACGAGGATGACGAACTCGCCGTCTGCGATGTCGATGGACACGTCGTTGACCGCGGGGAATCCGTCGTCGTACTTCTTGACGAGGTTGTTCAGTGTGATGGAAGCCATGGTTTTGTCCTTTGTGGTTCGCGGGCCCGGGCGTTAGCCCTTGACGGCGCCCTGGGTCAGGCCGGAGACGATCTGCCGCTGGAACAGCAGCACCAGCAGGACCACCGGAATGGTGACGATGATCGCGGCGGCGGAGATGGCCCCGGTGGGTGATTCGAACTGGGACGCGCCCGTGAAGAACGCGAGCGCGGCCGGCACCGGCCTCGCCGCCTCCGTGGACGTCAGCGAGATGCCGTAGACGAAGTCGTTCCAGGCGATGAAGAACGCGATGATCGCCGTGGTGAACACGCCCGGCGCCGCCAGCGGGACGATCGCCTTGCGGAACGCCTGCCACGTGGTGGCGCCGTCCACCTGGGCCGCCTGTTCCAGCTCCCACGGGATCTGGCGGAAGAACGCGGCCAGGGTCCAGATGGAAATCGGAAGCGTCAGCGACAGGTACGGGATAATCAGGCCCAGCCAGGTGTCGTACAGGCCGATGGTGCGCCAGACGTTGAACAGCGGCGTCACGATGGAGATCACCGGGAAGATGGACACGGCCAGGGCCGTGGTCAGGATGAGCTTCTTGCCCGGGAAGTCCAGCCGCGCGATCGCGTAGGCGCACAGGGTGGCCAGCACGACGGCGACGAACGTCGCGATCAGCGCGATGCCGATCGAGTTGCGCAGCGATGACAGGAACAGTTCCTGCGCGTCGCCGACGAGGATCTGTTCGTAGTTGATCCCCGACCACTTCGTGGGCAGGAACTCCCCGTTCGACAGATCGCTCGGTTCCTTGAAGGAGGTCGCGAGGATGGAGGCGACCGGGAACAGCGCGTAGATCATCACGACGACGGTGATGGCGGCCCAGATGAGCCGGGTCTTGGTTGACGAGGCTTTCATTATTTCTCCCCCCGGGAACCGGCCAGGTCCACCTTGAACAGCTTGATGGCGACAAAGCAGATGATCAGCACGCACAGGAACAGCAACACCGAGACGGCCGAGCCAAGCCCGATCTCCAACCGCCCGATCGATGTCCGGTAGGCGAGCAGGGAGAGCACCTCCGTCCCGAACGCGCCTCCGGTCATGATGAAGACGTTGTCGAATATTCGGAAGGCGTCCAGCGCCCTGAACAGGACGGCGACCATGATCGCCGCCTTCATGTTGGGCAGGATCACCCGCACCATCCGCTCCCACCAGGTGGCGCCGTCGACTTCCGCCGCCTCCGTGAGCTCGTCCGGGACCTGCGCGAGGCCGGCGAGGAGCAGCAGGGAGATGAACGGCGTCGTCTTCCAGATCTCCGAGGCCATGATGACGAACAGCGAGGACCACGTCCCGGCGAACCAGTTGGTGTCCTCGCTGATGCCCGGCACCCAGTCGAACCAGCTGTTGACGAAGCCGGAGTTGATGTCGAACGCGTAGAACCAGGCGAACGCGGAGACCACGGTGATGATGCCGTAGGGCACCAGGATCGCGGTGCGGACGATCCCGCGCAGCGACTTCAGGGCCTTGCTCATCACCAGCGCCAGCGCGAAGCCGAGGATCAGCTCCACCACCACCGTGATCACGGTGATGAGCATGGTGACGCCGAGGTCCTTCCAGAACAGCGCGTCGGTCAGGATGGTGCCGTAGTTCTTCAGCCCGATGAATTCGCGGTCCCCGGGGGCGGTGAGCCGGAAGTTGAAGAGGGAGTCCCAGAGGGCCTGCAGGATGGGGTACAGCGTGACCAGCAGCATGACGGCGAACGCGGGGCCGGCCAGCATCCAGCCCAGCCTGCGCTCGGCCCGCCGCCGTTCGCTGTACACGACGGGCGTGCGCGCGGAATGCCGCGCCTTGTCGCCGCCCTCGGTCCGGGCTTCGGTGGTGGTACTCACAGCAACCTCTCCCCTCGGAGGACGTCGACGATGAATTCGGTGGTGGATTCCGGCGTCCGGTCCGGGTTCACGCCCGACGGCGGGGCCCAGTTCTGCTGGATGCCCGTGGAGACCTCGTTGTAGTACGGCGTCTGGGGCCGCGGCGCGGACTGCTCCAGCGACTGGCGGATGGTGTCCGCCATGGGGAACTTCTCGACGATCGACGGGTCGTCGTAGGCCGTGGAGTCCGACGGCGGGTTGCCGTTGGTGACGAAGTACTCGACCTGGTTCTCCGGGGAGACGATGCATTCGATTGCCTGGTAGGCGAGGTCCGGATGCTCACTCTTGGAACCGACGCCCAGGTTGATGCCTCCCAGCGGCGGCGCGGAATCCTGTCCCTCCATGGTTTGCGGGTAGAGCGCCCAGCCGATGTCCTCCACCAGCGAATCGTCCAGGTTCCCCTCTTCGACGGCCCCGTTGGTCGCCGGCCAGACGAACGGCCAGTTGACCATGAAGGAACCCTTGTCGCCCTGCCACAGCAGCATGGACTCGTTTTCCGCCTGCGTGGGCAGTCCCGGGCTTCCCAGCCCGTCGGAGCCGATGGTTCCGACGATCTCCGCGGCCTTGCGGCCGGCCTCCGATTCGAGACCGAGCTGGAGTTCGTCGGCCGAAGCCTCCGGGTTTTCCAGGATCTGGCCGCCGCCGGATTCGACGAGCGCGTTGACCCATACGGTCATCGACTCGGCGAGGGCGCCCTGGACGCCCAAGTACTTGTCCTGGTCGCGCGCCGCGTCGATGATCTGGTCCCAGGTGACCGGCTTGGACATGTCCAGGCCGGCGGCCTCCGCCACGGACTTGCGGTACCAGAGGATCTGCGTGTTCGCCCAGAACGGCACCGTGACCACGGTGTCCTTCCACGTGGCTCCGGCGAGCGCTCCCTCCAGGGTGTTCGCCGTGGTGGCGGCGACCGTCTCCTCCGGCACCGGCGCCAGGAAACCCGGTTCGGCAAGCTCGGGAATGAACGGCGGATCGAGGCTCATGATGTCCATCGACGCGTCACCGGCGGCGAGACGGCGCGCTAGTTGCTCGCGCTGCGAGGACGCGTCCGAGGGCAGCAGCGACGTTTCGATCGTGTAGTCCCCGTTCGCCTGCGAGGTGCAGCGTTCGGCGATGGCGGCCTGGCCGCCGTCGTCCGGGTTGATGTACCACGTCAGCACCGGAGCGCCCCCGTCCGCGGGGGCGCATCCCGCCAGAAGCAGGCCGGCCATGGCCATGGCCGCGGCCGCGGTCTTCCGCCCCCGGCCGCTCGCCTCGGGTGGTCTGGATTGAATCGGCATTGGCACAGGCCTCCACATCTTCGCGAAAAGGCCGGCGGCATCCTGGTTTCGCCTTCAGCCCTACTGGTGACCCTAGAACGACAGCCGCCGTTTGACCACAGTTTCGCCGAATACGGGCGCGGCGACGTTGACTAGGGCCGGAGCACCACCTTGACGCAGCCATCCTGCTTCTTCTGGAACGTCGCGTAGAGCTCCGGACCCCGGTCCAGCCCGGCGGTGTGCGTCACCAGGTCGTCGAGACCCAACGGGTCCGCGGGGTCCTCCGCCAAGGGCAGCAGGGTGTCGGTCCAACGCCGCACGTTGCACTGCCCCTGCCGGATTTCGATCTGCTTGTCGAACAGGTCCAGCAGCGGCATCGGTGTCGCCTGTCCGCTGTAGACCCCGGTCACCGAGAGCGTCCCGCCGCGGCGCACGGCCTTGATGGCGGTGTGCAGGACCGCGGTCCGGTCCACCGACGCCGTTTCCATGGCGAGCTGGGCGACCTTGTCCGGAAGCAGTCCGGTGGCCTGTTGCAGGATGGTGGCCGTCGGCGAGCCGTGGGCCTCCATGCCGACGGCGTCGAGCACGCCGTCGGGCCCGCGCCGGGTCGCCTCCTGCAGCTCCCCGGCGACGTCCTTGGTGAAGTCCAACGTCTCGATGCCGTGGCGCGCGGCCATGTCCCGGCGCTCCCGCACCGGGTCGACGGCGATGACGCGGTAGCCGCGGTGCTTGCCGATGCGGGCGGCGAGCTGGCCGACCGGGCCGAGGCCGAAGACGGCGAGTGTCCCGCCCTCGGGCACGTTGGCGTAGTCGACTCCCTGCCAGGCCGTCGGCAGGATGTCGGAGAGGAAGAGGTACCGGTGGTCGGGCAGTTCAGTGCCCACCACCACGGCCCCGTAGTCGGCGTGGGGCACCCGCAGGAGCTCCGCCTGGCCGCCGGGGACGCTGCCGTACAGCTCCGAGAAACCGAAGAGGGCCGCGCCCTTGCCCTTGGCGCGGACCTGGGTGGTCTCGCATTGGGACTGGAGCCCGCGTTCGCACATCCAGCAGTGCCCGCAAGAGATGTTGAAGGGGATCACCACGCGGTCGCCCACCTTCAGGCGGGTGACGCCGGCGCCGACCTCCTCGACGATTCCCATGGGCTCGTGGCCCAGGACGTCGCCCGCGTTCATGTAGGGACCCATCAGCTCGTAGAGGTGGAGATCGGAGCCGCAGATCGCCGTCGAGGTGATGCGCACGATCGCGTCTCCCGGTTCGGTGATCGCCGGATCCGGTACGTCCTCGTAGCCGATGCTGCGCTTGCCTTGCCAAACGAGTGCCTTCATGGGGTCCTCCCGGTTCGGTTGCGTGGGCGGGCTCAATGCCGTGGGTGGGCCATCGCTCCGTCCCCGGCCGGCCATGGACGGGCCGGCCCGTGGGCAGTCAAACATCCGGGGGAGCGGGTGTGAAGACTTGCGTGCGCGGCCCGGTGTGTGGACGCGGCGGCACGCCGAAGTTTACACTGTAAAAACGGTGTCCCGCGCGAACCCGCGGGACCTGCGCACACCCGGAATCCCGTACCGAGGACGGGCGTGCACAAGTGTTTACTTTGACATGGACGCATGCAATGGTGGGCCAGCCCCCCGGGGCACCCGGTCCTCCGTTTCTAACGGCGCCGACCTGGTTTTCGGGGGCGCGCACCCGGCGCCGACGCGGGAGCCGTTCGTCACCGCCGGCGCGTCCGCCACCGACTCGACGAAGGAGACCCCATGCAGCTACCCGCCACCCGAGGTCCCATGACGCGAGCGCTCTTCGATGCGTTGGGGCGCAACGACTTAGCGGATCCCCTTCCGCACCTGGACGCGGCCCTTGACCGGTCCCTCCGTGCGCACGGGGACATCCTGTACGACGACGACGCGCAACTGGCGCTGCTGTGCCTCTACGAGCTGCACTATTCGGGCATCGACGACGTCAACGACCGCTGGGAGTGGCACCCCCCGCTGCTTGCCGCCCGGGCCCGGCTCGAGGAGGCCTTCGAGGGCCGGCTGCGGGACGGCGTGTCCGCCCAGGAACGTCTGCCACGCGGAGCCCAGGATGTGGCCGACCGCCTGTTCGCAATGGCTGCCGCCGGCGGGGGACCCTCCGTCTCCGACTACGTTGCCCGCCACGCGGACGTCCCCCAGCTCCGCGAGTTCCTGGTCCACAAGTCCGCCTACCAGCTCAAGGAGGCGGATCCACACACGTGGGCCATCCCCCGGCTCTCCGGCCGCGCGAAATCGGCGATGGTGGAGATCCAGGCCGACGAATACGGCGGCGGCCGGCCGGGCCAGATGCACTCCCAGTTGTTTGCCCGCACCATGCAGGGACTCGGGTTGCGCAGCGACTTCGGCGCCTACCTCGATTTCATCCCTGCCATTACGCTGGCCTCGGTCAACGCCATGTCGCTCTTCGGGTTGCAGCGGAGGCTGCGCGGGGCGATCGCCGGGCATCTGGCGATCTACGAGATGACCTCCTCCATCCCCAACGCGAAGTACGCGCGCGGTTTCCGCCGACTCGGCTTCGGTTCTCCCGTCACCGACTATTTCGACGAGCACGTCGAGGCCGACGCCGTCCACGAACAGATCGCCGGACGCGACCTCGCGGGGGGCCTCATCGAGGAGGACCCGCGCCTCGCCAGCGACGTCTTCTTCGGGGCGGCGACGGTGTGCCTGCTCGACGAACTCGTCGGGACGTGGCAGATGGAGGCGTGGGCCGTGGGCGGCACCTCGCTCCGGCTTCCCCTGCCCGCCTTGGAGGCCGCCTGATGACGGCCCGCCAGGAACCTGCTTCGATTATGGTCTGCCCGCGGGGTCCGCTGCTGGTGCGCGGCCCGGTGGAGCTGCTCGATGGCGACGGGAATCCGATCGAGAACCACCGAGAAACGGTCGCGCTCTGCCGCTGCGGCGCATCCGCCATCAAGCCCCTGTGCGACGGTTCGCACAAGCTCTCCAAGTTCGGGAAAGCACCCAAGGAACGGTCGTGAACCCGTCCCTCTGGCTCGCCGGGCGCGAACCCATCGCGGGAGATCCCACGTTCGGGCTGGACAACGAATTCTTCGACGCCGTCGTCGTCGGTGCCGGCATGACCGGGCTGACGACCGCCGTCGCGCTTTCCCGCGCCGGCCACCGCACGCTCGTCGTGGAACCGCGCTACCTCGGCGCGGGCACCACCGGCAATGCCACCGGCCAGGTCACGGTCCTGCACGGGAACCGGCTGGGCCGCATCGTCCGGCGCCATGGCCGCGCCACGGCGGCGTCCTTCCTGAAGGCGAACCTGGAGGCCATCGACTGGCTGGCTCGCTTTTGCGAGGAGAGCGGCGTCGAACTGCAGCGGCGTCGCGCGGTTTCCTTCTCCCAGACGGGCCAGGGCCTCGATGGCCTTGAGGACGACTTCCGCGCGCTAGGGGACGCGGGTCTCGCCCCCCAGCGGCTCGGCCCGGGCGACGTCGACCTGCCGTTCTGTTTCGCCGGCGGGATCGCGTTGCCGGACCAATACCAATTCGACCCCATGGACTTCCTGGCCGCGGCCGTGGACGAAGTGCGCAGGCTCGAAGGGATGGTCGTCACCGGCACGCGGTTGCTCGGCGTTGCCTCGGGACCGGTCGCATCCCTGGTTCTGGAGCCCACGCAGGAGCCACGCTCCCCCGGCATGCCCAAGACGCGCACGGTGCTCGCGCGCCGCGTCGTCGTCGCCGCCAAAACCGCAGCGCCCGGCGGGACGGCGTGGCCCGCCCTGGCCACCGCCGGACGCACCGGACGGGCCCATGCGGCGGCCTTTCATGCCACGGACCCCGCGGCGGCGTCCTACCCCAAGGACATGCTCGTGTCCGTCGACGGCCCGTCGCGGTCGTTGCGGACGGCGATGCCGGGAGACGGGATCGAACGGCTGATCGTCGGCGGCGGCAACGTGCGGCGGGGCCGCGACCGGGACGCGGGAAGGATTTGTGCGGAGATCGAGGACTGGACCAACCGGGCGTTCCCGGGGATGGTCCGCACGCACGCGTGGTCCGCCGAGGAGTACAACCCGGTGCGCGGTTTCCCCGTCGCCGGCCCCGTCCCCAATCCCTCGCGGCGCACCGAAACGGTCCTGGTTGCGACCGGCTACGCCAAGTGGGGCATGACGAACTCCGTGGCCGCGGCGTTGAAGGTCGTCCGGGCGACGGAGGACGGTGCCAAGGACAACGGCGACGGGCCGCTGGGCGCGGCTGCACCGGCCTGCACGGGAGATGTTTCCGACACGTCGGTTCACGACGCGGCGAGGCTCCCGTGCGCGGAGCGCGGGAGCCTCGGTATCGCCTGACCCCGGTTGCCGGGCGGCGCCCCTAGACGGACCGGGTCGGACCGCCGTCGAATGTCGAGCCGTCGACGTGGCCGCGCCAGCCTCCGGTTTCGCCGCCACGGGATTCGATGAACTTCTTGAAGTTCTTGAGGTCCGACTTCACCTGCATGGAGTCGATGTGCAGGGCCTGTCCCACCTTTTCGACCACGGTCTCGTCGTCCCACGTGATCCGCACGGAGACCCGGGTCCGCTCGCGCGCCTCGCCCGCCGGGTTCGCGCCCGTTTCGGGAGTGCCTGCCGTGGCGGGGACGGGCTGGAGGCCGGTGCTCAGATCCGGGGCAAGTTCCGCGGCGGGCGCAACCGGCGCGGTTCCTGCGTCGGGCTCGCGGTAGGGATCGTTTCCGCCGCCGAGGGCCTCGAAACGCACGACGCCGGCATGGCCCTTCCCCTCGACGCTCTCCCAGGCGACCACGCGGTCCGGTTCCTGCTCGACGATGCGGGTGTCGAATTCCCGTTCCACGCCGCCGATCTTGGTCACCCAGTGGTTCGTGGTCTCGTCCAGTTGCGTGACGCTCTCCACCCCACCCATGAATTCCGGAAAGGACTCGAACTGCGTCCACTGGTTGTATGCGGTGTTCACCGGTACGTCGACGCTGATTTCCTCTTCAACAAAGGCCACGTGATCCTCCTCGTTTTCCGTTCCCCCAGGGGAACATTTGCGGGATGTCGCTCTGTGCCAAACCGACGCTGGCCCACGCCAGAAGGCGGCGAGCAGTGCCGGTTCGCCCACCGTAGACAGGCCCACCCCACCTGCGTCAAGACCTGCGTTCTTGGTATTGCAGAGCCCGTATCGGCGTGCTTAGCTCTCCAGCGTCGGACGTTGTACCACTGATGTTTTCCGAGCGTCCCGACCCCGCCCGGGGTTGGAGCCGCCGGAAAGAAAGAGGAGAACCCATGAATTTCGGCCCCAGGATCCAGGGCGTCGACACGGGCGGGTAACCGCTTCGTGGGATGCACGTCAGGGCTTGCTCGTACACCCCCGAGATAAAACCGACCCATTGGAGACAGCACCATGAGCACACAGGATTTTTCGCGGGACCCGTCCCGCCCCACAACGACGACAGGCGGCACCGATCCGCTGGAGTCGGCAGCCGTTGTCCCCGACGATCCCTTCACCGAGCCGCCGGCCGGACCCCTGACCAACCACGGCGTCCAGGGCGCACCGTCCGCGGCCGGTACGGGCACGTCCGGTGGCACTGGCTCGTCCGGCGGCCAGGACACGAAGAGCGCAGCCAAGGACGAGGCCCGCCAGGTGGGCCACGAAGGCGCGGAGACCGCAAAGCAGGTCGGCCACACGGCGAAGGAGGAGGCCGGCAAGGTGGCCCAGGAAGCCAAGGAGCAGGCGCGCAACCTCGTCGGCGAGCTCGGCTCGGACCTCAAGTCCCAGGCCGGCGCGCAGCAGCAGCGCGCCGCGCAGGGGCTCCGGGCCATCAGCGACGAGCTTCGGAGCATGGCCGACGGTTCGCAGGCTGGCGGCACCGCGAGTTCGCTGGTGGGCCAGGCCGCGGGGAAGGCCGGCGACGCCGCCGAGTGGCTCGACGGCCGCGACCCCGGATCGCTGCTCGATGACGTCAGGGGCTTCGCGCGGCGCCGTCCCGGCGTGTTCCTTGCGGTGGCGGCCGGAGCCGGCCTGCTGGCCGGGCGCTTGGCACGCGGCATGACCGGACCGGACTCGAACGACGGCGGCGCCTCCGGCGGTACGTCGGGTTCGCCGGCGTCGTACTCGGGTGTGAACACGCCGCCGGAACCGGTCCGCCCACCCGCGGATACGTACCCGCCGGCGGAAACCTACGGCGCCAAGGACACCGGCTTCGAGTCCCCGACCGTGACCGGCGCGCAGTCCGGGACCGACGTCGGGGAGGCGGATCGTTTCCCGGTGGACCTGCCGGCGGACCCGGATCGGGGGTACCCGCGGCCATGAGCGACTACCAACAGGGCACGCCGACCACCGGTGTCCCCCCCGTTCCACCCACCGAGCGCGCGGAAAACTCCTCTCTGGGTGAGCTGTTCGGGGAGCTGACGCGCGACCTGTCCACGCTGATGCGCCAGGAAGTCGATCTGGCCAAGGCCGAGATGAAGGAGTCGGCGACCACCGCCGGAAAGGGCGCCGGGATGCTCGCCGGGGCGGGGGTCGCGGCGATCTTCGTCCTGTCGTTCCTCTCCCTCGCCCTGATGTGGGCGTTGGGTTCGCTGATGCACCTCGGCTGGTCCGCGCTGATCGTCGCGGCCCTGTGGGGCATCGCCGCCGCGGTGCTCGCCGCCGTGGGCAAGAAGCAGCTGAAGGCAGTCAAGGGCCTCCCCCAAACGACGGCCACCGTCAAGGAAATCCCCCCAACGATGAAACCAGGTGAGACCACGCCATGAGCCAGACACCAGATGAGATCCGCGCGGACATCGAACGCACCCGCCGGGAAGTCAGCTACGACGTCGACGCGCTGTCCGACAAGGTCAGCCCGTCCTCGATCGCCCACCGCCAGACGGACAAGGTGCGCGGGGCCGTGAGCAAGGTCCGCGACTCCGTGATGGGCAGCGCGGACAGCGCCAAGGGCACGACGTCGGACAAGTTGCACAGCGCCAACGATTCGGTGCACGGCTCGATGCACGACGCCGGACGCGCGGTGCAGGACGCCCCGCAGCAGGTCATCCAGCAGACCAAGGGCAACCCCTTGGCCGCCGGGCTGATCGCCTTCGGCGCGGGAATGCTGGCGGCATCGCTGGTTCCCGCCAGCCAGAAGGAGCGGGAGGCCGCCGCGGCCTTGAAGCAGAAGGCGGAGCCGCTGAAGGAGGAGGTGTCCAACGTCGCCAAGGAGGTGGCCGAGGACCTTAAGGAGCCGGCGCGACAGGCCGCCGAATCGGTGAAGTCGACCGCCACGGACTCAGCCGACAAGGTCAAGGGAGAGGCCCGGACCGGCGCGCACGACGTCGCCGATCGGGCCAAGGAGGCAAAGTCGAACGTGGGTTCCGCCGGTGGCGGATCCACCGGCGACTCGACGGGCGGCGGTACCACTGCCGGTGAAGGTTCCGAGAGCTGGGACGGCGCCGCGGGCGGGGACGGCCGCCACCTCTAGGCCGCCGCTTCCGCTCTCGAGGGCGGTGTTCCGGTCAGTGGACCGGGGCACCGCCCTTCGGGCTTTAAAACACCGGAGTGCTTTCACTCCAGCCCGTCGGTGGACGGCTTGAACCAGGCGTAGCCCCAGGGTCCGATCTCGAGGTCGACGACGCTGTCCTTCCCCACCACCAGTCCCCCGTCGGGAAGCCCACTGCCCAGAAGGCGGGCCAGCAGGTCCCCCTCCAGGCCCCCGGGGAGCTTGAACGACGTCGACACCTTATCCGGCGAAAGGTTGTGCACGGCGAGCAGATACGAATCGGGCGTGCGGGACACGTGTGCGAGGACCGCGGCCCTGGGCTGCTGCAGTACTTCGGCGGTGCCCCACCCCAGTTCGGGGCACCGCCGGTAGAGGTGGATCATGTTCCGGAAGAAGTGGAAGAGCGAGTCGGGGTCGTTCCGCGCGTCTTCGACGTTGACGCGGTCGGGACCGAATTTCCCCTCCACCATCGGCGCGGTGTAGTCCCCGGGCGGCGCCGTGGAGAATCCGCCGCCCTCGGCGGGCGTCCACTGCATCGGGGTGCGCACCGCCATCCGGCCCTCGATCTCGGCGTTTTCGGCCATCCCGATCTCCTCGCCGTAGTAGAGCGCGGGCGTTCCGGGGAGGGAGAACATCAGCGAGTACACCATCCGCAGCCGGTCCCCGTCGCCGTCCAGCATAGGCGGCAGCCTTCGGCGGAGCCCCCGGTCGAAGACCTGGTGCCGGGGCTCGGGGCCGAACGCCGCGAAAACCTCGTGCCGTTCGGACTCCGTGAGCTGGTCGAGGGTGAGCTCGTCGTGGTTGCGCACGAAGACCGCCCACTGGGACTCCCGCGGAATCTCAGGGCGCGCCTTCAGCGCCGCGGAGAGGGGTCCGGCGTCGTTCCTCGCCAGTGAAAGGTACAGGTTCTGCATCGCCACGAAATCGAAGATCAGGTCGAGCTCGGGGGCGCCGGGGCTGCCGAAGAGCGCGAGCTGCTCCTTGTACGGGAGGTTGACCTCGCCCAGGAGCACGGCGTCGCCGTTGCGCCGTCCCATGAACGCGCGCAGGTCGCGCAGGACCTCGTGCGGCTCGGACATCCCCTCGTCCTCGAGCTCGTCGCGCAGCCCAACGGTGAGCAGCTGGGGCACGGCGTCCACGCGGAACCCGTCGAACCCGAGACGCAGCCAGAAGCCGACGACCTTGGCGATCTCGTCGCGGACGGCGGTGTTCCCGAGGTTGAGGTCGGGCTGGTGCCGGTAGAAGCGGTGAAGGTACCACTTTCCGGCCTTGCGGTCCTTGGTCCAGATCCCCTTCTGCTGACCGGGAAACACCACCATCTCCGACGTGTCCCCGGGCTTGTCGGTGCGCCACACGTAGTAGTCGTGCTCGTCGCTGTCCGGGTTGGAGCGCGCCTCGACGAACCACGGGTGCTGGTTGGAGGTGTGGTTGACCACCAGATCCGCGATGACGCGGATGCCGCGGTTCTTCGCCGTGCGCAGCACCTCCGTCAGGTCCCCGAGGCTGCCCAGCCGGGGGTCGACGCCGTAGAAGTCCGTGATGTCGTAGCCGTCGTCGCGGTTGGGCGTGGGATAGAACGGCATCAGCCACAGGCAGGTGACCCCCAGCTCGGCGAGATAGTCGATCCGCCGGCCCAGCCCCTGGAGGTCCCCGATCCCGTTGCCGTCCGTGTCGAGGAACCTTTCGACGTCGGCGCAGTAGATGACGGCGGTCTTCCACCACAGGTCGGACGTGTCGGTGAGCTTCACGGGGTGTCCTTCAGTCGGGGCAGGACGTGCTCGCCGAAGGCCCGGATGAACGGCGCCTGTTCGGTTCCCACGTGGTGCAGGTAGATCTCGTCGAAACCCACGGCCGCGAGTTCGGCCAGCTTCTCCGCGTGCTCGCCGAGGTCGGCCGAAACCAGCACGCCGGAGCGGACGTCGTCCGGCGTCGTCCGCGTGGCCAGCGAGTCGAAGTGCGCTGTGGTCGGCAGGTCCCACGTCACCGGCGGCGACACCACGTTGGCGCGCCACTGGTCCATGGCGATGCCCTCGGCCTCCCGCTCGGTGGGCGCCCAGCACAGGTGCACCTGCAGGCACGCCGGGCCGGTCCCGCCCGCCCCGCGGTAGGACTCGAGGATGTCCCGGAGCTTCCCCACCGGCTGGTTGATGGTGATCAGCCCGTCCGCCCACGCCGCCCCGCGGGCCGCCGTCGCGGTGCTGACCGCGGGAACCAACATCGGCGGCGGGGTCGCCGGGACGTCCCAGAGCCGCGCGGATTCAACCGTCACCAGGCCGCGGTGCGTGACCTCCCCGCCGGCGAAGAGCCGGCGCATCACGTCGACGCACTCCTCGAGGCGGTCCTGGCGCACGTCCTTGGGCGGCCAGGGGTCGCCGGTGACGGATTCGTTGAGGTTCTCCCCCGTTCCGGTGGCCATCCAGAAGCGCCCGGGGAACATGACCGCCAGGGTGGCGGCGGCCTGGGCCGTGATGGCCGGGTGGTAGCGCTGGCCCGGGGCGGTGACCGTCCCGAAACGCAGCCCGGTCGAGGCCAGTGCCGCGCCGAGCCAGGCCCACGCGTTTCCGGAGTGCCCCTGGGCCTCGCTCCACGGGTGGAGGTGGTCTGAGCACATGGCCGCCCCGAACCCCGCCGCTTCCGCCAGCCGCACGTCCTCCAGCAGTTGCGCGGGCCCGATCTGCTCGTGCGAGGCGTGGAATCCGACGGTGGGCACGGTGTCCTCCTGCGTGGGAAGCGTCGGCGGAGAGAGCTACTGCCTCCGCCAGCGCCCACCGTAGCAACGCCGGGGCCCGCTGTGAACGCCTACTCGACGGTGAACTGGATCCGGTGCCAGCCGCTGGCTCCGTTGGGCACCGGATCCGCGCGGTCCTCGGTCTGGACCTCTCCGTTGCGGTCGACGGCGCGGACGGTGACCGTGTGCAGGCCTGGCGTCGCGTCCTCCCACTGGTAGGACCACTGGCGCCACGTGTCCACGGTCGCCTCCGCGGCCAGCGTGGCCTCGTTCCACTCGCCGTCGTCGAGGCGCACCTGGACGGCGTCGATGCCGCGCTGCTGCGCCCAGGCGGTCCCGCCGATCGCCACGGTTCCCGCCGGCACGCGGGCGAAGGAGCGGGGCACGTCCACGCGGGTGGCCAGCTTGATGGGTCCGCGCTCGTCCCACCCGCGGGTGGTCCAGTAGGCCATCTTGTCCTCGAAGCGCGTGACCTCCAGATCCACCACCCACTTGGTGGCCGAGACGTAGCCGTACAGTCCCGGGACCACCATCCGCACCGGGAAGCCGTGCTCCAGCGGCAGCGGCTCGTCGTTCATTCCGACGGCGAGGATGGCGTCGCGGTCGTCCGTCAGGACCTCGAGCGGCGTCGAGGCGCTGAAGCCGTCGATGCTGGTGGACAGGACCATGTCCGCGCCGTCGGTGGGGCGGGCGCGCTCCAGGACCTTGCGCAGCGGGTAGCCGAGCCACTTGGCGTTGCCGACGAGGTCCCCGCCGACCGGGTTGGACACGCAGGTCAGGGTCACGTACGTTTCGTCGAGCTCCATGGCCAGCAGCTCGTCGAACGTCAGGGTGAATTCCTCCTCGACCATGCCGTGGACGCGCAGTTCCCAGTCCGCCGGTTCGATCCGGGGGACGGCGAGGGCGGTGTCGATCCGGTAGAAGTCGGCGTTCGGCGTCACGAACTCGGGCATGCCGGGGATCTCGACGGCGACGCCGTCGGGCAAGGGTTCGACGTCGGTGCGCGGCGCCGGGAGCCGCAGCGCCTCGCGGGTCGCCCCGGCGGCGTTGCGGGCGCCGGACAGGGCCCGGCCGCTGGCGGCCATGGCGGCCGCACCCACCGCGACGACGCCGGTGGCGGCCAGGAACCCGCGGCGCGGGCTGCCGGACGGCGCGCGGGAAGAGGCTCCGGCGTCGTGCTGGGCGGGGTCTGCTTGGGTGGGTGTGGTCCGTGTGGGGGTGGTCCGGGCGGGCTTGTAGGCGGTGGCGCGCGCCAGGAGGAACCGGAGGGCGGCGAGTCCCGCGACGACGCCGGCGATCGTGGGCACCAGGTCCAGCGGTCCGGTGGCCGGGCGGGAAAGCACGGCGAGGGAGATCGCGACGCCGAGGCCGACGATGATCAGCGCGGCGGCCCGGAAGCTGCGGCGGGCCACGACGCCGGTCACGCCGGCGACCAGCGCGGCCACGACGCCGATCGAAATGAACAGCGCAAGCTTGTCGTTGGTGCCGAACGTCGCGATGGCGAAGTCCTTGAGCCACGGCGGGGTGATGTCGATGAACACGGCGCCCATGGCGACCACGGGCGAGGAGGCGGTCGCGAAGAACGCGGAAACGAGTTCGGCTGCGGCGAACAGGACGGCCGCGGAGGCGACCCCGGCGGCCGCGAACGGCCACGAACCGCGGGCGCCGCGGAGAATCCGCCTCGGTGTGGTGTCGGTGTTCATGGTGGAGCCTTCCGTTGTGCCGCTGCCGCCCGTAGCCCGGGCCTGTCGTCGACACCTTGGGTTCGGAACGGAGGCGCCCAACGGATTGCCGTTCCCTGCCTCCATGGTAGGCGCGCCCCGCAGCCGCGCGCCCGTCACAACGCAGCACGCAGACGGGGGAGGCAGCGCGACCGCGCTGGCTCCCCCGCTGTTCCCCCGGTTCCCCGCCCGCGGCGCATGACGCCGACGGGGAACGACTATGCGCGCGTGCGCTTGTGCGGAAGCACGAGCCCCAGGGCCAGCATGGCGGCGCCCAGGACGAAGTGCAGCCAGTTGTCCGCGGTGTTCAGCGGGACGAAGTTGGCCGGCGATTCCATCCCGATGACCATGCCGTAGATCCACAGCACCAGGTAGATGACGCCGCCGAAGACCAGGAACTGCTTCGAGGAGGCCGCGGAGCGCGAAAGCATCAGGCCGGCGACGCCGAAGAGCAGGTGGACGGCGTTGTGGAGCACGGAGACCTGGAAGATGCCCAGCAGCATGGCGCCGGAGTCGTGCCCTGCGAACGTGAGCTCGCCGATGTTCGTGGTGATTCCCGGGACGAAGCCGAGGATTCCGACGAGCAGGAACGCGGCGCCGACCGCGAGCGCGGCCAACTGGACCGGAGTGCGGTGTCGTTTCTGGGTATGGGTGGTAGCCATGTGAGTTTCTCCTTCGGTGCGATGCCGGACGGTGGTGCCGCCCAATAGGTACATAGTCACTTCGGAGCGAAGCCCCGAACGGATTGGATCCGATCGGGGCTTCTTGTGTTTGTTTTCGCGAAAGCGCAGGTCGCGGGCTACAGCTCCTGCAACATGATGGGTTCCGTGGTCGGCTCGGGCGATCCCGTGGAGGGTTCGACTGTGATCCCGAAGTGGGTCACCCCGGCCATTTCCCCGGTGACCATCCGCATTTCGCCGGCTGCGGTCGCCTCAATGCCCAGGAGGCCTGCCGGCGTCGCGCCGTTCGGCGAAATCAGCCACAGCTCGTAGGCCTTGTCCGCCGGCAACTCCGGGAGCCCGTGGGCGGACACGGCCATCATGCCCGCCGAGGGCGCGTAGGCCAGGTTGACGACGGCGCCGCCCTCCATCTGTTGGCTGGCGCTCTTCAGGTCGGAGGCCGCGAACAGGCGTGAGAGCTCCTCGTTGTCGCCGCTGACGGCGGCCAACTGCTCCTGCAGGCGGTCCTGTTCGGAGTTCTGTGTTGCGACGACGCCGGCCAGTCCGCCGGTGGCGACCAGCAGCACGCCCGCGGCGGCCGACAGCCAGCGCACGGTCCGCGGGTTCGCGGAACGGCGCTCGCGCTCGGCACCGAAGTCCACGACGTTGCCGCCGGTCGCGGGGTTCGCCGGGGCCGCGGGATTGACGCCGGAAGGGGGCCGGGTCGGCGCGTGCTGCTCGACGCCCTGCGCCCCGGCGCCGTGTGTGCCGGCGTCGTGGGTGCCGGTGTCGTCCGACTCGGCCTGCCGCTTGGCGCGAATCGCGGCCATCACGTTGTCCTTGACTCGCTGCGGCGGTGCCACCGGTTCCACGCCGAGGGCCAGCATCGCGGCGGTTTCCTCGAAGCTTTCGGCCTCCTCGCGGACCTCACGCGATTCTGCGGCGTGCGCCTCGAAGGCCTCGCGTTCTTCCTTGTCGAGCGCATTGAGTGCGTAGGCGCCAGTCAGGTTTTTCTGGTCGTTTTCCATCAGGCCGCTCCCAACGTGTCTCGAAGTTTGATCATTCCGTCGCGTATTCGCGTTTTCACCGTGCCCACCGGAACCTGCAGCAGTCCGGCGACCTCGCTGTGCGAGTATCCGCCGTAGTAGGCCAGCCGGATCGCCTCCCGCTGTGCCTCGCTGAGTGTTTCCAGCGCCTTGTTGACCCGTTCGCCGTCGGCCCGGAGCTCCACGGTGTCCTGGACGTCGTCGTAGGACTCCTGGAACTCCTTGATGCCCTGGCGCATGTCCCGCTCGCGGCTGGCCTGGCTGGCCCTGACGCGGTCGATCGCGCGGCGGTGGGCCAGCGTGCAGATCCAGGAGACGGCCTTGCCGCGGGCCGGGTCGAATCGCCCGGCCTGCTCCCACACCTCCACGAAGACCTCCTGCGTGACTTCCTCGCTCTGCGCCTCGTCCCGGAGGACCTTGCGGACCAGGCCGAAGACGATCGGCGAGACGTCGTCGTACAGTGCCTCGAAAGCCGATTCGTCGCCGTTGGCGACTCCTCGGAGCAGGTCTTCCTGCGTGGGCGGGGATTCCGCGTCCGCGACGCGGAGCCATGACATTCGCATGGAGTCTAGAGTCTCACGAACGACGGCGCTGCCGCACACCCTGCCGGGTGTCGCCGCGGCCCCGTGCCGCCCGCGGGCCCCATGCAGCGGGGCCGGCCCGAAGGACGTTCGTTCCTCCGTGCCGGCCCCGCTGACCATTGCTGTCGGCTACTACTCGGCCGGCGGCATCAGGACGGTGTCGATGAGGTACACCGTGGCGTTGGCGGTCTGGACGCCGCCGCAGATGACGCTGGCTCCGTTGACCATCAGTTCGTCGCCGCTGCCGGTGATCTCGACGTCGGCTCCCTGGACCGAGGTCTGCATTCCGACAACCTCGTCGGGGGTCAGCTGGCCGGGGATCACGTGGTAAGTGAGGATCGAGGAGAGCGTGTCGGCGTCCTCGACGGCGGCCGTCAGGTCGGCCTCGGGGATGGCGGCGAATGCGTCGTCGACCGGGGCGAAGACCGTGAATTCGTCGCTGTTGAGGGTGTCAACCAGGTCGACGTCCGGGTTCAGCTCTCCGGAGACGGCCGCTGTCAGGGTGGTCAGCAGCGGGTTGTTGGATGCGGCAACCGCTACCGGGTCCTGCGCCATGCCGGCGACGGAGCCTTCGCCGTCCGGAACCTGCTCGGCGTAGCCTTCGCAGCCGGGGCCGACGAGGTTGGCCGCGGGATCCATGGCCGCGCTCTCCGAGGCCGGAGCCGAGGTGGCGGCGGCCGACGAGCTGGCCGGAGCCGAGGATGCCGGCTCTTCCGGGGCGGTTTCGGTTCCTCCGGCGCAGGCCGTGAGTCCAAGGGACGCAACCGCGACCACACCGAGTGCCTTTGCGAACTTGCTGTTCATGCGCTTCATGGTGTTTCTCCTAATGCCTCGGCCCGGGGGCCGCCTGTTTCCCGACCTGTCGGTGCGGGCTGTCGAGGTGAGTTCGGAGCGGGTCCGGGATCGGATTGGATCCGGGTGAAAATCTTTTCAGGACCACGCGGCGGGCCCGGAACGACGTCGGCCGTCGCCCCGGTGGGTGAAGGTCTCCCTCGCCCTGTTCCTCGTTGTCATGGCCGCGCTGGTCACGCGGGCGCCGGCGTGGCGGCGCTGATTGTGGCGTTTGGTTTGTCGATCTACAAGCCGAAGGGCACCACCGGCTACGGGTTCACGGGTCGGCGGCGCGGATTCCGGTCGCGTCTGAACGGTCCCTGACGCTCCGGTGAACAGCGTCCGGTTATCCCTTTCCCGACCGGCCCCATGATGCAACGATGAGTTCATGAGTAACGAAAACGATGCCGGCACGAGCCGTGGAAGCAAACGCGCGTCGCCCGCGCGCAAGAACAACGATTTCGAACTGGGAAACAGCGACCTGCGCAACTTGTCGCAGCGTCGGCACGACACCGAGGAAAAGCTCGAGAAGCACCTCAAGGAACAGGAAGCCGCCCACCCGAAGCATCCGCAACACGACGGGCACCCCGTTCTGCCGGAGGGCGAGGCCCCCGTCGAACAGAAGTAGGGTGGCGGCCGAGCAGACGGAGGCCGATGGCCGCGTGGCGCGGCCCCGCCGCTAGGGGGTGGCCACGGGCTCCAGCGTCTCAATCCACATCGGCCCTTCGGCCGTGGACGCGCGGTCCGTGCTCTCCAGTAGCCCGTCTTCGCCGATCCGGTACACGCTGACGTGGTCGGATCGCTGGCCACACACCAACAAGAAGGAACCGGACGGATCGACGCCGGCTCCACGCGGTTGCGTCTCCGTGTCCGTGGTCCGCAGGAAGGTGAGCGTTCCGTTATCGGGGTCCACCGCGAACGTCGTCACCGTGCTGGAAGAGCGCTCCGTGGTGAACAGGTACCGGCCGCCGGCGCCCAGCTGGACGTCCGAGCACCAGATCGCATCCGGGCCCGGGTCGGGGCGTCCCGAGCCGCGCGCGTGGCCGGGAATCAGCCCCAGTTCCCCGGGGACGGAGCCGACCACTTGGATCTCCTCGAGCGCGCCCGTGCCGGCGTCGCGGGTGTACACGGCCACGGTTCCGGTCATCTCGTGGAGGGCGTAGACGACGTCTCCGGAGGCGGAAAACCGAAGGTGGCGCGGGCCCGAGCCCGGTGCCGAGTCGACGTGGCCGGCCTCCTCGAAGGCCTCCTCGGCGCGGTACCAGACGATCCGGTCGTCCCCCAGCGACGTCGCGTAGACGAACGCCCCGTCCGGGCTGGGGAGCACACAGTGCGCCTTGCCGCCCGGGGTCATCCGCACGGGGGCTCTGTCGCCCGGCGCGCCGTCCGCGTCCAGCGGCAGGGCCAGCACGACGTCGTCGTGGTAGGAGGCGTTGAAGAGCCACCGGCCGTGCGGATCCACGGAGAGGTAGGCGGTGCGGGCGTGGAGCGGTGCCGTACCGATGGCCGCGAGCCCCCCTCCGCTGCCCACGCGCAGGCTCGCGACCGCGGCGGCGTCCTGGTTCAGGCCGGCGTACAGCAGCCCCCGTGCCCGGTCCTGGGCCACCGACCCGACCGATGTCTGCCCCTCTTGCCGCCCGGACGGCGTCAGCTTCCCGGTCTCGGTGTCGAGTTCGAAGCCGTCGACGGAGTTGCCCGCCGGGCAGGAGATGTAAACGTTGACAGGGCTCATCGGTGCGTCCTTAGGTGGCGGCCGGTTTCCCGTCCAGCCTAGTACCGGCCGATCCGCACTAGTACATGTGCAGGCAGGCGCCGTAGCCGGAGAGGAAACGTCCGCCGCGGGCCCATGCCGAGACGACGTCGATGGCGTCCGCGCGCGTCAGCCACTGGTTGTCGCCCGGCGGCGTCCCGGGTTCGTTGCCCTCGTTTCCCATGAGTTGGGCGTACCGGAGGTTCGCTTCGTCCCCCTTGGTCTGCAGCACCAGCCAATCGCCGTCGCCCAGACGGTGGACCAGCTCCGGGATCCGGCCGACGTGTTCGAGGTCGTGCCAGCCGCTGTTCACGTCGCCGACATCCAGCTGCCATTCAAGCGGGACCTCCGGCTCGAACTGCGCCCATCAGTTGCTCCAGGGTTCGCAGGTCCGCCTGGGTGAACGTGTCTTGCCGGGGCGCCCCGAGCGCTGTCTCCATCATGGTTCCACGCTAGGGACCACCCCCGACACTTTGGCCGCGGGGGACGTGCCCAAAGCGTCGGCGCCGCCCGGTAGATTCGTTCTTGCCGAGGGCACCGAACCCGCACCACCGCCGCGGCCCACTGCACATCCCCCGCCGCACACCACAGAAGAGGACGCCATGCGCCCCGAGGAAACCGACCCGCAGGTCGCCGCCGCCCGCGCGGTAGCCACCATCGCGCACCGCGGCCAGACGGACCACGCGGGGGCGGACTACATCAGCCATCCGGCGCGCGTGGCCGGCCGCCTCACGGCTCCCGCGGAGGTGGCGGCCGCCTGGTTGCACGACACCATTGAGGACTGCGGCATCGGCGCCGACGAGCTCCTCCGCGCCGGCATTGCGGAGGACGTCGTCACCGCCGTCGTGCTGTTGACCCGTACGCCTGAAATGGGATCGGACGACTACTACCGGGCCATCCGCGCGAACCCTGTCGCCCTGGCTGTCAAGCTCGCGGACATCGCCGACAACACGGACCCGGAGCGCGTCCGGGTCCTGCGCGCCGGCGACCCGGTCAAGGCGGAGCGGCTGGCCGGCAAGTACAGGCACGCGCTCGAAATCCTCGGGGGCTGAGCCGGTGGACTGGTGGGAACCGCTGGTCGGTGTCCTCGTGGGGTTGGCGGCCGTGTACGCGGTGCTGCTGCTGGCGTTGTGGGCCTACGCCCGCCGGCACCCGGAAACCGTCGCCATGACCGACGCCCTACGCCTGCTGCCGGACCTGCTGCGCACCATCCGCCGCCTCGCCGCGGACCCGTCCATGCCCCGGTCCGTCCGCGTGAAGCTGGGCCTGCTGCTGGCGTATCTCTTGTTCCCGCTGGATCTGGTGCCGGACTTCCTGCCCGTGATCGGCTACGCGGACGACGTCGTCGTGCTCGCCCTGGTGCTGCGCTCGGTGGTTCGGTCCGCCGGGCCCGACGCGCTCCGCCGGCACTGGCCCGGGACCCCGGCGGGACTCGCCGTGATCGAGCGCCTCGCCGGAACCAATTCCGCCGCCCCATAGTCCCCGGCGCCCGCCCGTGAGACGGTGGGCGCATGGACCACGATTTCGATGCGATCATCCTGGGCATGGGCCCCGGCGGCGAGGTCGCCGCCAGCCAACTGATCGACGCCGGGCTGAACGTCGCCGTCGTCGAACGCGAACTCATCGGCGGCGAGTGCGGCTATTGGGCGTGCATTCCCTCCAAGACCCTGCTGCGTCCGGCGGAGGCGCGGTCCGAGGCCGATCGCGCGGCCGGCGTCGGCGGCGCCGCCCTGGATTGGCAAGAGGCCAGCGACTACCGGGACACCATGATCCGGCACCTCGACGACACCAAACAGGTCGATGGCTACGCCGACCAGGGTGCCACCGTGGTCAAGGAGGCCGGTCGGGCGATCGGACCGGGCCGCATCCTGGCCGGCGACCGCGAGCTCACCGCGAAGCACATCGTCGTCGCGACCGGCACCGTCCCCGTGCTGCCGGAGCTACCCGGCATCGACGACATCACGGCGTGGACCAACCGCGAAACCTACACGGCCACCACGCTTCCGGCCCGCGCGATCGTCGTCGGCGGCAGCGCAGTGGGGGTCGAGACCGCCACGTTCCTTTCGCGCTTCGGTGTAGAGGTCACGCTGGTGCACCGCGGCGGCGCGCTGCTCGGCCGCGAGGAGCCGCGCGTCGGCGAACTCGCCCTCGAATACCTCCGGGACGCGGGGGTGCGCGTCATCCTCGAGGCCTCGGCCTCCGGCGCGCGCCGCGACGGCGGCGAAAGCGTCCTGGAGCTGGAGCGCTCGGGCGGGTCCGGGAAGTTCGGGGACGACGGCGACGCGAGGGTCGCCGCCGACGTCGTCGTCTTCGCCACGGGGCGGAAGGCGAACACCGCCGACCTCGGCCTGGAGTCGCTCGGCGTGGAGCTGGGCACGAAGGGCGACGTCGTCGTGGACTCCCGCTGCCGGGCGGCCGACGGCGTGTGGGCGGTCGGCGACGTCACCGGCGTCATGCCGTTCACCCACGTCGCGAAGTACCAGGCGCGCGTCGCCACGGAGAACATCCTGGGCCGGGACCGCGAGGCCACGTACGGCGGGATCCCCCGGGTGGTCTTCGGAATCCCGGAGATCGCCGCCGTCGGGATGACCGGGCGGCAGGCCCGCGACCGCGGCCTGAACGTCCAGTCCGTGGAGCTCGACGCCGCCGCCGCGCTGGCCCGGCCGTGGACGTACGAGCGGGACCCGAAGGCGGTCCTCGGCCTGCTGGCAGACATGGAGCGGAAGGTCCTGGTCGGCGCGTGGGCCGTGGGGCCGCAGGCCGGCGAGTGGATCCACTACGCCGCGCTGGCCGTCCGGGCCGAGTTGCCGATCTCGCTGCTGCGCGACCAGGTGGCCCAGTTCCCGACGTTCCACGAGGCGTACCTGGCCGCGCTGGACAAGTTCGCCTTCTGACGGAAACCGCCCCGCGAGCGGAGCTTGCCCCGCGGCCGGCGACCTACGCGTAGGCGGGCACCGGCACAGGGACGGTGAGCCTGCCGTCGCGCATCGTCGCCACGGAGTCGGCGAGCGGGACGAATTCGGTGTCGTGCGTGACCATCACGGTCGCCACGGCGAAGTCGTCCGTCACCCGGCGGATCAGCCGGACGATCGACGAGCTGCGCTCGTGGTCCAGCGCCGCCGTCGGCTCGTCGACCAGCAGCACCTTCGGGGACCCCATGAGCGCGCGGGCGATGTTCACGCGCTGCCGCTGGCCGCCGGAGAGCTGGTGCGGGCGCTTGTTCGCCGCGTCCGTGAGCCCGACGACGTCGAGCAGCTCGGCGGCCTTGGCCCGAGCCGCGCGGAGCGGCTTTCCGCGGAGGTGGTCGCCCACCACCATCTGTTCGGCGGCGGTGAGCGATGCCAGGAGGTTCGGCTGCTGGAAAATGATCCCCACGCTGTTCCGGAGCAACTCGGAGCGCTCGGCGTCGCGGAGCGTCGAGGCGTCCGTGCCGCCGATGAGCACGCGGCCGACGGTGGGCCTCACGAGGGTCGCGGCGGTGGCGAGCAGGCTGGACTTGCCGGAGCCGGACGGCCCGACGAGCGCGAGCAGCTGGCCCGGCGCGACGGAGAGGTGGACGGAGTCGAGCGCCTTGAGGGTCCCGTCGCCGTCCGGGTACTCGAGGGTGACGCCGTCGAGCCGCAGCGCGGGCAGGTGGGTGGACGTGGACATGATCGAGATGGACATGGTGGCCTTTCGGTGGTGGATGGATGGTGGAAGGTCGGCGTCGGGCGCTGGTTGCCGCCAGGTGCCGATTGCCGCCGGACGCTAGTTGCCGCCGAGGGCGATCAGCGGGTCGACCTTGGTCACGCGTCCGACGGCGAGCGCCGCGCCCGCGAGTCCCAGGGCAACGATCCCGGCGACGGGAAGGAGCGTCGTGGCCGGTTCGATCAGGAACGGCGCGGCCCGCGCGGCGAGGAAACCACCGCCGACGCCGACCGCCCCGCCAAGCAGCGCGCCGGCCACCAGGACGACGGCGGCCTGGGTCAGGGCGTCGCGCAGGACGTAGCCGCCGGAGGCACCGAGTGCCTTGAGGACGGCGATGTCGCGGGTCCGCTGGACCGTCCACACCGTCAGGAACGCGACGATGACCAGGGCCGAGATCCCGTAGAGGAAGACCTGCATCATCAGCAGCGACCCGTTCTCGCTCTTGTAGGAGCCAAGTGCCTGGAAGGATCCGGTGCGGGTTACGCTCACGGTGTTTGCGGCCAGGTCCGCGGCTTCGGGGTCCACCGTTGGGGCGCCGGCCCCGGCGTCGTCGTACGTGACCGCGGCGACCGTGCCGAGCTGATCCGGGTCGCCGAGGTGGGCAAGCGAGGCCCAGGTGGGCAGTGCCGTCCAGACGACGCTGGTGTGCGAATACCACCGGTCCTCGACGATGCCTCCGACCCGCAGTTCGATTCCGCCGAGCGTCGCTCGGTCGCCGGCCTCCAAACCCAAGTCCGCGGCCACGGATTCGCCGAGGACCATGGCGTGTTCCCCGACCTCCAGCGGGGCCAAGGGGCTTCCCGCTTCGACGCCGAAGACGGCGACGTTGGCGGTGCCCGCGCCGCCGTCGTTCCCGGGCAGGCCCTGGAGGCGGTTCTGGCTGATGCCGAGCGGCTCGGCGCGGGCGACACCGGGCCGGGCGCCCCACGCCTCGACTTGTTCGGCACTGACTTGGCTTTCGGTGAACGACGCCGTGGGTTCGTTCCCGGCCGGGGCGCCGAACACGATCCGGTCCGCCGCGGCGCGGGAACCGTTGGCCCCGAGCCGATCGATCGCGGACGTCGACTGGTCCCCGAGTCCGGCGGTGAGGCCGGAGAGCATGACCAGGAGCAGGGTGATGAGGGCGACGACGCTTCCCATCAGGGCGAAGCGTCCCTTGGCGAATCGGAGGTCGCGGAGGGCGAGGAACACGGTGGACTTCTTCCGGTCGGGGTTTAGTTGGGGCTACCCCTCAACCCTCCCGCCGGGCGCGTGCGGAGGCATCGCGCCGACGGTTGATCCTCGGGAACCGTTCGGTGGGTTCCGGGGTCAACCATTCGGTTGATCCGCTCCCTTGCGAGGCGGCATAGGCTGGGACAATGCCTGCCGTGGAACCCCGAGACGCCGCCGAGTTGCCGGACGCGACGCCGCCGGACTCCGCACCCCAGAACTCCGCATCCTCGAACTCCGCACCCTCAGTCTCCGCGATCCTGCTGACCCTTCGGGTGGCCCTGCACCTGGGCTTCGCGGTCCTGCTGGCCGTGGCGATCCTCCGACTGCACCTCGGGGAGGCGGACGCCGGCAGTGGTTTCGGGGGCGGTTTCGGCGGCGGCCCGGTGTTCGGCGGCGGCGCACCTGCCCGCTACGCGTTCTCCGGCGCGGCCCTGTTGTTGGCGGGCGTGTACGTCGCGGGAACGGTGGTCGAAAAGCGGTTCGCGGAGGGGGCGTCGTCGTTCAATCCGCGTCGCCTCGGCGTCCCGTGGCTCCTGGTGGTCACGCTGATCTGGGCGGCCTTGCTCGCCGGAAGCCCCGACTTCTCCTGGCTCGCCTTCCCGCTCTTTTTCCTGCACCTGCACCTGCTGCCGCTGCGGTTGGCGCTGCCGGCGATCGCCGTAATGACGGCGGCCGTCGTCGCGTCGCAGTGGGCGGGCAGCGGCCTGCCCGTCCCCCCTTTGGCCGCGGTTCTCGGCCCCGTGGTCGGCGCCGCGTTCGCCGTCGTGATGGGGCTCGCCTACCGCGCCCTGTACCGGGAGGCGGACTTCCAGCGGCGCTCGGCGGACGAGCTGCGCCGCACCCGCGCGGCGTTGGCGTCCACCCAGCACGACGCCGGCGTGCTGGCCGAGCGCGAACGGCTGGCGCGGGAAATCCACGACACCCTGGCCCAGGGCCTCTCCAGCATCGTCCTGGTTTCGCGGGCGGCGGAGCGTTCGCTGGAGGACGGCGACGCACCCGCGGCCGCCGAGCGGATGGCCCTGGTGCGGCAGACCGCCTCGGACAACCTGACCGAGGCGCGCGGTTTCGTGCGCGGCTTGTCGGCGCAACTGGAGGAATCCTCGTTGGTGGACGCCCTGCGCCGGCTATGCCGCGCGACGGAGGCGCAGGCCGCCGCGCACGGGAGTCCCCTGTCGTGTCGATTGGAGCTGGACGGCGATCCCGCGGAGCTGCCCCCGCCGCTCGCCGTCGCGCTGCTGCGCGCCGCGCAGTCCAGCCTCGCCAACGTGCGTGAGCACGCCCGGGCGGGCACCGCCGTCGTCACCCTCGCCTCCCTCGGCACCGAGGTCACGCTGGACGTGTACGACGACGGCGCGGGCTTCGACCCGGCCGCGTTCCTCGGCGGGCCCGGCGGTGGGGCGGACCGCGCCGCCGATGCGGCGCCCGGAACCGACGGGCGCGGCTTCGGCCTGCGCTCCCTGGGCGACAGGGCCGCTTACCTGGGCGGAACCCTGAACGTCGAGTCGGCTCCGGGCGAGGGCACCGTGGTCGCCGTGCGGCTCCCCCTCGTCTCGGGTGCGGCAGTGGAGGGAGGTTCGTGAGCGCGGTGGTCCGCGTCCTGATCGTGGACGACCACCCCGTGGTCCGCGCCGGGTTGCGCGCCATGCTCACGGAGTTCGAGGGCGTCACCGTGGCCTCCGAGGCCGGCGGCGGGGAGGCCGCGATCGCCGAGGTCCAGCGCCAAATGGCGTTGAGCGAGCCGGTCGACGTCGTGCTGATGGACCTGCAGATGGGCGAGGGGATGGACGGCGTCGCCGCGACGGCGAGGATCCGGAAGCTCGAGGCCGCGCCGGCCGTGCTGATCCTGACCACGTACGACACCGACGCGGACATCCTCGCCGCCGTGGAGGCCGGCGCGAGCGGTTACATGCTCAAGGACGCGCCGCCGGAGCAGATCCGGCAGGCCGTGGCGGCGGCCGCCGCGGGGCAGACCGCACTGGCTCCGCGGGTCGCGGCGCTGCTGATGGGGCGGATCAGCAATCCGGCTCCGGCGTTGACCCCGCGGGAGCTACAACTGCTCGAGCTGCTCGCGACGGGCCTGCCGAACCGGCAGATCGCCAAGCGGCTGTATGTCTCGGAGGCCACGGTCAAGACTCATCTGGTACACATCTACGCCAAGCTCGGCGTCGAGAACCGCACGGCGGCCATCGCGGTGGCCCGGCGGCGCCACATCATCCGGCAGTAGGGCCGGGCGTGAGGGCCGACCGGAGCGCCGGGAGGGTCAGGCCCCGGCTTCGTTCTGGTTTGCTTCGCTCTGGCCCGCTTCGTTCTCGCTGCTGTCGGAGTACTCGGAGACGTCCTCCGGCGGCACACCGGTGCCGGGTGCCAGCCCGTCGATGTTCCGCAGTGTCCCGTCGAGGCGGTCCTCGGGGTCGTCCACGGTTTCGGGATCCTCGTCCGGCGAGCCTGCGGAGACGGGCGCCGCACCCAGGCCGCCTGGATTGTTCTCCGTCTCCGGGTCCGGCGCGGCGTCCTGCTGCTCGTCGGCGATGTTGTGCTCGGGCCGGTCGTCTTCGGAGACGAATCCGGACAGCTCCTCGTCGGGGCGGCCTTCGGTGGCGTCCATCGCGTGGTCGGTGGCGTCGGGGATTTCGTTGGTCATCGTCTTACCTTCCCATGGGCGGATCGGGTCAAAGCATGCGGAGCTGGACTCAGGCTGCGGCCTTCGCCGGCGCCGTCTCCGCTCCGGCGCCCTCAGCGATGAGCCGGCGGGCCTCCTTGAGCGCCCACCCGGAGTCCTTTTTGTCCAACTGTGCCAGGAGCAGGAGGTTGGCGATCCGCTGCTCGCGGCGGGTGTCGTCGGCCGCGCGCGCCATCTCGATCATCGCCAGCACGCGGGCATGTGCCCGCCGGCCGCGGGCCTCGGAGCCGCTGTCCTCCGCGTCGGTGTCCGCGAGCAAACCGAGTGCCTCGGTCAGGATGTCGTTCATGGTCAGCGTCCCCTTGGTCGTCGGCGCCACAGCACTGTGTCGCCCGTCATGCGATGGCCGTCACATCGACCCTATCCACGGCCCCCGACGGAATGAAACCGATGCGTCATAAGACGTGCGTCACACCACTGGCCGCTTACATGCGCTTTTTGGTGCGCGCCGTCGCCGGCGCCGTCCACGGATCCTCCGGCCAGGGGTGTTTCGGATAGCGGCCGCGCATCTGGGCGCGCACCTGCGCATAGGGCCCAGACCAGAACGACGCCAGGTCGTCCGTCACCGCCAGCGGCGCCCCGCCCGGGGAAAGCAGGTGGAACAACAGCGGCACCCGTCCATCCGCCACGCGCGGCGTGTCCGCCCACCCGAAGCACTCCTGCAGCTTCACGGCCACCACGGGCCTGCCGTCGCCGTCGACGTCCGGGTAGTCGATCCGCACCCGTGAACCGCTCGGCACCTCCAGCCGTTCCGGCGCCAGTTCGGCGAGCCGCGCGGCCTCGGGCCAGGGCAGCAGCCGGCGCAACGGATCCGCCAGCCGGACGGCACCGGCGGGCTTCCCGCCGGCGAGCGCCTCCAGTTCCGGCGCGAGCCAGTCGGCGAGGCGGGCCAGCAGCGCGGGTTCGGAGACGTCCGGCCACGGGTCGCCCAGTTCGCGGTGGAGCAGGGCCATGCGCCGCCGCAACCCGTCCGCGTCTGCGGACCATCCGATCACGCCCAGCCCGTCCTCCGCGAGGGCGCGGGCCACGGCGTCGCGCCCCTCTTCGGCCGTCGGCCGCACCGGCGTCGAGGACAGCACGATCGCACCGAGGACGCGTTCGCGCCGTGCCGCGATCCTGCCCTGCCGGAACCGCGCCTCCACGCGTTCGTGGAGCAGATGGGCGGCGGCGGCCGCGGCGGTGTCGGCCTCCAGCGGGGCCGCGGCGCGGATCACGGCGCCGGTCCCGGCGGCGTCGCGGCCCTGCGCGCGGGACACCTCGGCCACGGCGAGCCATTCGTGGCCGGCCAGCGGGCTTCCAGCCGGGAGGCCCGCGCGCGTGCCGGACGCGAGCAGGTAGCTCTCCCCCGCCTTCGACTCCACGCGGCGCGCCACCCAGCCGGGGAACGCGAGCGCCACCACGAATCCCACCGCCTCGCCCGCGGGGACGGGTTCGGCGGGGACGACGCCGGGCCCCTCCTGCCGCGCGAGCCCCTCCAGCCGCTTCGCCTCGTCCTTCCACCGCCGCGCCGCGGGTTCCCGCCCGGAGCGCAGCCCCGCGAGCAGTCGGGTGAGGTCCGCCCCGGGCGCGCGGAGGTCGCCGGAGACCAGAGCGACGGCCTCGGCCGCGGTCCGCCGGCCGACGACGGTGGCCCCGTCGAGCAGCGCGCGGGCCAGCCGGGGGTCGGCGGGCACGCGGGACAACGAACGGCCGAGCGCGGTGGCCCGCCCGTCGTCGTCGACCGCCCCGAGCGCCTCGAGTACGGCAACGGCGTCGGCCATCGCGGCGGCCGGAGGGGCGTCGGGCAACGCGAGGCCCTCGCCGCCGGGGGCTCCCCAACAGGCCAGGATCAGCGCGGCGCCGGCCAGGTCGGCGGCGGCGATCTCCGGCGTCGGGTGGGCGGGGGCGGCCCCGAACGTGCGCTGGTCGTAGCAGCGCACCACCGTTCCGGGCCCCTGTCGGGCGGCGCGGCCGGCGCGCTGGTCGGCGGAGGCGCGCGAGCAGGACACCGTGACCAGCCCGGACATCCCGCGGGTGGAGTCGCGGCGGGGCTCGCGGGCGAGGCCGGAGTCGATGACCAGCCGCACGCCCGGCACGGTCAGCGACGACTCCGCCAGCGACGTGGACACGATGATCCGCGGCGCGCCGCCGGACCCGCGGCCGGACACGGCGCGGTCCTGCAGCGCCGGCTCCACCTGCCCGTGAAGCTCCAACACCTCCGTGCCGGCGGACCGGCCGCGGAGCCGCGACGCCACGTGGGAGACCTCCCGCGCTCCGGGCACGAAGACCAGTGCGTCGACGTCGGCGTCCTCGGCGAGCGCCCCTGCGTGGGCCGCGGCGGCCGTGTCCGCCACGTGGTCCAGGAACGCCCGCGTCACCCCGCGCTCGTCCATCCGGGCCGCCGGCGCCGGCGCCCACCGCACGTCCAAGGGGTGCAGCGCGGACGGGCAGTCGACGACGGCGGCCGGGCCGGCGCCGTCGTGCGCTCCGATCAGCGCGGCGAAGCGCGGGGCGTCGAGCGTGGCGGACATCGCCAGGAGCGTGAGGTCCCCGCGGAGCTGGCGGACCTCGCCGAGCAGCCCGACGAGCAGGTCGGTCTCGAGGCCGCGCTCGTGGACCTCGTCGATGATGACCGCGGCAGTGCCGTCGAGGCCGGGGTCCGCGAGGAGGCGGCGCAGGAGGATGCCGGGGGTGACGAATTCGACGAGCGTGTCCGGGCCTGCGTGGCGCTCGCCGCGGACGGTGTATCCGACGCGGTCCTTCAGCGGCGTGCCGTCCAGCGATGCGAGGCGCCGGGCCGCCGAGCGCGCGGCGACGCGACGCGGTTGGGTGACGACGACGCGCGGGCGGTTCACGGTTCGGCGCGGCGAGGAGGTTTGCGTCGATTGCGCCCCGGCGACGAGATTCGCGACGAGCGGCGGGACGAGCGTTGTCTTGCCGGTTCCGGGCGGTGCCTGCACGACGGCGGTGCCCGCCTCCCCGCCCGCGCCCAGTGCCGCGGCGAGGTCGTTCAGGGACGCGGCGAAGGTCAGGCCGGCGCCGATGGAGGGGAGGTCGAACGGTGCACTGTGCGCGGGGTCCTGCGGGGCGGGAGTCACCCGTCCATTCTGCCCGCCGCGGGGTTGGCCCCCGCCGCCGCCGTGCCAGGTGCCGCCGCCGTATCGCGCGCCGCCGCCGTACCGTCGTGAACGGCTTTGCGGGACCGCCCGCGCAAACCCCCTTGTCAGCCCACCGCGGTGCGCTCAAACTCGCTCAGGACAGTTCAAAACCGCTCACGAAGGGCACGGCTTAGGACGAGTTCCGGGGCGAGTGCTGGGACGAATGGGCCCGGCCGGACTTCCGAGCGGCCCCGCCCTCAGTACTCGCCCCTCATGGCTCCGGAACGGCACGCATACGATCCCGCGGACTCCCCCATGGACGCCTTGGGGAACCTACACTCGTCACATGGCACTGATCCACCAAGCCGAGCTGCGGCCCTCGAAGCGTGAGCTCGTCGCGGCCTGGTTGCCGGCACAGCCGTGGTTCCGGGGAGGCAATCTGGCGTCGCTGGCTCGCGTGGGCGCCTACCGGTTCGACGACCCCGACGGCGAGGTCGGCGTCGAAACGTTCCTCATGTCCCTGGACGGCACGGTCTATCACTTGCCGCTGACCTACCGGGCGGCTCCCCTGGACTGCGCCGAGGAGTGGCTCGTGGGCACCATGGAGCATTCCGTTCTCGGTCCGCGATGGGTCTACGACGGGTGCGGCGACCACGTATACATCGCCGCACTGGTGGGCGCTATGGTGGCGGGCCAGCCGCAGGCGCAGGAAGTCACCGAGGTCAACGGCGGCACGGAGGTCCGACAGCCGTCGGTACTGATCAAGAGCCTGGGACCTGTTCTCCCGCTCGCCCCGCGCATGGGAATCCGCAGCCCGGTCACCGAGGACGAACACACCGTCGTCCGTTCCGGGGACCTGGTGCTGTCCGTGTCCCGGGTCCTGTACCTGGGAGGGCACATCGGCGGCAACTGGGCGCTGACCGCAACGTGGGCCGGTCGGCAGGAACCGGTCCAGCTCGCGTCGCTGAACCACGAGGGCAACTGACCGGAATTCGTTTCCGCCTTCGACGACGACACGCACCCCTATTGCGACGCCCTGGACCGTGGTATTCCGGATTCATGACGACTCATAGCAAGGCATTGGCCGCCGTCGCAGGCGGAACGCTGGCTGTCGCCCTGTTGGCGGGCTGCAGCAACAACACCGGTTCGGACGCGGCCGACGACGGTGCGGCAGGCGGTCCCACGGCCGCCCCTTCATCGCAGGACAGTTCGAGCCCCGCAAGTGCGTCCGCGTCCGAATCGGCGTCCGGCTCTGCGACGGAATCCGCCAGCTCGTCGGCGCCAGCGAGCGCCGAGGGAGGGGATGCGATCGCCACCGCGATCGAGACCGTCGAGGCCGACGGCGGCCAGGCGGTCGGCATCGAGCGGAAGGACAACGGGGGCGGACGCTGGGAACTCGAGGTCCTAGACGGCGAAGAGCTCTTCCAGATCGAGGTCGACTCCTCGGGCCAGAACCCCGGGGCTCGCGAGCCGGAGGACACGGACGCCGGCGAGTTGGACCGGATCCGGTCCGCCACCGTCCCGCTCGCCGAGGCTCTCGAGACAGCCCGCGGCGAGGCCGCCGACCAGGATCTCCTGAAGGCGGAGATCGAGGACGAGGACAACGTCGTCGTGTGGAAGGTCGAGTTCGGCACGGACGGCGAGGAGATGATCGAGGTCTTGGTCGACGCCGCCAGCGGCGAGATCGTCAAGTAGGTTCCGGCTTCCCCCTGTTGTCCACGTCGTTGTCCACGTCCCTCTAATTGTCCATGGCGCTCTGGTTCTCCACCTCCCCCTAGTTGTTCACGACGAACGCGGGCCTGCAGATGTGTGCGATGCCGGCGAGGATGGTGACCTTCGGCGCGTCGGGGCAGCTGTTCTCTGCCTCCCAGCCGATGAACTTCGATCCGTCGGCGGCCCGCGCCTCCAGCCGGACCTCCGTGCCCGCAGGGAAGAACGCGTTGCTGCAGGTGCCGGATGTGTCATTCGAGGTGAAGATGCAGTCGATGCCCGCGGGCGACGACGTGACGCGCCCCGACCCGGTTCCACCACGGGACAGCGAAACGCTTCCGGTGGTGCTGCTCTGTTCGTTCGTGACTGTCAGCGTCGAGGAACGAGTCACACCCTCGGCCGTGGCGATGATGGTCGAGGATTGGCTGTTGGTGACGGCCACCGTGGCGACTTCGAAGCTGGCCCTCGTCGCTCCTCCCGCAACGGTCACGGACGGGGGAACGGTTGCGACGGTCGTGTTGTTGCTGCTCAGGAAGACGGTGAACCCGCCGGAGGGCGCGGCCGCCGTGAGCGTCACCGTACCGGTGACCGGATTGCCACCCACCACGGTCGTCTGGCTCAGCACCAGCGTGGACAGCGCGGTTTGGGTGGTCGGGGGCGGGCTGCTCGGCGGCGGGCTACCTTGCACGGTGCATCCCGAGAGTCGCGCCGAGGTTGCCGTGGCCGAGCCGTCGTTGACGTCCACCGTGCAGTCGGCCGGGGCAACGAAGGACGATCGGTCGATTTTGAAGCGGCCCTTCCCGTCGCTCGTGCCCATGGCGATGCCGTCGACCGTGATGGTCCGGCTGGCGATGGCCGTGCCTTCCAGCCGGAGGGAGGTGCCCGTGAGTTCGGCCCGGGACACCGAGACCGCGGCGGCGGCCGGCGTGGCGAGGAACAGTGGGAACAAAAGCAGTGAAACCAAGAGAAGACCGATGGAGCCGAGATGATCCGGGGCTCCCTTCCGGGAACGCGTTTTCATGGTTATTCCTTAGAAACCTGGCGCGTGCCGGAGGGCAGGAAACCCGCGGCCGTGGCCTCGATGCCTTAAGGCTACGCCCGGGATTCTGGCGCGACAACGGCCTGCTGGCGCCACGGTTTCCGCATGCGCTTCCTAGCCGTTTTCCCCGGCGGTTCCGGGTCCCCGGGGATCCGGCCGAGCACCCTTTCCACCGGCCGGTGGCCCGCCCGTGCCGCCTGCGACCGGCGCCGGGGTGGTGTCCACACCGGCGGTGAGGCGGACCGTGTAGCCGTCGGCGGTCCCGGCCGTGGTGGCGCCGAGTTGGCTGGCGCCGCCGTCGTCCCCGAAGACGTTGTCCGACTCCAGCGTGACTCCGGCGAGGGTCCGGGCGGAGGATTCGTAGCCCGCGGTGGCGTAGGCGACTTCACACGCCCCAGGCGGGAGAGCGACCTGCGAGGTGGCGATCGCGTTGGCCCCGTCCGTGATGGAATCGCGGTCGGGGTAGACCTCGAAGTGGATGTGGGGCCAGCGTCCGGGATAGCAGGCGGGGAAGACTCTGGTGAAGGTGACTTTGCCGTCGTCGTCCGCGATTTGGACGCCGCGCAGGTAGTTCTCCGACTCCACGCCCGATGAGTACATGGAATAGCGCCCTTCGCAGTCGCAGTGCCAGACGTACACGGCGACGCCGGCGAACGGGACGCCGCCGTTGGCGAGGTCGGTGATCGTCAGTTCGAGCGCCATCGGGACGCCCTCGGCCGTGGTGGTGGATTCGCCGAAGCTGGTGCGGATGTCGCTGCGCACGATGCCGCTCTCCCCCAGCACGTCCGGTCCGTTGGAGCCGTCCCCGGGATACGGGCCGGCGGTCTCGTCGGGAATCTCGCCGCCGGATGCGCCCGCCGTCGCGGAGGACGAGGACGACGTCGTGCCCGTCGCCCCGCAGGCCGCCAGTCCGAACGCCACGGTGCCGAGGCCGAACGCCTGCAGGACGTTGCGGCGGTGCAGCAGGGTGTCGACGTCGAAGCCGAGGCCCTGGTCCTCAATGTCCTCGTCAGGTCGGGGCAGCGTCCGGTTGCGGACGCGGGCCATGCGGTCCGCGGGGCAGTTCGCCGGGACCCGCCGCGGGCCGTTCGACGGATTGTGCGCTGAGTTGCCCGCCGGGCTATGCGCCGGCTTGTGCGGTGAGCTTTTCGCCGAGGTGTTGGTGTTCTTCATGGCGTCTTCTCCCGTGCTGTTCGACTGGTCTCGAGCCTAGGAGGCCGTACTGTGGCGAAACTGTGGCGGATCTATCGGCCCGCTGTCAGGACGTCCGACCGACGGCGGCGAGGATCGCCTCCCCGAGGTCCGCCGGCCGGGTGAACTGCGGCCAGTGCCCGGTGGGGAGGTCCACCATCTCAAAGTCCTTGATGCGCTTGAGTTCGGACGGATACGGATGGTCTTCGTCCATCAAGCCCCGGAGCATCTCGGACGGGAACTCGCAGGTGATCACGGTGGCCGGGATGTCGTAGCGGTGCTCGTCGGCGAGTCGCTGCCGGTCCTGCGCAACCCCGCGCGGCTCCGGAATGGCGCGGGTGCGGAAGGCCTCTTTGATCTCGCCGGTCAGCCCGACCAGGTCCTCGTCCCCGAACACGTCCCAGTCCGGCAAGGGGACTTCGTCGCCGTCGGCCGGGAGCTCGTAGTTGATGAGCCCGCCGTCGCCGAGAGGGACGCAGTCCACGTACACGGCGCGCGCCACGCGGTCAGGCCTCGCGTCCACGGCGCCGTGGATGATGGCCCCGCCGCCCGAGTGCCCCACCAACACCACAGGGCCGCCGTCCAGGCCATCGACCACGGCCGTCACGGCGTCGATGTGGTCGCGCAGACCAATGCCGGCGCGTGGCGCGTGCACCGAATCCTTGCCGGGCAGGGTGAGTGGGTGGACGCGGTGCCCGGCGGCCGTCAGCGGCGGTGTCACTTCGTCCCACGAGGACGCGTCCAGCCAGAATCCGGGTACCAGGATGATGTCCATGTGCAGACGATACCTCCGTGCTAGTCGAAGAGCGCAAGGTGCAGCTCCGGATGGAAGTAGGTGTTGCGAAGCGGCCGTCGATCGGGGTCCACACGTGCTGGCGGGATCCAGAATGGGACGCCTTTGATCATCCGTATCTCCCACTCCCCGTCATGCAGCAGGTGGTGGTGGAAAGGACAGACGAGGGCGCCGTTCGAGCAGTCGGTCTGGCCGCCGCGCGACCACCATTCGACGTGGTGCGCCTCGCAGGCGTCGCCGGGCACCGGGCATCCGGCCGAGGTGCATCCTCGATCCCTCGCGTACAGGATTTTTCGCTGTTCCTCGGTGAATAGCCGTTCGGACCTACCCGCGTCAAGCACTTGTCCGGCGCTGCCGAGGACGACGGGGATGATCTCCGCGTCGCAGGCCATCCGGCGGATGTGCCGGGGGTTGATGGTGCCGCTGTGGACGGCTTCGGAAATCTGCTTCCCGCGCTCGGCGACCTGTCCGAGGAGAGTCTGGTAGTCGATGATGACCATGACCTGCGGGCGGTTGCCGCCGTTGCGCGGAAGCTTGTTCGTGGCGAGCGCGACGCCGAGCGCGCCGAGTAGCCCGTCCAAAAGACGCTGGGGGCGGGTGCGCGGATCCTCCGGCGCCTGCACGGCTTCACCGTCGGCTGTCTCGGCGTAGGTGTCCGCGTCGGCCATGCTGCCAGTCACGGCGCCAGTCTCGGCGTCGGGCGTCTCTGGCTCTGACGCGGTGGCGGCCCCCGCGTCAGTCTCATCCTCCGGTCCACTGATCGGAGACCCCGTTGCGTCGGGTGCCGCCTTGCGAGGGCCGGTGCGAGGATTGGCCGCCGGTGCGCAGGCGGCCAGCAGCTGTTCGGCCTGCGCGTCGTCCATGATCAGCTTGATGATGCGCATCCCGAACTTGCGTCCGCAATCGAAGACGCCCTGCATGAGTTTTTTGGTTTCCTCGGAAGGTTCCTTGCCGTCCTGGTCCAGACGGAGTTCCCACACGTCCGCGACCTTGTGCATGGTCTCCGGCCCGGCCTGAAGCGCCGTTTCCACGAGGCTCGTCTCCATCGCATCGAGTTCGCGCTGGCCGCCTTCCGGGAGCTGCTTGGCAACGGGGGTGACGCGCGCGAGCTTTCCGGCAATCTGACCGGCGAGCGTGGCCGACAAGTCCCCCGATTCGACGGCCCGCGCGGCGACGGGATACCTCGGGGGCAGCGTTTCACCGGTCAGGGACTTGCTCGGAAGGACGGCGTCGGCGACCTGAAGGCGCTTGCGTGCTTCGGCTTGGCTGATGAGGAGGGTCTTGGCGAGATAGTCGGCCGTCGACTTGTACTCGGCGTGGCCGCCCGCCGCCTTCGCCGCGCCGAGCAGGGTGATGTTTTCACGATCCGCGGCCTGTGCCGCGACAATCTGGGCACGCTGGACCTCGTGGTGCAACCGCTCGATCTCGGGAAGCAGCGCAGCAATTTCATCGCGGCTCAAGGGGTGGGACGAGAAGGCCTCGGTCGCTCCGCGCACCAAAGTCCCCAGCGACCGGAAGTCCGGTCCTTGGGTCGTCACCTCCGCCACCGAGGAAGTCATACATCCATCTTGTTCGAATATGTCTTCGATTTGAATCGCTTCCGGTCCAATGGGGACAACCGATACTTCTCCGCTCCTTGTGGAGGTCGAGTGGCCCATCGCCGCTCGCCACAACCACCGAGGGCCCCCGGTTCGCCGCCGGTGGGGTCGCGGCCGCGGCGGATCCTTCGATCCCTTGCGCATCCCCGACCGGACGAGGATCGTAACCCGGAGCACCAGCCGTCCGCGCAGAGCGGCAGCACACCCAGAACGGAGATCCAGATGAGCATTCCACCATCCGAGCCGGCCCCGTCCACGCCCGATCCCGGCCGACCGTTCCCGGATCCGTCGCCCTTTCCCCAACCGATGCCCGGGCCGGAGCCCTCGCCCGAGCCGGGACCCTCGCCGGACCCCGCGCCGGACCCGGGCCCGTCCCCCGTGCCCGAGCCGGAGATCCCGCGCCCGGACCCCACGAGCCCGCCGCGCGACGCCTGATCCGAACGCCAACACCACGACAAAACGACGCCGGTGCGGTCGCCCACCACGAGGCAACGTACGACGCCGACGCCTTGCCAACGGCACGACGGTGACGGCGGCGCCTCCTCGCCACTCTGGACCTACGACTCGAGTTGGCGATGGCGCGGACGCCCGAAGCGGGGCGGCAACGGTATTGACTTAACGGGCGTCCATCAATTCAGCGCTTCCACGTCTCCTTCACGGCTTGGGCCACCTTCCGGTAGACCACTCTGGCCTCGGGCCCGGACGCGACCTTGTACAGTTCCTGGGCCGTGCCGAACACCTGCTTGGCCTTGCGCTGAATCTCCGGATCGCGGGCCAATCCCGCCGCGCGGTCCCTAGCGGCCAAGGCCCTGTTCCTCGCGTGCGCCAAGCGCCCGGCGTCCGCGGCGCCTCCGCCAAACTGATTGTTGCCCATGTCGCTCACGGCCATCCCTCTCGGTTGTAATAACACCATCGTAGGCATGACAGCCCCTGTCGGCTTGTCTTCATGTGGCTTGGGAGAACTCGCGGCGGATTCGCCGGCTTGGACATCATCATCAACGGCGCAGACGGCTTGATTAGTGGCACCCTGCGCGGGAACGACGGCTGGTTCAAGGACGCATAAGGTCGCGATTCAGGAGGCGTTGACAGTGGCGAAGCCGGCGTGGGCCAGGCGGGCCGTAATTTGGACGGGCAAGGTCTGGGAGGTTGGCAGTGGGCCGTATTCGCCACGGTCCAGACCCGCTTTACGTTATTCATCAGATCGGCGGATCACCTGGCTGTCCGATATCAATGGCAAGAGCTAGTGTCATGTTCCATGGGGGAACAAGCGCGAATCGCGCTCACTATGGCAGAAAGACTCGCCGTGCAGTATCCGGCGGATCGGATCTTTTCGAAGACACCGGAACCGGGGCTGACACTCGTTCCAATGCTCCCTCGTTTCCGGCAGCCCAGAAATGGTCTTTTGGCAACCGCGCTCGCGAGCAGGTCCAAAGCTTCCGACATAGAGGTGAAGGTTCGCGGCCGGGTGGCGTGGCCAGCCGTAGAGCTCCGAAATCTGTCAGCTGCTCAGGCTAAAAAATTAGCCAAGGACACGAAGTTCGTTTGGCACGCTGGTCCGCGCGGCTGGAACGTGTGCTTCGCGGGGTCCCGCGGCTTTTCACCCGTTCGGTCGACGGCGGATTTAGTCCCTTCCGGGGAGTCCGGATTCGGAGCGGTGAGCCGCGGCGCCGGACTCGCAGCTGGCGCTCCTCCTTGGAAGAGCGCCCGGGTTCCCGGATGGCACTCGTCAGCCCTGGGAGCAAACTGTGATTGCGGCAGTGCAATCCAGCTGCTCGATTGGTGGCACCCAGATGCACTGCCCACCAGGAACAACCACGTCGCATTCTGCCCGCGCGGTTGTTATGCCCCTAGTCCGGTCGCCACCCGTTGGAAACGCATACTCCAGCATCGACGGGAATTCGACGCCAGCCTTGCCACGCAGAACCGTAAGGGGCGCGAATATAAGATTTACACAGTTGAAGTATCAGGCCTGTCCACTGCTGCCAAGACGGTCTATGTGGGTCAGACCAGCAAGTCGATCGACGAACGACTCCGCGAGCACGGCGATCCGAACCACCCTCGACCGGTCAGGATCTTCAACAAGAAGAACGGCGGAAAAGTCGGCGATCTTGTATCGCTGCCGATGCTGCAAGACATGCGCCTTCTGAGTCTCTCCGCTGCCCTTACCGGTGAGTCCTGGGTGGCGGAGGCCCTGCGGTTGAAAGGATTGCGGGTCGAAGGTGGGCATTAGGACAAGCCTCATGATTTTTGCTGCGCCGAAGCGGGCCAGAACATGACCATGAACATGCCGATATCCGAACACGGCGTTGAAGGGACACTGGGTAACCTCCGGAACCGGATACCCGGTCAGGCGGCGATGAGTGCCTGTCTCGAAATTCACCGGAACGACCCCGAACGCTCGTGGTTGCGGCGGGTATTCGGAGCCAGTCCACTCAGTACCGAGGCGTGGCCCTGGTACCAAGGTGCACTCGGCGAGGCCCGCGTGGGTCGGTTGCTCCAAAACATCGGTCCCGAATGGACGGTCCTGCACGCTGTGCCCGTGGGATCGGACGACTCCGACATCGACCACGTCGTCATCGGGCCCGCCGGCGTGCTCACGCTGAACACCAAACACCACGCCGGCCAGGCCATCTGGATCGCAGGGAAGACCGTCCTCGTGTGCGGAAAGAAGCAGCGCTACGTCCACGCTGCCACCCATGAGGCGACGCGCGCGGCCAAGCTGCTGTCCGCCGCGTCCGGACAGGATGTACAGGTGTCCGGCGTGCTCGTCTTCGTCGGGGCCAAAAACCTCAAGGTGAAGGACCGCTTCCCCGCCGTGGCCGCCGTCACCGACGGCCAGTTGTTGCGGCACCTCAAGCGGCTCCGGCCAACCCTCACGCCCGCACAAGTTGCCGCCGTCGGCGCCGCTGCGGCTCGACCCGAAACGTGGCACAAGAATCCCACACCAGCAGATTCGCCCGCCGCAGTCTCCGGCAATTTCGCAGCCCTGCAATGGCGCGTCCGCGGGGCGCGTCGCCGCCGCATGGCGTGGGCAGGCGTCGCCTTCGCCGGATTCCTGGGAGCCGCGGCCTCCTTGCCGACTGCTCTGCCATTACTCGCGGATATGTTCGCAGCCCGATAGACAACGCAATGGCTCGACGCCGGTGCCGTATAGGTTAGCGCCCGCCCGCCGGACCTCGCGATGCAGGGCCATCCGGCGCCGGCTCACCCGAGGTCGGCTCCTCGCCCTCGACCTCCGAGCCCGCTTGCCGGGCCGCCCGAACCTTGGGATCCTGCGGCACCTCGCCGTGCGGCGGCGGGTTGTAGTACTTCTTGTACCGCTCGTCCTCGTGCTGGTGGTTGCCCACTGTGTCCTCCCTCGTGTGGTCCCGTGCCTCCACGGTGGCACCGCCGTTGCCCGTCTTCAACAGCGCGCGTTGACTCGGTGGAGATACTCCCGAACGGGTGCGTGCCAATTTAGAAACGCCCACGAAACTCCGGCGGTCTGTTCTGGCACCAGGCCTGCTGGGTCGATGATGCCTGTGGAGGTCTAGTGGCCCTTCACCGCCCGCCACGAGCGCGGAGGGACTGTCCGGTCCACCCACCGATGACCGGGTCCGAGCCCTCGCCTGAGCCGGGCCCGTCCCCCGTCCCCGAGCCGGAGATACCGCGCCCGGACCCCACGATCCCGCCGCGCGACCCCTAGTCCGGACACCCAACGCCGAAGGCCCAATGCAGGAGACCCGACGCCGAACGCCAGCACCTCAACAGAACGACGCCGGCGCGGTCGCCCACCGTGGGGGCCGAGCCGGCGTCGACCGCTCAGGCGAGGGCGGACCGCGCCCGGCGCTGGAGGCCGTTCCCGCCAACTGCTTCACCTTCCGCTGGGCGTTGGCGTCCTTGGCGAAGCCCGCGGATGAAAGATGCCCGGGACGTGTCCGCGCGCTTTCCCGTTCTCGGACGGGCCCAATCGGACCGGCCCTTTGGGACCTGCCTGCGTCGTCTCGCGCGCGGCGGTTTGCCCGTCAGGACTCCAAAACCGCCCGGGCGAACGCCCGTTGCACGGGGTTGGGTCCCGCGGACCAGCATCCCGTTGCCCCGGGCCCCACCCCCACCACGCGCAGGACCTGGCCCAGCGGCTCCGGCAGCGCCGGCGCGTCCCGTACCGTCAGCGGCTCGCCGTCGCGGCGTTCGTAGCCCAGCATGCCCAGGCCCTCCAGCGCGCGGTCGATCCACTGATCGCGGCTTGCAGCACCCTCGGCCGCGACGATCAGCCAAAGCATCGCGTAGTGCCGCTGGACGGCGTTCGCCTTCCGGGGAACGGCGCGCCTCACCAGGTGGCTCCACAGGGAGCCGGTGGAGCGCGCCACCCGGAGTCCGGCCGCGGTCGCCACGAGCCGCCGCCCCTCGGCGCGTAGCAGGCCCGCCCGGATGGCGGCCTCGCGCAGGAACAGGATGCTGTGCGTATTGACCTCGGTCTTGCCGCCGAGACGGACGCTGCTCTCTTCCTCCCAGCCGAGGCCGGCGATCACCGTGCGCAGGGCGGCGGGCGTCAGGTATTCGGCCGCGGTCAGCGGCAGCCCGTCACCAGCGCACGCCTGAACCAACCAGCGGAAGGGTTCGACGGCGCCCGCCGCACCAACCGGCGCCGAGGCCGGGACAGCATCCGGCTCGCCCAGCGGGTCGACGCCCGCGCGGTGTAGCGCTGCCGCGAAGGAGAACGCGGGGTAGTCGTCCAGGTCAGCCAGCCAACGCGCCGCCAGGTGTCCGAAATCCCCCGGCGCGCCCACGGGCACGACGCCGGCATCACCACCATCCCACCCGTAGGGCCTGCCCAAGGCGAAGCAGACCGCGGAGCTGGCGGCACCGACGTCGTACACCTCGGGTTCGAAGGGCGTCCAGTAGGTGTCCTGCGCGTCGATCCACTCGGCCACCTCGGCGGCGTCGGGGTCCTCGGGTCGCGCCCCGGCAAGAGCGCGCGCCTCAAGCGCCGCGTACCAGCCGTGGAGACCACCCACGTCCTCGAGCGGAACGCGCAGGGCACCGTCGAGCACCAGCGCTTCCGGATCCTCGACGTTCGCGGGACGTTCGGACACGAGGCGGATGGTGTGCATCCAACCATCGCCGAAGTCGTATTCGTACCAGAGCGTGTCGCCGGCGAGGCGGAGCGCGCCCGCGACCGTCTCGCCGGTTTCGGGGAACTGGTTCGGTCCGTCCTCCTCGAACCGTTCGAGGGCGCCGCCGATCTCGGTCATTTGCCAGAATCGCGTGTCCCGTAGCTGATGCCCGCGGGGAGTGGCATAGGGGTCGCGGTCCATGAAGTGGTGCAGGTGCGAGTCGGTCCAGCCGAGCGCGGCCTGCAGGACCCGGTGGAAGCGGTCCAGCCCCATGGCGGCGTCGATCTCCAGCGTCCGCCAGATAGCAGGTTCCGATCCGACGAGCTCGACGTGGACGGTCAGAAGCGTGCGTTTATCCATGGGTCAAGTCTGCCGGACGCGCCCGTGACCGTCTCGTCAACCCCGAGACCCGCCCGCTAGT
>NZ_JBIMER010000005.1:0-195713 GCF_051262515.1 Arthrobacter arnarulunnguaqae | reverse complement strand
CGCCTAAACGGCGGGCCCGTCGGGGCCGTTACAGGCGACGGGCCCGGGACGGCTTTCCCGGGCCCGTCGCCTTCCCCTCACCAACCACAGAGGAACCACCCCATGGCCATCAGCGTTTTCGATCTCTTCTCCGTCGGCATCGGCCCGTCGAGCTCCCACACCGTCGGGCCGATGCGCGCCGCCTACCGGTTCGCCGAGGGCCTGGCCCAACAGGGCCTCGCCGAACGCACCGAGGGCCTGCGCGTCGACCTCTACGGCTCCCTCGCGGCCACCGGCCGCGGCCACGGCACGTTCACGGCCGTCATGCTGGGCCTCGAGGGCTACCAGCCCGAGCTGATCCTTCCCTCCCAGGTGGACGAACGGATCGCCGACCAGGAAGCCTCGGGCAAACTGCGCCTCTGCGCCGAACTCGGTGCCCGCCGCGACCTGGACTACGGCGTGCCGGATATGGTCCAGCACCCGCTCACCGTCCTGCCCCGGCACACCAATGGCATGCGCATGCAGGCCCTCGACGCCGATGGCGGCGTCCTGTTGGACGAGACGTACTTCTCGGTCGGTGGCGGCTTCATCGTGCGCGAGGGCGAGGAGGACGCCGTCGTCGAGGAGATCGAGCAGGACCTGAGCGTGGTTCCCTACCCCTTCCGCACCGCCGTCGAACTGCTCGGCCACTGCCGGGACACCGGCCTGACGATCAGCGAGGTCATGCTGGCCAACGAGATGGCCACCCGCTCCAAGGAGGAGATCCGCGCCGGCCTGCTGCACATCTGGTCCGTGATGGAGGACTCCAAGGATTCCGCGCTGGAGCGCGAGGGCCTGCTTCCCGGCGGACTGAAGGTCCGCCGTCGGGCGCCGGACTGGCACGAGCGCCTGGCCAAGGAGGACAAGGACCGCGACCCCAAGTACTGGCAGGAGTGGGTCAACCTCGTCGCGCTGGCCGTGAACGAGGAGAACGCCTCGGGCGGACGCGTGGTCACGGCGCCGACGAACGGCGCCGCCGGGATCATCCCCGCCGTCATGTTCTACGCAACGCACTATTCCCCCGGCATCGGCTGGGCCACGCAGGCGGACAAGGAGGACGTGATCGTCAAGTTCCTGCTCGCGTCCGCGGCCGTCGGCGTCCTCTACAAGGAACAGGCCTCGATCTCCGGCGCCGAGGTGGGCTGCCAGGGCGAGGTGGGGTCCGCGTCGTCGATGGCCGCCGCCGGACTCGCGGAGATCCTGGGCGGTTCGCCCGCGCAGGTGGAGAACGCCGCCGAGATCGCCATGGAGCACAACCTGGGTCTCACGTGCGATCCGATCGGCGGGCTGGTGCAGATCCCGTGCATCGAGCGCAACGCGATCGCCGCCTCGAAGGCCATCAACGCGGCCAAGATGGCGCTCATGGGCGACGGCGAGCACCGCGTGTCCCTCGACGAGGTCATCATCACCATGCGCGAGACCGGCAAGGACATGAGCTCGAAGTACAAGGAGACGGCCCTCGGCGGGTTGGCGGTCAACGTCGTCGAATGCTGATCCGGCCACTGCTCCCGGAGGACCGGGAGCAGGCGCTTGCGGCCCACGGGGAACTCGCCGCCGAGGGCTTCGATTTCCTGCTCGGGTACGACGACGGCGACGACTGGGACGCGTATCTGACCCTGCTTGCGGCCCAGGAGCGGGGCGAACGCCTGGGCCCGAGACAGGTACCGCACACCTTCCGGGTGGCCGTCGCCGACGGCGCGCTGGTGGGCCGCGTGTCCGTCCGCCACGAGCTCACGGGCCATCTGGCGGTCATCGGCGGGCACGTCGGATACGCCGTCCGGCCGGGTGCGCGCCGGCGCGGCCACGCCGGAGGGCTCCTGCGCTCGGCGTTGGACGTGGCGGCCGGTTTGGGCCTGTCCGAGGTCCTGGTCACCTGCGACGACGACAACGCCGCGTCCATCCGGACCATCGAGGCCGCCGGCGGCCTCCTCGAGGACACGATTGACATCATGCCCGGTGCCGCCAAGCGCCGATACTGGATCAAAACCCCCGCTGACTTGCGTTTACGCTTGCCCGCGAGGGTGGATGGTCCCCCCTTTCGGCCAGCGTGGCCCGGTGCTACGGTGAACGAACGGATCCAGTAGGCACACGGCTGTGCAGCCGTGTGGGAAGGAGTTTCCCCATGGCAAATAGGGCAGGTTCCAACGGAATCGATGCCACGTTGTACCGCAAGGACGGGCCCTGGTGCACCGCCTTCGTGGACGCGTCCCTCGGCACGGCGGGGGCCCAGGAGGCCGCCGACCGGCTGCCCGAATCCGTCGCGCAACTGTTGTCCAGCCAGCAGGCCAAGCCCGGCGACGTCGAGGCCATGCGGTCGGCCATGCGCCCCGCGGATGGCGTCCCGTCGCCCGTGGCCCGTTTCGTCGCGGTGAACAACGGCGAGGTGGTGCTCGACGAGTTGGTCCAGGGGCACGAGGCCGGGGACCCCCGCGTCGAGTGCGGTCCGTTCCCCAACCTGGTGCCGCTGGCACGCGCCCGCGGCGGCCAGTTCGCCTACGTCACGGCCGAGGTCGGGCGCGACGGCGGTGAGGTACGCCTGCTCCACTCCGCCGCTCCGGGCGTGCACGAACAGCGCAGCGTCTCCGGAGACCCGGAGGAGGCCCACCACGCACGGCGCGTCCCGGGCGCGTACAACGAACCGCAGAACCGGGCGCAGACGGAGGAGATCTGGCGCCGGAACGCGGACGAACTGGCCAAGCACATCGACGAGGTCGTGCGCGAGAACCGCGCGCGGCTCGTGGTGTTGTCCGGGGACGTGAAGGCACGGGAACTCGTGCACAGCCAGCTGGCGGAGGCGACGCGTGCGCTCACCACGGAACTGGACCAGCACACCCGCACCGGAGGGGCGGACCAGGACACCGTGGCGAAGGCGGTGGACGCCCGCGTCTCCGAGGTGCTGGCCGACGACATCAACCAGCTGACGGAGAAGATCGGAAACCGCGCCAACGGCGACCATCCCGGAGCCGTCCTCGGCTTCGAGGAGGTCGTGGCCGCGCTGCAGCGCGCCCAGGCGGAGACCGTCGTCGTGTCCGAGTTCCAGGACGACCATTCGCTGCTGGCGCTGGCGGCGGAGCCCTGGCTGGCGACGGAGGGATCCGACGGTCAAGGGGCGGAGACCATCGGTTCGTGGCCGGCGCCGGAGGTCCTCCTGCGGGCGGCCGCCCTGACGGACGCGTCCATCCGCTATGTCCCGCCGGGCGTCCTCCCCGCGGGGGCCACCATCGCGGCCCTGCTGCGCTGGCCGAACGGCCACGCCTCCGGCTAGGACCCGAAAGCCGTCGGCGCGGCGCGCCGACAACAACGGCCCGGCACCGCGGCCGCGCGGGCGTCTTTTGGCGCCGGCGCGGCCGTGCTGTTTGATGGGCATGACATCCGCCCCTCACGACAGGAGCAATCCTTGGCCACCGCCGGCACCGGGACCCATGCGGGGTCGAACGCACTGCTGATGCTCGGCGTCCTGCTGGTGGCCGCGAACCTCCGCCCGGTGATCACCGCGGTCGGTCCCGTCCTGGACCAGATCGGCGCGGAGACCGGGCTGGGTGCCGCGGCGCTGGGGCTGCTCGCCGCGGTTCCGCTCCTCGCGTTCGCCACCGTCTCCTCGCTGACGCACGGCCTGGCGGTCAGGTTCGGCGTCGAACGTACCGTTTTCGGGGCGCTGCTGCTGCTCGCGGCCGGAACGCTGCTGCGCCCCGTCCCGGGCGCGCTGGCCAACCTCTGGATCGGGACGTTCCTGCTGGGCTCGGCGATCGCGGTGTGCAACGTGTTGCTGCCGGCGATCATCAAGCGCGACTTCCCGGACCGGATGGCGCAGCTGACCGGGGCCTATTCCGCCGTGCTCGGCGGCGTCGCGTCGCTGGGCGCGGGGCTGTCCTTTCCGCTGTCCCGGCTCCCGATCGGGCCCGGCGGCGCCCCGGCGGGATGGCGTTTCGCCCTCGTCGCGTTCGTAATCCTCGTGGTTCCCGTGCTGGCCGTGTGGCTACCGCGGCTCAAGCACGGGGGCGGGTCCGCGATCCCCGTGGCGGTGCCGACCATCGCCCCAGGCGGCGGCCGCGGCCGGAGCGTGTGGGGATCCGCGCTCGCCTGGCAGGTCACCCTGTACATGGGGTTCCAGTCGATGGTCTTCTTCATCCTGATCAGTTGGCTCCCCACCCTGGAACGCTCCTACGGGCGCTCGGACGCCGGATCCGGCTGGGACCTCATGGGCTTCCAACTCATCGGTGTCGCCGCCAGCCTCCTGACGCCACGCCTCATGCGCGGCCGGTTGAGCCACGTGGCGCCGGCCTTGCCGACCCTGCTGACCGCCGTCGGCCTCGCCGGCCTGGTGCTGGCGCCCGGCGCCATGCTCCTGTGGGTGCTGGTGATCGGGTTCGGCTGCGGCAGCTCCCTGGTGCTGGCGCTGTCCCTGTTCGGGCTCCGGGCGCGCACGCACCAGCACGCCAGCGCGCTGTCGGGAATGGCGCAGTCGGTGGGCTACCTGTTGGCGGCCGGCGGACCACCGCTGTTCGGTGCCCTCTACGGCTGGACGGGGGAGTGGCTGTGGCCGCTCGCCGTCGTAGCGGTCGCGACCGTCGGCCAGGCGTGGACGGGCCTGCTCGTCGGTCGCGACCGCTACGTCCTGGACTAGTAGGGGGAGCCTAGGCGGGCCTCCCCGTCGCGGCGTCCGCCTGGCCTTCGCGGACGAACCCGTCGGCGACGTCGAGGGCGCGGTCCAAGGCGGCAAGGCCCTCCCGCAGGAGGTCGTCGGGGATGTTCAGCGGCGGGACCACGTGGATCCGGTTGAAGTTGGCGAAGGGCAGCACGCCCTCGGCCTTCAGCGCCGCGATCACCTGGTTCATCTCGGGCGAGGAGCCGCCGTAGGCGGCCAGCGGCTCGCGGGTTTCCCGGTCCCGCACCAGTTCGACCGCCCAGAAGCACCCTGTTCCGCGGACCTCGCCGATCGAGGGGTGGCGCGCGGCGAGCTCGCGCAGGGCCGGGCCGATGACGTCGTCGCCGAGCCGGGCGGCGTTCTCCACCATGCCCTCCTCGCGCATCGCGTTGATGGTGGCGACGGCGGCGGCGCAGGCGAGCGGGTGGCCCGAGTAGGTGAGTCCACCGGGGTAGGGGCGCTCGCGGAAGGTGTCGAAGACGGCGTCGGACATCGCGACGCCGCCGAGCGGCACGTAGCCGGAATTGACGCCCTTGGCGAAGGTGAGCAGGTCCGGCTCGACGTCCCAGTGGTTGATCGCGAACCAGCGGCCGGTGCGCCCGAAGCCGGCCATGACCTCGTCCGCGATGAACATGATCCCGTACTTGCGGGTCAGCTCCCGGACGCCGGCCAGGTAGCCCGCGGGCGGAAGGTAGATCCCGGCGGTGCCGGGCACGGACTCGAGGATCACGGCGGCGATGTTGGACGGACCCTCGAGCTCGATCATGTCCGTCAGGTGGCGCAGCGCGCGTTCGGACTCCTCCGCCTCGGTGGTGGAGCCGAAGTGGGAGCGGTACCGGTACGCGGGGAGGAAGTGCACGACGCCGGAGTCGCCGTCGTCGTTCGCGAAACGGCGAGGGTCGCCGGTGGCGTTGATGGCGAGCTGGGTGCCGCCGTGGTAGCTGCGGTAGGCGGAGAAGACCTTCTTGCGTCCGGTGTGCAGGCGCGCCATGCGGATGGCGTGTTCGACGGCCTCGGCCCCGCCGTTGGTGAAGAACACGTGGTTCAGGTCCCCGGGGGTCAGCTCGGCGATGAGCCGGGCCGCCTCGGAGCGGGCGTCGTTGACATGCTGCGGCGCGATCGTGCACAGCTTCCCGGCCTGCTCCTGGATGGCGGCGACCACCTTGGGGTGCTGGTGCCCGATGTTCGTGTTCACCAGCTGGCTCGAGAGGTCGATCAGGCGGGTGCCGTCCCCGTCCCAGACCAGGGATCCTTCGCCGCGGAGAATCGTCATGGGGTTGAACGGCCCCTGGGCCTGCCACGAGTGGAAGACGTGGTCGCGGTCCAGCGCGTGGGCGCGGCGTCCGGCCTCGATGTCGGCGTCCGTGACGGGGGTGGCGGTTTCCGAAAACATGGGCGGTTCCTTTCGCGGAGGGTCTCGGTGCCACCCTACCCAGCGGGATGTCCACAGGGTGCCCCACGATCCCCCGCGTGACGTCCGGCTCGGATACCCTACAGGCATGACTGCATCCCCTGAGGCCGTGACCAGACCTGTCATCGCGTTGTCTTTCCCGGCGTCCGCGGAGGCCTATTCCTACGCCTACCGCGCCGATCTCGTCCGTTTGACGGGGCTCGCGGCCGCCGCCGTCGAGGCGGCCGGAGGCACCGCCGTCGTGCTGGACTCCGCGGCGGAGGACGCGGACGGGCGCCGCCGGAGCCTCGCCGACGCCGCCGGGATCGACGGCGCGCTGATCCTCGGCGGGGGCGACGTGGACCCGTTTCTCTACGGCAGCGACGGACACCCGAGCGTCGTCGACGCGGACCGGGGCGCCGACGACCTGGAGATCGCGCTGATCCTCGGGGCGCTGGCGCTGGAGCGCCCGGTCTTCGGCGTCTGCCGGGGTCTGCAGCTGATCAACGTGGCGTTCGGGGGCACGCTTACCGAGGACCTCGGACCGGACTCGGGGCACAAGGACCACTCGCCGGGCGAGGCGATGGTGGCGCACCCGGTGGAGATCGTGCCCGGGTCGCGCCTGGCCGGGACGCTGGGCGCCGCGGCGGACGTGATGTCCGGACACCACCAGGGGATCGATACGTTGGGGGAGCGGCTGGTTGCGTCCGCCTTCGCGCCCGACGGCCTGGTGGAGGCCATTGAGCTGCCCGCCGGCGACGACTGGCTGGTGGCCGTGCAGTGGCACCCGGAGCACGAGGGCACCCCCGCGGGGCAGTTCGCGGCCGTGCTCGAGCCGTTTGTCGCCGAATGCCGCCGCCGCGCCGAACGGCGCGCCGGCGTCGGCAGCGTTCCGGCCTGACGCGACCCCGCGGACGGGACCGTGCACCGGCCAGCGGACAGGGCCTCAGCGGGCGCCGTAGGGCCTGCGCCGGTCCGGCAGCTCGGCGCCGTCGGCCGACCATTCGGCGATCCACGGCCCGGTGCCCTCGGACCCGTCGACGACACCGGCCTCCAGCCAGGCGTACCTGTCCTCCAGCACGCGCTGGGACAGCCGGCGGTCCGCGGCGTCCGTGTTCCGCCACAGGGTCCTGAACAGCGCCTCGACCCGGCCGCGGGACTGGCGGCAGAACGCGTCCGCCAGTTCCGCCGCTTCCCGTCCCCGCGCGCCGTCGCGCTTGCGGAGCAGCTCGGCCCGGGAGACGCAGGCGGACATGGCGAACAGTTCGGCGCCGATGTCCACGACCCGGCCCAGGAAGACCTGCCGGTTCTCCATGCCGGCCTGCCAGCGCGCCATGCCCGCGAACGTGTGCCGGGCCAGGCGCCGGGAGGCGCGCTCGGCGTAGCGGACATGCCTCCCCAGCGCGCCGAGTTCCCGGTACGACGTCGGCAACAGGCCCGGTCCCGCCGCTAGCGTGGGCAACCACCTGGCGTAGAAGCCCGATGCCCCCGCCGCCGCCCGGCCCCTGTCCGCCAGCCCGGCGTCCTTGTCGGCGAGATCGCCGGCGGCCTTGAGGTGCGCGTCGACGGCCTCGCGGGCGATCAGCAGCCGCATGATTTCCGTGGACCCCTCGAAGATTCGGTTGATGCGCAGGTCCCGGAGGAGCTGCTCCGCGGGCACGGCGCGCTCTCCTCGGGCGCGCAGCGAGTCTGCGGTCTCGTAGCCCCTGCCGCCCCGGACCTGGACCAGCTCGTCGGCGACCCGCCACGCCATTTCGGAGCTGAACAACTTGGCGATCGCGGCCTCGAGCCGGACGTCCTTCATCCCCGAATCGGCGAGGGCCGCGGAGAGCTCGAACACGGACTCGAGCGCGAACGTCGTGGCCGCGATGAAGGCGATTTTCTGCCCGACGGCCTCGTGCCGGCCGATCGGCTTGCCCCACTGCACCCGCGCGGTGGACCACTCGCGGCTGATCTTCAGCGCCCACTTGCCGCCCCCCGCGCAGATGGCCGGAAGCGACAACCGGCCGGTGTTGAGCGTGCTCAGGGCGATCCGCATGCCCTGCCCCTCGCGTCCAAGCCGGTTGGCGGACGGGACCCGCACGTTCCGGAACCGGGTGACTCCGTTTTCGATTCCCCTCAGGCCCATGAACGCGTTGCGGTTCTCGACGACCAAACCGGGGGAGTCCGCCTCGACGACGAAGGCGGTGATCCCGCCCTTGGATGTGGTGCCGTCGGGCAGCGGTCTCGGGTCGACGGCGGCCAGCACCACGACGATTTCGGCCACGACGCCGTTCGTCGTCCACAGCTTGGCGCCATTGAGGACGTAGGACTCGCCGTCGTCGGACGCCGTGGCCGTGGTGCCCATGCGCGCGGGGTCGGAGCCGACGTCGTTCTCGGTCAGCAGGAAGGCGGTGATGGCGCCGGCCGCGCAGCGCGGGAGGAAGGCGCGCTTTTGCTCCTCGGTTCCGAACATGCGGACCGGCTCCGGCACGCCGATCGAGAGGTGGGCCGAGACGAGTGCGCCGATGCTTGGGCTGACGGAGCCCAGGAGCATCAGGGCCCGGCCGTAGTCCGCGAGCGTCAGGCCCAGGCCGCCGTAGTCGCGCGGGATCTTCATGCCGAACACGCCGAGTTCGGCGAGCGTGCGGATGTACTCGTCGGGGATGCGGGATTCGCGCTCGATCAGCCCGCCGTCGAACCCGCGCACGGCGTCGGCCAGCCGGGCGAGGAACTCGGCGCCGCGGGCCGAGTCCTCCTCCGGCGGCTCGGGATGCGGGTGGACCAGCGGCCAATCGAAGTGGCCCAGATACAGGCCCTTGGCGAAGCTCGGTCTGGTCCATTCGGACTCGCGGGCCTCCTCCGCGATGGCGCGGGCGACGTCGGCGTCGTTCCGGGCCGTGGTGCGGGGTCTTTCCATGGCGGACTCCCTAGGCGGGTGCGCCGCGCGGGCGGCGCGTGGGGTGGGGCCCGCCGGGCCGGGGGCCCTCACGTGATGCCAAGGCTACCCATTGGTAGCGCCCAAGGCCATGCCTCCGCCCCACCCCCGGAAGTGGACATTGCCGGGGGTTAACGAACCGTGGTGTTGTCCACTTCGGGTGGTTGGGGTGGAGGGGATCCGGAGCGGCGCCGCGCGTGCCCTATGCCAAACTAGGACGCATGACCGAACCCCGCTGGCTTTCGCCGCAGGAGCGCGACTCCTGGCTGGCCCTCCTCGCCGTTTCCATGCACATGCCGAGCCGGCTGGACAGCGAACTGCACCGGCAAGCGCGCATCACGCTCTTCGACTACAACGTGCTGGCCATGCTCTCCGAGGCCGACGGGCGGATGCTCGCGATGAGCCAACTGGCGGGACTGACCAACGCCTCGCTGTCCCGGCTGAGCCACGTGGTCAAGAAGCTCGAGACCCGCGGCTGGGTGGAACGCACCCAGAGTCCCGCCGACGCGCGCGTGACCATGGCCCACCTGCGCGACGAGGGGATGGAGATGCTCGAGGACCTCGCACCCAAGCACGTCGAGTCGGTGCGGCGGATGATTTTCGACGGCCTCAGCGACCAGGACGTGACCGATCTAGCGCGCATCGGCCGCAAGGTCATTGCCGGCATCGACCCGGCACACTGGATCTTCCGGGAGTAGGCCCCGCCTCGTGCGCTTCGGTTTTGCGATAACGCCGTGCCCGGCCTAAGATAGTAAGGCGTTAAGTCACGCGGGTTCTCTGCCGTGCTCCTTCGGGGGCGGCGGGGAAAATCGCGTGTTTACCCGTAATACCGAATATCTGGATCAACCGAGTAGGGAAAAATGCTCGACCGGTCCTGAGGTTCACCGTACTTTCACGCGGCGAGGCGCTTCGGTTGGTTCTCACCCAACCTGGTTACCTTCAAGGTTCGCAGTAATAAACGGTGTCACAACTGGTGGCGGGACTCTTTACGCAGGTCCAGAGGCAGCAACAACGCGCTGTATCTGTTACGAGTACCGTCAATTTTTACTACTACTGAGGAGTGATCATGGCAGCTGTATGCCAGGTGACAGGTGCGGTTCCGGGCTTCGGACACAGCATCTCCCACTCGCACCGCCGCAACAAGCGTCGGTTCGACCCGAACATCCAGAAGAAGCGCTACTGGGTTCCGTCCCTGCGCCGCAACGTCACGTTGACGCTGTCCGTCAAGGGCATCAAGACGATTGACGTGCGTGGCATCGAGCGCGTTGTTGGCGACCTGATTGCGAAGGGTGTGAAGCTCTAGTGGCTAAGGCACAGGACGTACGTCCCATCATCAAGCTCAAGTCCACCGCGGGCACCGGATTCACGTACGTGACGCGCAAGAACCGTCGTAACAACCCGGACCGCATGGTCCTGAAGAAGTACGACCCGGTTATCCGCAAGCACGTTGAATTCCGAGAGGAGCGCTAAACCCTATGGCTAAGAAGTCCAAGATTGCTCGCAACGAGCAGCGCAAGGTCGTCGTTGAGCGCTACGCCGCGAAACGTGCCGAGCTGAAGAAGACCCTGGTCGACGAAAACGCGACCGACGAGGCACGCGAAGAGGCCCGTCTGGGCCTGCAGAAGCTGCCCCGCAACGCCTCGCCGGTGCGCCTGCGCAACCGCGACGCCATCGACGGCCGCCCCCGCGGCACGTTCCAGAAGTTCGGGATCTCCCGCATCCGCTTCCGCGACATGGCCCACAAGGGCGAGCTTCCGGGCATCACCAAGTCTTCCTGGTAACCACCAGCGAGCGTGCGGCGAGGGTCCCTCCGGAGGGGCCCTCGCCTCTTTTGTGCCCGGATTGCGGGATCGTGGGCCTGTGGCGGGGGCAACCGGGCCGTCGTGAGCGGTTTCGGACCTTCGTGAGCGGGTTTGCCTCGTGCGACGGCTTGCGACCTGCGCCGATGCGGACGTTTGAAGCCGAAAGTGTTCAGGACGGGCGACGGCGTGGGCCCGGTCCCGAGCGTCCGACGGCGACGCGGCGCCTGGAGCGGGCGGAGCGGCCGCGGTGCCCAAATTGGCGCCGGAAATCACGCGGACAGCTGAAAAACCCCTAAATTCCGCGGAAAATCCAAAATATTCGGGTCAAACCCCCCGAAACTGGGCGTGTCTGTCCTCCGCGGCTGGTAGTTTCCTTTCAGAAGTCCCCGTAACCGCGGGGCGTTCCGGCCGATCCGCGCCGGAAAGGAACAGTCCAGGAGGACATACATTGGCTATGAACCGTAGTGAACTCGTTGCAGCCGTCGCCGAGAAGACCGGCAACTCCCAGGTCGCCGTGAACGGCGTTCTGGACTCGGTGTTCGAGGTGTTCGTTGACCAGGTTTCCAAGGGCGAAAAGGTGTCGATCCCGGGCTGGCTCGCAGTCGAGCGCACCGACCGCGCCGCCCGCACCGGCCGCAACCCGCAGACCGGCGACACCATCCAGATCCCGGCCGGCCACTCGGTCAAGCTGACCGCCGGCTCCAAGCTGAAGGCGGCCGTCGCGAAGAAGTAGTTCGCGCCGCCTGTCGAGGGCCCGTCCACCCCACTGGGGAGGACGGGCCCTCGCCGTGTGTTCCGGGCAATGTCCGCGAGCCGCCTCCGGACCGCTCGCCGGGCCGCCTTCCGGGCCGACGCCGATCCGGTGCCTGCCTTCGACGGCCCGGGGACGGCCAGATTCTACGTGACGTAGAATTGGGGTTGTTTCGAATGGGCATGGCCGCATCTTCCGTGGGAACATGAGGGGGTCGATGGGAACCCGCGGGGCGACAAGCCCAGTCCGCGGACCGCCATTCAATCCGCCGAAACAAGCAGCCCGCACCCACCGCAGCGACAAGCCGCCGGAACCGGCAGCCCGAAACGACCCGAGGAGCCGTCCCGTGGACCACCGCCGCACGCGCCTGCTGCGCGGGTGGCTCGGTGCCCTGACGGCGACCGGGCTCGCCGCGGCCTCGCACGCGCTGGCCGGCGGAGGCCTCCCGGCCGTGGAAGTTCTGGTCCTGCTCCTCGTCGCCTCCGCCGCCATCTGCACGGCCTTCGCGGGCCGGGGGCTCTCGCTGGCCCGAACGACGCTCGCCGTCTTGTGCAGCCAGGCTATTTACCATCTGGCGTTCGGGCGGGGCCACCCGGCCGGCGGATCGAACCTCCACACGCCAGCCATGACGACGCCGGGGCGCGCCGGGCACGAAACGCACGGCGTCACGGGCGTCGACTCGCAGATGCTCATCTCCACGGCAACGATGACGGCGTCCGGCCCCGTGCCCACCGAAGCCGCCTGGATGCCGGTCGCACACGTGGTCGCGGCCCTCTGCACGGTCCTGGCCCTCCGGCGGGGGGAGCTCGCGGCCCGCGCCGTCGCCGACACCGCGTTCCTCGCCGCGCCGCTCAGGGTGCTGCGCCTGAAACCCGCTCCCGTCGAAGTCCGCGTCCTGCTGCCCGACGCCGTGCAGGTGCCGGGCCTGCCCGTTCTCGGTGTTCCGCTGCGCGCCCTACTCCGCCGCGGTCCGCCCGCTTGTCCTGCCCCGTAGCCCGACGCAGACAGCAGGCCCCGCCCCGCGGGGAGAGACAGGAAGCACACCATGCAGAACGAATCCATTGCCACGCAGCACCAGCACCACTCCCGGTGCGGGAGTCCCGGGAACCACGCTCGCACCCGCGCCACGGCGATCGTGGCGCCGCGCGCCGTGATCCGGACCATCCTGTCCGCCGCCGCGGCCTTGCTCCTGGCCGGCGCGGCCGTCATGGCTGCCCCGGCCGCGTTCGCGCACGACGAGCTCGTCGAATCCACGCCCGCCGCGGGCGCCACGGTGGACACCGCACCGGACGCCGCGACGCTGCGCTTCAGCAACCCCCTGAACACCATTCCGGGCAGCACGGTGGTCCAGTTGGCGGACGCCGCCGGAACGGAAATCGACGCCGAACCGAGCGTCGACGGCGACACGCTGACCGTCGACTTCGGACGGGGACTGCCAAGCGGGTCCTACGCGCTGCAGTGGCGCGTGGTCTCCAGCGACGGGCACCCGATCGAGGGCACGCCCGCCAACGGAGGCGCAATCGACTTCACCGTCGGCGCCGGCGGGGCCGGCGAATCGACGTCGCCCGCGGCGTCGTCACCAGCCCCGTCCGAGTCGGCGGCCGCCGCGCCCGAGGAAGGGGCCACCGACCCGGCGGACGCCGGGTCCCTGGGGCTCGGAGGCCTGCCCGCGCCCTTGGTCTGGGTCATCCTCGCCGCGGCGACAATCGCGGGCGCGGCCGTGGTGCTGGCCAAGGTGCGCCGCCGGTGAACCGGAACGCCGAGGCGACAGTCGTCGGCGCCGCGGACCCCACGGGCCGCGGCGACCGACGCTGGGCTGCGCTGGTCCTGCCCGCGCTCATCGCGGGGGTTTTCGCCTTGATCGCCGCGTTGCTGTACTCCGGATCCACGGTCGCCGGCCAGCTGGCGGACCCGGGGGCCCTCACGCGCTGGGGACTGCCGTTCGCCGTCGCCATCCACCACGTATCGATGTCCCTGGCGGTCGGCGCGCTGGTGTTCGCCGCCGTCGTCCTGCCCCGCTCGACCAGACCGCAGCGCGCGCGCCGCGGCGGCGACGGCCGCGCCGGATCCACGGACGGCGGAACCGAGCACCCCGCATTCGCGCGCGCCATGAACGTGGCGGCCGGCGCCGGCATCGTCTGGACGCTGGCGGCGGCGGCCGTGCTGGTCCTGACCTTCTCGGACGTCGCCGGCCTTCCGCTGAGCTCCGATCCCGCGTACACCGCGGCGTTGGCGGACTACGTCGTCAACATCTCCCTGGGGAAGGCCTGGACGTGGATGGTCGCGATCGCGGCCGTCACGGCCTCGCTGGCCTTCGGCGTCCGGTCCCCGGCCGGGGTGGGCATCGCGGCGGTCTTCGCTTTCGCGGGCGTGCTGCCTGTCTCGCTGGTCGGCCACGCAGCGGGCGGCGACGACCACTGGGGGGCGACCAACGCCATCCTGCTCCACCTGGTGGGCGTGTCCCTCTGGGTCGGAGGCATGGGCGCCCTCGCGTGCCTCGCGGGCCTGCTCGAGGCCAAGGCGCCGGGCCGGTTCACGGGGGAGCGTCCGGTCCTGGCCGGCGTCGTCCTGCGGCGCTTCTCCGCCCTCGCCACGGTCTCCTTCTTCCTGGTCTTCGCCTCCGGCATCGTCAGCGCCTCGGTGCGGATGGATTCCCTCGCGCAGCTCGCCACTCCCTACGGCGGCCTGTTGGTCGCGAAGGCGTCGCTGACGCTGGTGCTGGGACTGCTCGGCCTGGCGCACCGGTTCCGCGTGATCGGGCTGCTCGAGGCCGGACGCACGACGGCGGTGCGCCTCGCGTGGCGGCTCGTCGCCGTGGAGGCGGCCATCATGGCGGCGGTGATGGGCATCGCGACGGCGCTGGCCCGCACGGCACCCCCGATTCCGGAGGACCTCCCGCCCGCCGCGACGCCCGCCCGAATCCTCACCGGGTACGATCTTCCCCCGGAACTGGTCTCCGGCAGCTGGCTCACCGTTTGGCGGGTCGACTGGTTCTGGCTGGCCATCATCGTCTTCCTCGCCGCGGCCTACATCAAGGGCTTCGTGGCCGTGCGGCGCCGCGGCGACAAGTGGCCGGTGCCGCGTCTGGCCGTGTTCATGGTGGGCCTGGCGGCGCTCTTCTACATCACCTCGGGCGCCCCGGCCGTATACGGCATGGTGCTGTTTTCGATGCACATGGTCGGCCACATGGCACTGACCATGGTGGCCCCGTTCTTCCTGGTGCTCGGTTCGCCGGTGACGCTGGCCCTCAAGGCCGTGCCCGCCCGGACGGACGGAACCCGCGGACCGCGCGAGTGGATCCTGGTGCTGGTGCACTCGTGGTTCTCGAGGATCGTCACGCATCCGCTGTTCGCGGCGGCCAACTTCGCCGGTTCGATCATCATCTTCTACAACACGGACCTCTTCGGGTTCGCTCTGCGCGAGCACGTCGGCCACGAGCTGATGAACCTGCACTTCCTGCTTACTGGATACATCTTCGCGCTGAACATGATCGGCTCCGATCCGCTCCCGCGGCGCGCTCCGTATCCGCTGCGCCTGGTCATCCTGCTGGCGACCATGAGCTTCCACGCGTTCTACGGCGTGTCCATCATGAGCAGCGAATCCCTGCTGCAGGCCAACTGGTTCGGGAACATGGGCCGGACGTGGGGGCCCTCCGCGATGGAGGACCAGCAGATCGGCGCCGGTGCCATGTGGGGCATCGGGGAAGTGCCGACCCTGCTCCTGGCGCTCGGGGTCATGGTCTCCTGGAGCCGGGACGACGCGCGCGAAACAAAGCGCAAGGACCGCGCCGCGGACCGCGACGACGACGCTGAGCTGGCCGCCTACAACCGCATGTTCACCCAACTGAAGAACCACGACGAGGAGATCGACCACCGTGGCCGCTGAACCCCCACGCCCCCGCGGCGGAACGCCTCCGGGCGTCCGCTCCCACGTAGCGGCCATGCGCCTGGCCCGGATCCTGGCCCTGGTGGCGATAGCGGTCGCCGCCGTGCTGGCGCTCGCCGGCTGCGCGGGCGGCGGCGCCCCGGGCGCCCCGGGCGCCCCGGCCGAGCCGGGCGCCGGGGGATCCGGTCCTGCGGAATCCGGCGCCGCGGCGGATCCGCACGCGGGCGTCGAGACGCAGGAGCCCGCCGAAGCCGACGCCGACGAGGGGCCCGCGGACACCGCCTCGGCCCGTGCGGTCGCCGCCGGGATCGAGCGGGCCGCCAGCTACGGCTTCGACCTCAGCCAGCCGGCGGGGGAGGAACAACTGGAGGCCCTGCGCTCGGCGCCCGCCGACGCGCTCGAGGGCGTCGTCGTCATCCCGTCGACCTGCGAGACCGTGCTCCGGGACCTCAACTGGTCCCCGGTCCTGCTCGGGGCGGACTCCGCCCGGACGGACTTCGCCACGGAGAAGGTGTCCGCCACCGGTTCCGTGGAGGTCGCCGCGATCGGCGACCGCGCGGAGCTGGACGCCCACTACGCCACCGTGGGGAAGATGCTCGGCGAGTGCAACGGCATGACGCTGAACATGCAGACCGACGGCGCGAACGGCGGCGTCGTGACCGAAACGGTTCCGCTGGCCAGCACGGTCCCCGACGTCGCGGACGGAACCGCCGACTCGGCTCTGCTGTGGACGCGCGGCCGCGCCGACAGCGACCTGCGCCAGCAGGCCCTGGTGCTGATGAGGGAAAGCAAAGGGCACGTCGCGATGGTCTCGTTCATCGCCGTCGAGGGCCTGGAGGCCCAGGAGTTCGCGGACATGGCCTCCGCGGTGCTCGAGGCCGCCGTCGCGGAACTGCCGGAATAGGCACGACGCCGGGGACCGCCGCCGTCGTACGCCGTCACGTTCGGCGCGTGGGGGAATCTTCGGCGGGGATAATGGGTTGAGACCCTACGTCAGCCGACAAAGTCACAGGAGTGCAAGCATGAGTCCAGAAACCACCGAATCCGTCCGCGCCGCCTACCGCGTGCGCGCCTCCGAACTGGTGGGCCGCAACTGGCTCAACACCGGCGGCAAGCAGGTCACGCTCGAGGACCTCCGCGGCAAGATCGTGGTCCTGGACTTCTGGACCTTCTGCTGCATCAACTGCCTCCACGTGCTGGACGAGCTTCGCCCGCTGGAGGAGAAGTACCGCGACCTGCTGGTCATCGTCGGCGTGCACTCCCCGAAGTTCGAGCACGAGGCCGATCCGGTGGCCCTGGCCGCCGCGGTCGAGCGCTACGAGATCCACCACCCCGTCCTGGACGACCCGGAGCTGCAGACCTGGCAGGCGTACTCGGCCCGCGCCTGGCCGACGCTCGTCGTCGTCGACCCCGAGGGCTACATCGCCGCGCACCTGTCCGGCGAGGGCCACGCGAACGGGCTGGAGGTCCTCGTCGAGGAGCTCGTCGCCGAGCACGAGGCCAAGGGCACGCTTCACCGCGGCGACGGGCCGTACGTGGCGCCTCCCGCGCTGGAGGGCGACCTGCGCTTCCCCGGCAAGGTCCTGGCCCTGCCGAACGGCAACTTCCTGGTCGGCGACTCCGGGCACCACCGGCTCGTGGAGCTCGGCAACGACCTCACCACCGTGGTCCGGACCATCGGCGAGGGCGTCAAGGGCTTCGCGGACGGATCCGCGGACACGGCGCGCTTCAACGAACCGCAGGGCCTGGCCGCGCTGCCGGCCGACGTCGCGGCGAAGGTGGGATACGACGTCGTCGTCGCCGACACCGTCAACCACCGCCTGCGCGGGCTGTCCCTCGCCACGGGCGAGGTCACCACGGTCGCCGGCAACGGCGTCCAGCGCCTGCTCGACGCCGACCAGGCGCGCGCCGCGGGAGACGCCGCGAACGACGCCGATGCCTGGGTCCACGACCTCGGCGCGGTCCCCCTCGAGACGTCGCTGTCCTCGCCGTGGGACGTGTTGTGGTCCGCCAAGGCGGGCCGGTTGGTCGTCGCGATGGCCGGAACCCACCAGATCTTCTCGTTCGAGCCCGTGACCGGCGCGCTCGAGGTCTTCGCCGGCACCGGGCTCGAGGGCCTGCAGGACGGGGTTCCGGGACAGTCCTGGTTCGCCCAGTCGTCCGGCCTGGCCGACGACGCCCAGGGCGACATCTGGGTCGCCGACTCCGAAACGTCCTCCCTGCGCGTGCTGCGCCTGGGAGACGACGGCCGCGTGGCCACCGTCGAAACGGCGATCGGCGCCGGGCTGTTCGACTTCGGCTTCCGCGACGGCGACGCCGCCGAGGCGCGCCTGCAGCACCCGCTCGGCGTGACGGTCCTGCCCGATGGTTCCGTGGCGATCGCCGACACGTACAACGGCGCGGTGCGCCGCTACGACCCGGCCACCGCCACCGTGTCCACGCTGGCGCGCGGGCTGTCCGAGCCCTCCGACGTCCTGCTGGACACGTCGGTCGACGGCGAGCCCGTGCTGCTGGTGGTCGAGACCAACCAGCATCAGCTGGTCCGGCTGCCGCTTCCCAAGGAGGCGCTCACGGTCGACGAGGGCGCCTCGCAGACGGCCCGCCCGAAGACTCCGGTGGCCCCGGGCGACCACGAGCTGGTGGTCCGCTTCTCGGCCCCGAAGGGCCAGAAGCTGGACGACCGTTGGGGCGACCCGACCCAGCTGAAGATTTCCGCGTCCCCGGAGGAGCTGCTGGTGGGCGGCGCCGGAACGTCGGTGGGCCTGACGCGGACCCTGCGCCTGAACCCGGACGTGTCCGAGGGCGTCCTGCACATCACGGCCCGCGCCGCGGCCTGCGACGGCGAGGCCGGCGGAGAGATCCCCGACCACGCAGCGTGCCACCTGTACCAGCAGGACTGGGGCATCCCGGTGCTGATCGACGCGGACGGCGAGACCGAACTGACGCTGGACCTGCGCGGCCTGGACTAGTCGGCCCGGTACTGCGCCACGAGTTCCCGCTTGAGGATCTTGCCGCTGGGACCGAGCGGGAATTCGCTGACCAGCCGGACGATCCGCGGGTACTTGTAGGCCGCGAGGCCGTCCGAGGCGTAGTTCCGGACGGCCTCGGCCGTGAGTCCGCTGCCGGGCACCGGGGAAACGGCCGCGACGATCTCCTGCCCGTGCGCGTCGTCGTCGACGCCGAACACGGCGACGTTGGCGATCTCGGGGTGGTTCATCAGGTACTCCTCCACCTCCCGCGGGTACACGTTGTAGCCGTTGCGCAGGATCATGTCCTTCTTGCGGTCCATGATCCGCAGGTACCCGTCCCCGTCCTTGGTGCCCAGGTCCCCGGTCCGGAACCAGCCGTCGACGACCGCCTCCGCTGTGGCCTCCGGGCGGTTCAGGTAACCGGAGAAGAGGTTATGCCCGCGGACCACCAGCTCGCCGAATTCGCCCCGGGGCAGCAGCTCGATCGCGTCGGGTACCTCGGCGCGGGCGATTTCGACGTCGACGCCCCAGATCGGCGTCCCGACCGTCCCCGGCACGGGGTCGCGGCCGACGTGGTTGAAGCTGGCGACCGGGGACGTCTCTGTCAGGCCGTAGCCCTCGTAGACCCTGGATCCGAAGTTCTCTTCGAAGGCGCCCAGGGCGGCGAGCGGGAGGGAGGCCCCGCCGGAGACCGCGTAGCGCAGCGCCGTCGGCTTCTCCGGGCGGTCGCGGTACGCCTGGAGCAGCCCGAGGTACATGGTGGGCACGCCGCAGAAGATGTTCACGCCGTCGTCGAGCAGCATGTCCAGCGCGCCGGCGGGCGTGAACTTGGGTAGGAGCATGATTTCCGCGCCCGCGCGCAGCCCGGCGTTGAGCACCACCGTCTGGCCGAAGGTGTGGAACAGCGGCAGGCCGCCGAAGATCCGGTCGCCCTCGCGGAAATCGAACGTGCTGGTGAGCAGGACGTTGACCTGTTCGAGCAGCGCCAGGTGGCAGCCCAGCGCCCCCTTGGGCTTGCCCGTGGTCCCCGAGGTGTAGAGGACGGTCGCGATGTCCTCGGGCCGCATGGGGAGGTACGTGTCGATCGGTTCCGCGGCGGCGGCGAGGTCCTCGAGCCGGTCGTGCACCCCGGGTTCCGGTGCCAGCACCGTGACGACGCGGGTGTCCGCGGCCTGCGCGGCGGGCGCCCCCTCCCCGAGCAGCGGAGCGGCGCAGACCATGAGGCCGGCCTCGGCGTCGCGCAGCACGTATTCGATCTCGTGCCGCTTGAGCAGGGCATGGATGGGCACAACGGTCGCGCCGAGGGCCAACACGGCATAGTAGGTGCGGGCGAAGTCGGTGACGTTGGGGATGAGCACGGCGACGCGGGATCCGGGCTGGACGCCGGCGTCTCGCAGGGCTCCGGCGTACGCCCGGGTCTGGTCCCACAGTTGGGCGTAGGTGACCGTTTCGCCGGCCAGGGTCACGGCGGGCCGGTCCGCGAACCGCTGGGCGGATTCGGCGATGATTGCGGCGACAGACATGGTGGCGAACAAGACCGCTCCTCTGGTGGGTGTGACACGTCACAATAGTCTCCTGTGAAACCGAGGCTCACGTCAAGATACTGAGTCTCACCAAAGGGTTTGGGGCGGCCGGACCCCGCGGGCGGGCCGGCTACTCTCCCGTCACGGGAGTGACGGACACGGACTCCGGGCCGACGCTGAGCCTGGCCGTGAAGCCAAACGACTCCGTCACCGTCTTCTCCTGGAACGCGCCGGTCATCAGGTCCTGTTCCACGAGGGTCAGCCGGGTGTCGACCTCGAGCGGGCGGAGCACCCACCCGCCCTGGTACGCCTCGACGTCGATCTTGGGGTAGCCGACCACGTCCCACTTGATGGTGTCGGCGGAAACGCGGGCGTTGGTGCTGTAGCTCAGGGGGCAGGCGGCCGGCTTCAGGACCTGCTGCGCCGTGCAGCCGTCGAGGTAGCCGCGGATCTGTTCGTCGATCTCGTCGACCAGTCGCTCGGTGGGACGGGTGACGAGGTCCAGCGGCTCGCGCTCGGCCGCCGGGCCGGCGTCGACGACGCGCGTCTTGGCCGGCGCCTCGAAGTACTTGGTCTCGTAGCTGGCCTCGACGACGGAAGGCAACATGGTGGGCACGCCCTGGACGCCCTTGGACAGGGGGGAGGCCAGGCCGTTGACCCGGACTTCGTTCGTGGTGTCCGCCCTGACCTGGAGCACCGGCAGGTGTGGCGCCTCGAACCGCCACCGGTCGAAAAACATCCACTCGCTGCCGGACTTGCGCAGCCGGAACACGGTCTGGTGGTCGGATTCGTTCACGCTGTAGGTGGTGGTCACTTCGACGTGCCCGCCGGACAGCCGGCTGGTCCCGGCCACGCGGAAGTCGGTGATCGGCGCGACGGAGGCCTTCAGGCCCTCGCCGTCCAGCAGGAGCGCATTGCCCGGGGGCACCTCGGCGCCCACAAGCCCAAGGGCCTGCTCGCCTTCGCCGGCCTGGAGCAGCGCGAAGTAGTCGGTCACCAGGCGCTCCGGGCCGAACACGCGCTGGTTGACCATGGTCACGGTGACGACGGCGGCGACGGCCACAACCATCAGCGCGGCCAGCCACACGGCGACTACTTTCACGAGGGGGGAACCGTTCTGCACCCCTCCTACGTTACCGGCCCGCGTCCTCCCGGTAGGCACCGCGGAGGTCAGCGGCGGCGGCGCCGCTTGGTACCGAACATGCCCCGGAGCAGTTCCTTGCCGATGACCCCTGCGGCCTGGACGGCGAAATCCATCATCGGGTTCTGTTCCTGTTTCGGCACGCGCTCCGGCGCCTGCTTCCGCCCGCGGGGGGCCGGAACAGGATCGCCCCCGCGGGACGGGGGTGCGGAGTTCGGGAGGCTGCCGGGCCGCCCCAGGATGTCCTCCTCGATGCGGCGCGATTCCGCATCGATGTCCTCCTGTGACTGTCCGGCGCCCGGCACCCGGCCGGCCACCGAACCGCCCGTGGCGGAACCGGGCGCGGGCTCCGCCGTCGCCCTGCCCTTGAGGACCTCGTAGGCGGACTCGCGGTCCGTCACGGTTCCATAGACGGACAGCAGGGCCGATTCGGAGACCGTCCGGGCGACGACCTCCGCGGCCGAGGCGCCCATCGTCGACTCCGGTGTCCACATGCGCGTCCACGCGACCGGCGTCGGAGCGCCGTTTTCGTTCATCACGGTCACGATCGCCTCGCCCGTGCCGGCCTGGGTGAGGGCCTCCTCGAGGTCGTAGTCGCTGACGGGGAACGTGGAAACGGTGGCTCGCAGCGCCTTGGCGTCGTCGGGGGTGAACGCCCGCAGCGCGTGCTGCACGCGGTTCGCGAGCTGTCCCAGCACATCCGCCGGGACGTCTTTGGGCGTCTGCGTCACGAAGAACACGCCGACCCCCTTGGACCGGATCAGGCGCACGGTGGTCATGATCGAGTCGAGGAACGCCTTCGACGCGTCACGGAACAGCAGATGGGCCTCGTCCAGGAAGAACACGAGCTTGGGCTTGTCGGCGTCCCCCACTTCGGGGAGCTCCTCGAAGAGGTCCGCGAGCAGCCACACCAAGAACGTGGAGAACACCAGCGGCTTCTGCAGAATCGTCGGAAGCTCGAGGCAGGAGATGACGCCGCGGCCGTCCGGTGCCATGCGCAGCAGCTCGGCGGTGTCGAACTCCGGCTCGCCGAAGAACTTCTCCAGGCCCTGGGCCTCCAGCGCCACGAGTTCACGCAGGATCACGCCCGCGGTGGCCTTCGACAGCCCGCCGAGCTCCCGGAGTTCCGCCTTGCCCTCGTCGCCGGTCAGGTGCGAGATCACGGCCCGGAGGTCCTTGAGGTCGTAGAGCAGCAGGTCCTTTGTGTCCGCGTAGTGGAAGATCAGCTGCAGGCTCGACTCCTGCGTTTCGTTCAGCTCCATGATCCGCGAGAGCAACAGGGGACCGAAGGAGGAGATCGTCGCCCGGACCGGAATGCCGGCGCCGTCGCCGCCGAGGGAAAAATACTCCACCGGGAAGGTTTTGGGCGTCCAGTCCATGCCCACGCTCCTGGTGCGGGCCAGCAGCTTGTCGCTGGGAGTCCCCGGCGTCGAGAGGCCGGTGAGATCCCCCTTGATGTCCGTCAGGAACACCGGTACGCCGTTGGCGGAGAGCTGTTCGGCCATGACCTGCAGCGTGATGGTCTTGCCCGTGCCGGTCGCGCCGGCCACCAGGCCATGGCGGTTCATCATGCGCAGGGGGAGCCGCACCCGTGCGTCAGGATGGACCTCGCCCCCGACCAGCGCCGCCCCCAGGTCCACGCAGGGTCCCTCGAAGGTGTAGCCGGACTTGATCTTTTCGGCCTGCCCGGCCGCTGCGCTCGTCGACATGGCACCCAGCCTAAGGCGCGCTCCGCGGCGACGCACCCGTCCCCGGTCCCGCGCCCCGCCCGCCGGGCGCGTCACAATCGCTTCACATGACGCGGTGCGGCGGCCCGGTGACGCGCGTGGCGGCCCGGCGCCGGTCACAACCGGTCATATTCCGGATGATGAAGCGCCGCGCGACGGACGGCTTGCGGGGCCGTCCGGGCCCTGCGTTAGATAGTGGAACCCAACCATCAAGAGCGGCCGAGAGATCTGGATCGATGACGCCGCAGCAACCATCCGAGGGCCCCGTGGGGGCCGCGCGAACGGTGCTACCGCCAGAAGCGATGGAGACGCATCAGCGACGCCACCCGGACCCGCGGCATGCCACCGGACCGGACCGCCGCCGCACTCCTTCGCTGTGACAATGCGAGGAGAACCATGTCCGAACACAACGTCGGCGCCGCCCCACCGGCGCTGTCCTACGAGCTGTACCCGCCGGCCAACGAACGCGCCGCCGCCAGGGTCTTCGAGACCATCGAGGCGCTGGCCGGCACCAACCCCGACTACGTGTCCGTCACCTCCAGCGGGACGCCTGCCCGCCGCGAGGCCACCATCGAACTCGTGGGCCACCTGGTCCGCAACACCGCGCTGCGGCCCCTGGCGCACCTGATCTGCGTGGGGGAGAGCCGCGCCACCCTGGACGCCCTTGTCACCCGCCTGGTCGGGCTGGGCGTCCGCGGGGTGCTGGCACTGCGCGGGGACCTCCCCGCGGAGCCGGACGCGAACCGCGGGGAGCTCCGCTACGCCGGCGAGCTGGTGGAGCTGATCCGCGGCGTCGAGCGGCGCCATGCGGCGTCGTTGGCCGGCGGCAGGCTGGCCGTCGGGGTGGCGGCGTATCCGCGCCGGCACCCGGAGTCGCCGTCGTTCGAGCACGACGTCGAGGTGCTGCTGGCGAAGGAGCGTTCCGGCGCCAACTTCGCCATCACCCAGGTCTACTTCGAGCGCTCCGACTACACCGGCCTCGTGGAGGCCGCGCGCCGCGCCGGGGTCAGGATCCCGATCGTCCCCGGCATCATCCCGTTCGACAGCGTGCGGCGCCTGACCCGCCTCGCCGCGATGTCCGGCGTCGAACCGGGCAGGGACCTGCTGCACCGCCTCGAAACGGCGGACAGCGACGGCGAACGACGCCGGATCGGCGTCGCCAGCGCCGTCGAGCTGGCCAAGGGCGCGTTCGATGACGGCGCCCCCGGCCTGCACCTCTACACGTTCAACGATCCGCAGGGCTCGCTGGACGTCGTCGAGGCGCTCGAGATCTCCAAGGCAGCACCGCAACGCGTGCCCGCCTAGGCGGCGCGCACGCACACCGACCCACCGACCGATTCACCGCAAAAGGAGCACCACCATGACCACCCACCAGCACAGCTTCCCCGCCGCCACCATCCTCGGATACCCGCGGATCGGACCGAACCGCGAACTCAAGCGCGCCATCGAGGCCCACTGGGCCGGCAAGCTCGACGCCGACGGCCTGGACCGGGCGTCCGAGGCCCTGCAGGACGCCACCATCGACCGGCTGACCGGCCTCGGACTCGGCGCGGCGGACTCCTCCATCCCCGCCGACTTCGCCCTCTACGACCAGGTGCTGGACACCACCGCCGCCCTCGGCGCCTTGCCGACGCGCTTCGCCGACCTCGCCGAATCGGACGGGTCGCTGGACACCGACGGGTACTTCACGCTGGCCCGCGGCGACGCCGAGCGCCCGCCGCTGGAAATGACCAAGTGGTTCGACACGAACTACCACTACCTGGTCCCGGAGATCGGCCCGGACACGACGTTCGCGCCGCTTGCCCACCGCCTCACCAGCCTCGTGGCCCGGCAGAGCCGCCGCGGAAACACCCTCCGTCCCGTCCTGGTTGGCCCGGTGACCTACCTGCTGCTGGCCAAGGCCGAGGACGGCGCACCCGAGGGCTTCGACCCGTTGTCGCGGCTGGACGACGCCGTTGCCGCCTACGAGGGCATCATCGACGCGCTCGGAGACGCCGGCGCCGAATGGGTGCAGCTGGACGAGCCGGCCCTGGTCACCGACCGCGGCGGCGAACTGGCCGTCGCCGGCGGCGTCGTCGAGGGCGCCTACCGTGCGCTGGCCGCCGCAACGCGGGCCGGCTCGGGGCCGGCCCTGTTCGTCACCACCGGCTACGGCACCGCCGGAAACCGCCGCGCGCCAGGTGAGGCCCTCGCACTGCTCGCGTCCGCCGGCGTCCAGGCAGTGCACGCGGACCTCGTCGCCGGGGACGCCCTGGCCGACGCCGGGGTGGATGCCTTCCGCGCCGCCAACGGCGGCGCCGCGACGCTGGTCGCCGGCGTCGTGAACGGCCACAACATCTGGCGCAACGACCTCGCCGCGTCGCTGTCCACGCTGGACAAGTTGGCCGCGGGCGGCGGCAAGGTGTCCGTCGCGACCTCGACGTCGCTGTTCCACGTCCCGCACCAGGTCGACATCGAGACCAACCTCCCGGGCCACCTGCGGGACTGGCTGGCGTTCGCGGACGAGAAGACCACCGAGGTCCTTACCCTGGCCCGCGGACTCGCCACCGGGCCGGACGCCATCGCGGACGAGGTCGGGGCGGCCACCGCGGCCCTCGCGGCGCGGGCCACCGGCGAAGGCGTCCGCAAGGAGGCCATCCGCCGGCGGACCGGGAGCCTCACGGCCGCGGACTTCACCCGGCCCGACGGCGCCGTCCGCGCGGCGGCGCAGCAGGAGCGGCTCGGGCTGCCGGTGCTTCCGACCACCACGATCGGTTCCTTCCCGCAGACCGGCGACGTCCGCAAGGCCCGCTCCGGGCAGCGCAACGGCGCCATCACGGATGCGGCCTACGAGGGCTTCCTGCGCGAGGAGATCGCCCGCGTGGTGCGGCTCCAGGAGGACCTCGGCCTGGACGTGCTGGTCCACGGCGAGCCCGAGCGCAACGACATGGTCCAGTACTTCGCCGAGAACTTCGACGGGTTCGAGACCACCGAGCACGGATGGGTCCAGTCCTACGGTTCACGCTGCACCCGTCCGTCGATCCTCTGGGGAGACGTCAGCCGCCCGGGGGCGTTCACCGTCCCGTGGACCGCGTACGCGCAGTCCCTGACCCCGCGTCCGCTCAAGGGCATGCTGACCGGTCCGGTGACCATCCTCGCGTGGTCCTTCGTCCGTGAGGACCAGCCGCTGTCCGAGACGGCGAACCAGGTGGCGCTCGCGCTGCGCGACGAGATCGCCGACCTCGAGACCGCGGGCACCGCGATCATCCAGGTCGACGAGCCGGCCCTGCGCGAACTGCTGCCGCTGCGCGCCGAGGACCAGGAGGCCTACCTCGACTGGTCGGTGAATTCCTTCCGTCTGGCGACCTCGGGCGTGCGCACGGACACCCAGATCCACACGCACCTGTGCTACTCCGAGTTCGGCGAGGTCATCCGCGCCATCGACGGCCTGAACGCCGACGTGACCAGCATCGAGGCGGCCAGGTCCCGCCTCGAGGTCGTCGGGGACCTGGCCGGATACGGCTACGAACGCGGGATCGGCCCGGGCGTCTACGACATCCACTCCCCGCGGGTGCCCTCCACGGCGGAGGTCACGGACCTCATCCGAACCGCGCTGACGGCGGTGCCGGCGCGCCACCTGTGGATCAACCCGGACTGCGGGCTCAAGACCCGCGGATACCAGGAGACGACGGCGGCGCTGCGCAACCTGGTCGACGCCACCGCCGCGGTGCGCGCCGAACTGGACGCCACCGTCGGGACCGGCGACCTGGCGGCCCAGGACCACACCGCCTGAGCGGACCGGTAGCGCCAGCGCACCAGCAGCACCGCAACACCGCAAGACCGCGGTGCCCGGCCCCTGGCGGGCCGGGCACCGCCCCCACCCCTGACGAAGGAGCCCCTTCCCATGAGCACGAACGCGCACGGCTGTTCCGCCACAGACCAGATCCACGCCGGCTACGAGCCGGCCGGGCCGCATTTCCCCGTGGCCCCGCCGATCCACCAGACGGCGGCGTACGCGTTCCCGGACTACGAATCGGCCCGATCGATGTTCGCGCTCAGGAAACCGGGCTTCACCTACACCCGCACCGGCAACCCCACGGTGGCCGTGCTGGAGCAGCGCCTCGCCACCCTGGAAGGGGGGACCGGCGCCATCGCGACGGCGACCGGCCAGTCCGCCGTCGCCATCGCCCTCCTGGCCCTCCTCGGGGGCGGGCGGGACGAACACGGCGCGCGCACCCCCGCCGGCCGGCACCTCGTGGCCTCCTCGCAGCTGTACGGGGGAACGGTGGACCTGCTGACGGACACGTTCGCCGACTTCGGCATCACCGTGGACTTCGTCGATCCCGCCGTGCCCGGCGCCTGGGCGGACGCGATCACGGCGGACACCCGCGCGGTCCTGCTCGAATCCATCACCAACCCGCTGGCCACCCTCCCGGACCTCCGGGCGATCGCCGCGGCCGCGCACCGGGCGGGTGTGCCGGTGGTCGTGGACAACACGCTGGCCACGCCGGCCCTGTACCGGCCCATCGAACACGGCGCGGACATCGTGGTGCACTCCGCCACCAAGTTCCTCGGCGGCCACGGCGCGGCGCTGGCCGGCGCAGTCGTCGACTCCGGAAACTTCGACTTTGCCGCGCACCCGGACAAGTGGCCCCAACTCGCGGCGCCCAAGGCGCGCTACGGCAACGAAAGCCTGGCCGACCGCCACGGCCGGGGCGCGTACCTGGCGCTCGCCCGCAGCAAGTACCTGCACGACCTCGGCCCCTCGCTGTCCCCGGCCAGCGCCGCGGAGATCCTGCGCGGCATCGAGACCCTGGGCCTGCGCGTCGCCCGGCACGCGTCCAACACGGAGCGGATAGCGCGGTTCCTGTCCGCGCACCCTGCCGTCGCCCGGGTGCACCACCCGTCCGTTCCCGACAACGTCGGCGCCGCAATCGCCGCGCGCGACTTTCCCCGGGGCGCCGGATCCGTTTTCTCCTTCGACCTCGCGGCGCCCGCGGCGGCGGTGGGACCCTTCATCGATTCCCTGCGCGTGTTCGTCCTGGCGGCGAACCTCGGAGACACGCGGTCGCTCGTCGCGCACCCGGCGGCCATGACGCACTGCAGGCTGACGCCGGAGCAGCGGGCCGCCGCCGGGATCGCCGAGACCACCATCCGGATCTCCGTGGGGCTCGAGGAACCGGCCGACCTGATCGCCGACCTCGACGCCGCCCTGTCGGCGCTCGCGCCCGGACACGTCCCGGGCGCCGCCCCGGTCGGCGTGCCGGCGTTCGCGGGACGGGTGGCCTGACATGACGACGACGCCCGATCCGCTCGCCCGCGGCTTCAACACCACCGCCATCCACGCCGGCCAGGAGCCGGACCCGCTCACCGGCGCCGTGATCCCGCCGATCTACCAGACCAGCACGTTCATCCAGGACGGCATCAACGTCCTGCGCGCCGGGCACGAGTACAGCCGCGGCTCCAACCCCACCCGGAACGGCTTCGAGACCCAGTTGGCGGCCCTCGAGCGCGGGGCGGCCGGCTTCGCGTTCGCCTCCGGGCTGGCCGCCGAGGACGCGCTCCTGCGCGCCCTGCTGCTGCCCGGCGACCACATCGTGCTCGGGGGCGACGGCTACGGCGGAACCAACCGTCTGATCAACCACCTCCTGGCGCCCTGGGGCGTGGCCAACACGGCGGTGGACACCACGGATCTCGCGGCGGTCGCGGGGGCCGTCCGGCCGGGCAGGACCGCCATCCTGTGGCTGGAGACGCCGTCGAACCCGCTGCTCGGCATCGCCGACATCGCCGGCTGGGCGCGGATCGCCCACGACGCCGGGGCGCTCCTGGTCGTGGACAACACCTTCGCGTCCCCCTACCTCCAGCGGCCGCTGGACCTGGGCGCCGACGTCGTGGTGCATTCGACCACGAAGTACATCGGCGGGCACTCCGACGTCCTGGGCGGCGCCGTCGTCGTGGCCGAGAGGTCCCACCGCGGGAAGGCGCTCGCCGAGAGCATCGGCTACCAGCAGTTCGCCGCCGGCGCCGTCGCCGGCCCGCAGGACTGCTATCTGGCCGCCCGGGGACTCAAGACCCTGGGGCTGCGCATGGAACGGCATTGCTCCAACGCGCAGGACCTCGCCGAGTGGCTGGGGGAGCAGCCGGGCATCGCCGAGGTGCTCTACCCGGGCCTGCCCGGGCATCCCGGCCACGAACTCGCCGCGCGGCAGATGTCGGGGTTCGGCGGGATCGTCTCGGTGCGGTTCGCCGGCGGGGAGCGCCAGGCGCGCGCCTTCGCGGAATCCACCCGGCTGTTCGGGCTGTCCGTGAGCCTGGGCGGGGTCGAATCGCTGGTCTGCTATTCCTCGGAGATGACGCACGCGTCCGTCCGGGGGACCGAACTGGCCGTGCCCACGGACCTGGTCCGGCTCTCCGTTGGGGTGGAGGACGTCGAGGACCTCCGGCGGGACCTGGCCGACGCGCTGGAGAAGGTGCGCGTCCTCGGTCCCGTGGTGGCCGGCATCGGGGCTTGACTGGCCGCACACAGGACTCAGAGGGAATCGATGAGCCCACGCATGAGTTGGGAAACCGTGACGTGCTGTTCCTCTGCCGCTTTAGTGAGCTTGGCTCGCCTTTGAGCATCCAAGCGCAAGGTAAAGGGACGAGCTTCGGCTCCCACGCTGACTGGCCGCCCGGGAGTGGGCGGACCGATATGACCGCCGGTGTAACCCTGCTCGGACTCCGCTTCAGCAGCCCAAGCCTCGATGTCCGCATCCGTGAAGTTCTTACCGCCGACCGCTGTGTGCTTGCTCATCTAGTTCACCTTCTCAAACCAACTTCGTTGAGGACCTTCTGTGTCGCGATCATCGCGTGGAAGACCAGCCACCCGCCCGGCTCGTCTTCCACCGCAATGAACTCCAACAGACGGCCCCGGCGGTCCACGCCCACGCCGACCCACTGGATCGGATTTGTAGCTCGCCCACGGGAACGTAACGCTCCCTCGAACGCAGCTCCCACGTCTTCATTGGTGATCTCAGGACGTTTGGCAGAGACCCTAGGATGCACCCGAACCCGCACAAACCACTCCTCTGCGTATTTCGTACTTCACAGTGTAGTACGAAATAAACGATTCGGCGAGAAATCCCGACCTTCTCCCGACCCAGGACAGTAGCCGTCCTTCATGGGGCGTGCGGCGGTACGGGCTGGCCTCAGAAGGGGTTGAGCAGGCGGTGCACGAACTGCCGGGTCCGTTCCTGGGCGGGGTCGCGCAGGACCCGGTCCGGGTGCCCGCGCTCGACCACGACGCCGCCGTCCATGAACACCACCTCGTCCGCGACCTCGCGCGCGAACGCTAGCTCGTGGGTGACCATCACCATGGTCCAGCCCTCCTCGGCGAGTTCCTTGATCACCGTCAGCACGTCGCCGACGAGCTCGGGGTCCAGGGCCGACGTCGGCTCGTCGAAAAGCAGCAGCGACGGCTTCAGCGCCAGCGCGCGCACGATTCCCACGCGCTGCTGCTGTCCGCCCGAAAGCTGGTGCGGGTACTGGTCGCGCTTCTCGGCGAGCCCGACGCGCTCCAGGAGCGCCTCGGCGTCGGACACGGCCTCCGCCTTGGGCCGGCGCTGGACCTGCACCGGCCCCTCGATCACGTTCTGGATCACGGTCTTGTGGGGGAACAGGTTGTAGCCCTGGAAGACCATGGCGCTCCGGGTCCGCAACGCCTGCGCCTGGGCCCGGGTGGTCTTGGGACCGAACGCCACGGAGGGTCCGCCCGCGAAGGCGACCGTTCCGGCGTCGGGCGTTTCGAGGCCGTTGAGGCAGCGCAGGACCGTGGTCTTGCCGGAGCCGGAAGGACCAATGAGCGCGAGCACCTGGCCCTGGGCGACCGAGAGGTCTATGGACCTCAGCACCTCGTTGTCCCCGAACGACTTGCGGATTCCGCTCGCGGAGAGCAGCGGCTCAGTGGGCGACATAGCGGTCCAGCCTTTCCTCGATCTTGGCCTGGCCCGCGGAGAGCACCAGGCAGAACACCCAGTAGACCAGCGCGGCCTCGACGTAGAGCAGCATGAACTCCTGGCTGAACGCCGCCACCTCCTGGGCCCGGCGGAACAGCTCCGTGACCAGGATCAACGACGCCAGGGACGTGTCCTTGACCAGCGAGATGAACGTGTTTGACAGCGGCGGAACGGATACGCGCGCGGCCTGAGGCAGGATCAGCCGCCGCAGCGAAAGCGTCCGCGACATGCCGATCGTGTACCCGGCCTCCCACTGGCCGCGCGGCACGGAGAGGATCGCGGCGCGGATGATCTCCGCCGCGTAGCCGCCCACGTTCAGCGAGAACGCGATGACCGCGCTGGGCCAGGGATCCAGCGTCACGCCGATGGAGGGCAACCCGTAGAAGATCACGAACAGCTGCACCAGCAGCGGCGTGCCTCGGATGACGGAGACGTAGGCCCGCCCGATCCACGAGAGCACCGGGTTCCGGCCGATCCGCATCAGCGCGACGACCAGCGCGATGGACAGGCCGATCACGAAGCTCACCAGCGAGAGCGGAATGGTCCCGGTGAGTCCACCCAGCACGATCGGCCACAGCGAGTCCAGGAACAGCTGCCAGTCGATACTCATGGGCACAGGCTACCGGGGCGGCGGGAGGCGGCCATCCGCTACTTGGTCACGTCGGCGCCGAAGTACTTTTCGGAGATCTCCGCCAGGGCGCCGTCCGCGGAGAGTTCCTCCAGCGCCGAGTCGACGGCGGCGACCAGGTCCTCGCTACCCTTCGGGAAGGCCAGCGCTGACAGCGACTGGTCCTCCGTCTCGGCGGCGATCTTGATGTTCGCGTTGTTCCTGGTGTTCTGGTAATCGAGGTACGTGAGCTTGTCGTTGATCGTGGCGTCCACGCGGCCCTGCTCCAGCAGCGTCACCGACTGCGCCCAGCCCTCGACGGCCTCGACCTTGGCGCCGCTCTCCTCCGCCAGATCCTTCCAGTTGCTGGTGAGCGACTGCGCGGTGGTCTTGCCGTCGAGGTCCTCGAAGGAGGCGATCTCGCTGTTGTCCGCCGCCGTCACGACGACGCCGGTGCTCACCGTGTACGGCGTGGAGAAGTCGTACGCCTCCTTGCGCTCGTCGGTGATGGACACCTGGTTCGCGATCGTGTCGAAGCGGCCGGACTCCAGCCCGGCGAAGATCGCGTCCCACTGCGTTTCCTGGAATTCGACCTCTACGCCGAGCTTGTCCGCCACGGCGGTGACGACCTCGACGTCGTACCCGGTCAGCGCGCCGGTGCCGCCCTCGTGGAAGGAAAACGGCTTGTAGGTGCCCTCGGTGCCGACGGTCAGCACGCCCTCGTCCTGGATCTGCTGCAGCGTCAGGCCCGTGGCGGAACCGGACGGGGCATCCGATCCGGCGGAACCGGCGTCCGGCGCCGTGGAGCCGCATCCCGCGGCGGCGAGGACGACGGCGAGTGCGGCGGCGGCGAGGGGGAGCGAGCGTCGCTTCATGGGGGATCCTTCGGTTCGGTGCGGGACCGGGGCGAGCCCGGCAACAGTGTTCAAGCCAGCAGGATCAACGCCGTCCCGAGGCGCGTTATTCCGTCAGGCGAGCAGCAGGGGAACCAGCATCATGGCGGGCACGGCGACGATGGTGGTGACCAGGACCGTGTCCTTGGCGACCACCACGCCGCGTTCGTAGCGGGACGCGGTCACGAACACGTTTTGGGCGGTCGGCAGGGCGGCCATCACGACGACGGCGAACAGTTCCGCGTCCTGCAAGCCGAAGACCCACGTGCCGATGGCCCACGCCAGCGCCGGCTGGACGAAGAGCTTCAGGCCGGAGGCCACCAGGACGTCGGCGCGGCGGGCTGACACGCGCTCCAACGGCCGGGACCCCACGAGGGAGATGCCGAACGCGATCAGCATGGCGGGAATGGACGCCCCGGCGATGAGCTCCACGGGTTCCGCCAGCTGCTGCGGGAGCGTCCAGCCGAAGACCGCGAACGCCAGCCCGAGGAGCGAGCCGATGATCATCGGGTTGCGCGCCGTCTGGACGGCCATCGAGACCACCGTGGTGCGGTGCCGGGTGGTCGAGGCGTCGAGCAGGGCCAGGAGCACGGGGCTGAAGAGCGCGAGTTGGAACAGGATCACGGGCGCCGCGTAGGAGATGTCGCCGAGCACGTACGCGGCGATCGGCATGCCGAGGTTGGCCGAGTTCACGGTCGAGGCGCTCATCGCGCCGATCAGCGCCTCGGAGCGGACGCGCCTGAGCCACCAGCCCGTGGCGAGGAGGTAGAGCGCGGCGACGACGACGGCGCTGCAGAGGGCGACCCCGAGCATGGGGCCGAGGACGGCGGCGGGATCGGAGCCGGCGACGGTGGTGAAGAGGAGCGCGGGGCTGGCGACGAAGAAGGTCAGCCGGTTCAGGACGAAGCGCCCGTGCGGCCCCAGGATCCCGGACCGTCCCACGCCGTATCCGACGGCGATCACGGTCCAGACGACGGCGAAACCGGAAAGGACCCCGATCAAGGGCTAGGCGAAGCGGCCGTTGTCGACCAGCGACAAGGGCGGGCTGGAGAGGTCGTCGCCGACGGCCTCGGCCGGATCGTTGCCGAGCTCGATCATGCGGTTCTCGGCGTCGACGTGGACGATGCTCGGCAGGTATTCGCGGGCCTCCGCCGTGTCCATTTCCGCGTAGCTGATGAGGATGACGGTGTCTCCGGGCTTCACCAGGTGCGCCGCCGCGCCGTTGATGCCGATCACGCCGCTGCCGCGCTCGCCGGCGATCGTGTAGGTCTCCAGGCGGGCGCCGTTGGTGACGTCGACGATGCTGACGAGTTCGCCGGGGAGGATGTCCGCGGCCTCGAGCAGATCGAGGTCGACCGTGACGGAACCGACGTAGTGCAGATCGGCGTGCGTGACCGTGGCGCGGTGGATCTTGGACTTGAACATGGTTCGTCTCATGGCGACTCCAGTCTACGCCGGGGGCAGGTGGCCGCGGGGCGGTTTGGGCACAAAGAGAGCGGGCGACGGGAATCGAACCCGCGTGTCCAGCTTGGGAAGCTGGCGCTCTACCATTGAGCTACGCCCGCAAACGCCCGCAAGTCCGTTCGTACCGCGGGCGCATTCCATCATATCCCACGTCGGGGACGGGTTTGTGCCACCGGGACCCCGCGACCGGAGGGCCGTCGGCCACCGGGGGACTATCCGGCGGGCGAGGCCTCTGGGGTCGGCTCCTTGCCGCGGCGCCTGCCGGTGAGCGTCCGGACCAGCGGCTCGGCGTAGCGCGCGGCGATGGGCCCGAAGACGGCCAGCAGCATCACGTACGTGGTCGCGAGCGCGGCCAACTCCGTGCCGACGGCGCCCGAGGCGACGGCCAGCCCGGCGATGATGATCGAGAACTCGCCGCGGGCGATCAGCGCGGTGCCGGCCCGGATCCGGCCGGGAAGGGCGATGCCGGCTCGCTTCGCGGCCCAGGCACCCGTCACCACCTTCGTGGCGGCGGTCAACACCGCAAGGGCCAGGGCGAGGAGCAACACCGGCGGAATCGTTGAAGGGTCGGTGTTGATGCCGAACACCACGAAGAACATGGCGGCGAAGAGATCGCGCAGGGGCTCGAGCACCTTCGTCGCCGAGTGCGCGGTGGACCCGGAGATCGCGATGCCCAGCAGGAACGCGCCGACCGCGGCGGAGACCTGGAGCGCGGCCGCGATGCCGGCCACGAGCAGCGCCGCTCCGATGAGCTTGAGCAGGAAGTTCTCGCGGTCGTGGGAGTGGACCAGCCGGGAGACTACCCCGCCGAAGCGCAGCGCCAGCAGCAGCACCACCGTCACGGCGAGCAGCGCGATGCCCACCGTGCGGAGCCCTCCCCAGAAACTCAGGCCCGCCAGCGTGGCCGTGAGGAAGGGAAGGTAGACGGCCATGGCGAGGTCTTCGAGGACCAGGATGGACAGGACCACGGGCGTCTCGCGGTTGCCCAGGCGCCCCAGATCGGTCAGGACCTTGGCGGCGATCCCGGAGGAGGAGATGTACGTGACGCCGCCGAGGACCATGGCGCCGGTGAAGCCCCAGCCGAGCAGCAGGGCCAGTCCCGCCCCGGGCGTGAAATTCAGTGCCAGGTCCATGAAGCCCGCAAGCCAGGACCTTTTCAGGCCCGTCACGAGCTCCTTGGCGGTGTATTCCAGCCCGAGCATCAACAGGAGCAGCACGACGCCGAGTTCGCTGGCGATGTGCCCGAACTCCTGGATGCCGGAGAGCGGGATCAGGCCGCCGTGGCCGACCATGAGTCCGCCGAGGAGGTAGAGGGGGACGGGGGACATGCCGATGCGCGCGGCCAGCCGGCCGAGCAGCCCGAGTCCGAGGAACACTGCGCCCAGTTCTATCAAGACAAGGTGGGTGTCCTCCACGGTCGGCTCCTAGCCGTTGGCCAGTAGCTCGGCGGCGCGGTCCAGTCCGTCGGCCGTGCCGACGACCACCAGCACGTCGCCGGCGGAGAGCCGGAACTCCGGAGGCGGCGAGGGGACGACCTGACCTGCCCTGGAGACGGCCACGATCGAGGCGCCGGTGCGGGTCCGCAACCGGGTGTCGCCCAGCGAACCCTCCACGTAGGGGCTTTCGTCGCTGAGCACGAACTGCTGGGTGTTCACGCCGGGCAGGCCGCTGTGCTGGCTGGACAGGTGCGCCACCAGTTGCGGGGAGCCGAGCATGCCGCCGAGGGCAGCGGCCTCCTCGTTGGTCAGCCTGACCGAAGCCTGGCACGCGTCGGGGTCCTCGCGCTGGGAAACGATGAGTTCCAACTCACCGTCCCGGCGCATGACGACGCCCACGCGGCGGCCCGTCGAGAGGGTCACTTCACGCCGCACGCCGATTCCGGGGAGCGGCGTCTCTTCGAGATTCATGGCTCAACCCTAAACCCGGGACCCTGCTTGGGATTCTGCCAATGCTCCATCACGAGCTTCTGGGCCTGCTCCTCCGTCAGGTGGCTGATCTCCTCCTGAGTTAGGTGAAGATCCTCCTCCAGTCCACGGGCTAGCCATTCCGGCAGAGCAACGGGTGGCGCTGGTTCGGGGTGGGCATTGATGCCCGCATACAAGCGTCCCATTTGCGTGATGACGTCAGGCGGCCTTTCAGGTCGTCATAAATCTCACTGTCGGCCCTGGCGCCGGCTGCCCAGACTTCAGCAATCTCTAGAACTGGCTCGTGAGTATCGCCGGACGCCTCCCGCCAGACGATTCGCCAGCCCCTGTCGCCAACTACGATCTTCCGAAAACCGACGAGCGGCTCACCTGCACCTGGGGGATCGCTCGAGGAGGAGCATTTTGGCGAATACGGCCCGCAGGATCCGTGGACCCCTTTTTGCAGACGATATAGATCCGCCGTTGCGTCTTCGGTGAGTCGCACTCGGCACTTGGGCTCAGGCAAGGTCACGAAGATAGGCTAGAGGCTGTAGGGCCCCGCCTCGATTTCCGTCTCGAGTGCCGCCCGGTCGATGCCGAATGGGTGGACTTCTACTCCTCGCCGCGGATCCTCAGCACGGTGGAGGACACCATCATCGAGGCCGGTGAGCAGCATTCCAAGGGGATCGAGTGGGTGCTGACCTCGGAGAAGGTCGCGGATCTCATCGAGGTGCTGCGGACGATGGGGCTGTACGAGAAGTTCCGTGGGGAGGACGTGATCGGAAGGACGTGATCCGGGATAAAAGTGTTGGATTATATCCCTATGCATGATGAACTGTCCAACAAGTAATAGCCCATATTTTAGGATATAGCTTGTTGAAAGACTGTGTGGGTATGGACCTGGTCGCCGCTCTGCGCGAACTTGACGTCGTGATCAGTGACGGCGTCGACGATCGCAGTTGGCTCCTGCGTCTGCCGAAGGGAGAGTCCTATCTGGTTGCCCCGACTGTGCCTCTCGATCGCATCAGCGCACATGCGGTTCGGAGTATTGCTTTCCCCCGTCATTCCCAGGGCCGTCCGTTAATCGTCGGCCGAACGGTCACCCCCAACATGCTCAGGGAAGCTAAGGCCGGACATTTCGACATCCTGACTGACCGTCCACTCCGGCTGGTCCTGCGGGGGTCTGTGTATGAAACTGAGGACTCCGTTGAAGCTCCAGCACGGCGACGCCAAGCGGGGCGGGTGGCGTGGGTTCGCTCCGCGGTATCACGGTGCCTCATCATTGCTTCCGAACCGCTCCGCCAGTCAGTGATCTCCGATCTGCTCGGCACCAGCCAGCAATCCGTCTCAACAGCCGCTAGACAACTGGGTCGCCTAGTCGAAAGCAGGAGCAGCGGACTTTCTGCCGTCAACAAAGAGCAGCTGCTGGCGCATTGGATGGACGATTACGCTGGTCCGGGGGGGCGCGGAGTTCGGGTGGTACGCCTTTGAGCCGATTGTCGAACAGACGCACAAGGCGGTACGAGTTGCTGAGCAACTTGATACCCAACCGCTAATCAGCGGTGATGTGGCCGCCGACCGCCTAGCGCCATGGAAGCTCCCCACCCGAGGGCGAATTTACGTGAAGAGTCCCATCGACCTGGGCGATGAGGGATTCGTCCCGGCGCCAGTGGATCAAGCTACGCTCATCACGTGCATTCCTCGGGACCCCACGCTTTGGCGGCTAGTAACAGACATGCAGGCACCGGGCGAGGGAGCAACGGCGTTGGCAGATGCCGTGGTCGTCTACTGGGACGTGCTTGCAAGCGGAGATATCGACAGCGTCGAAGCCGCCGAGCACCTTAAGGCATTCATCGTGAGCAGCCGTCGATGATGGACGAGGCTCAGCCAATCTCAGTCCAGGTGCACGCGCTCAGCGTCTCCGATGAGCTCGGTTATCTAGGCCAGCAAGCCATTGCGAGAGCCGCGGCGGACCACGGCGATTATCGAATCATCGGCGGTCACATGGTTCGTTTGCTGCTCCACGTCTATCCGACCTCGAATGCGGTGCTTCGGTCAACGTCGGACGCGGATGCCGTTCTGGGCAGCGTCGACGTCGTTGCGCCGGTCACCCAGAATCTGGGCGACGACACCTTCGAGAAGGTGAAGGGAAGCGTCCTCATAAGGACCCTCGACGACGGACGACAGATTGAAATCAATGTGTTCCTCGCCCGAACGGGAGCTTCCACTGGAATCCGGGCTCAGTCGGTGCCCGGAGTTGGCCAGGTCGACTCGTTGCCTGAGTTGCAGTTTGCGCTCATGGCTCCGGCATTGGTTCTTAACGTCAAGGCGATTCTGAGCGAGTCCGAAACCATCGAGTATCAAACCCGAATTCCCAATCTGGAGGCTGCCTTGGTCCTCAAGGCACATTCCTGGCGATACCGCCGATCGATGAAGGACCTAGCCGATCTGCATAGCTTGCTCGAGATTCGTGACGCACACCCGAGTGCCGAGTGGAGCGTGGGTGATCCGGATCCAATCGGTTTCCGGAAGGACGCCGCCCGCATTCTGAAGGACCTGGCAAGCAGGGTCACCAGAAAGAATGCAGGGTTTCCGACGCCGACTTATCTGGATAGGTTGCGGTTCGCGGCGCTCACCTTGCGACACATTGCCTAGGTGTGTTCAGCGCGTCGGACCACGGCGAGTGACAGTGTCCGCGGCCTCCCCGGGCGGGGCGGCCGTGCCCTCCAGCCCGGTGAAGCGGGTGACGATTCAGAAGTAGAAGTCGTTGAAGTAGCTCATGACCATCGAGCCGGCCGTGCAGGCCAGGCCCGCGGAGGACGCGGCATCGGCGAACCAATTCGGCGCATATCCGTTCTTGGTAGCGGCAGTCCTTCTAGCCGAGGGGATCCCGCCATCGCAATCCAAGGAGCCTGAAAGCTTCAATCAGATCAGGCGTATCTTCAGTGAGGTTATGACGAGCGCCTTGGCGGCCGCCCCGCGCGGGACGGCCGCCATCGGTCAGCCGACGATGAGGTTCAGGATGAACAGCAACGGGATCGAGCCGACCCACACCGCCGTCGTAATCCCGGACCACCCGCGCAGCGCGGCCGTGCCCTCCAGCCCGGTGAACCGGGTGACGACCCAGAAGTAGGAGTCGTTGAAGTAGCTCAGGACCATGGAGCCGGCCGTGCAGGCCAGGACGGCGACCAGCGGCGAGATCCCCAGCGCGGGCACCAGCGGGGCGGTCACGGAGGCGGCGGTGATCATGGCGACCGTACCGGAACCCTGGGCCAGGCGGACCAGCGTGGCGACCAGGAACGGCACCAGGAACGCGGGCAGCGCCGTCGCCGCGACGGCCTCGGCGAGCGCGTCGCCGACCCCCGAGGTGCGCAGCACCTGGCCGAGCGCGCCACCGGCGCCGGTGATCAGCAGGATCAGTCCCGCGGAGGACGCGGCGTCGGCGAACCAGTTCTGCACCTTGGTCCTCGGCGTCCAGCGCGGCAGGAGCACGTAGACGGCCAGCAGGACGCCGATGGTCAACGCCACCACCGGGTTGCCGACGAACGCGAACGGAACCACCCAGTCCGACGGCGTGTACTCGCCACCGATCACGCCCTGGGCGTTCTGGTCGATGGCGCCGGTGACGGTGTTGACCACGATCAGCAGCAGCGGCACGACGAGCGGCAGCGAGGCGAGGAACGCGCCCACGCGGTGCGGCTTGGCGCCGGCCGGCGGCGTGCCCAGGTCCAGCTCCGGGGCCTCGGGCAGGTTCGACTGGGCGGAGGAATCCCCGGGGACGGTCTCGCGAGCCTTGTCGACGCCGTCCGAATCGACGACGGAGATGGCGGAGGCGCCGCGCGCGCCGGCGGCCGTGCCGACCAAGGCGGCTTCGCCGTAGACGGCCTCGCGGACGGGGGCCGTCACGGAGGACTCGAGCTTGGGGCCCATCCACTTGGCGTACATGACGACGACGGGCAGGAGGACCACGGTGAAGGCGAGGCCCGTGAGGATGACCGCGCCGAGGTCGGCGCCGAGCAGGCCGGTCACGGCCAGCGGGCCGGGGGTCGGGGGCACGAGGTGGTGCGTCAGCGTCATGCCGGCGCCCAGGGCCAGGGCCAGGGTGACGTATCCGGCGCGCTTGACGCGGGCGATCGAGCGCGCCAGCGGGTTCATGATGACGTAGCCCGAATCGCAGAAGACGGGGATGGAGACCAGTGAGCCGACGCTGGCCATGGCCCAGGGCTCGCGTCCCTTGCCGAAGAGGCGGAGGAAGGCCATGGCCAGGGCGTTGGCCGCTCCGGAAACCTCCAGGATCTTGCCGATGGCCACGCCCAGGCCGATGACGATGCCGATGGAACCGAGGGTGTTGCCGAACCCGGTGGTGATGGCGCCGACGATGTCCAGCGCGGACTGGCCGGCGACGAGGCCGGTGACGAGCGAGGCGATGAGCAGGGCAACGAAGGCGTCGAGGCGCGTGCGCAGCACGAGCACGACGATGGTCGCGATGCCCAGGACCAGGGCCAGAAGTAATTGTAGATCCACGGTGATGTGCTCCTTGTGACGGACAGGTGCCGGGCGGACGAGCCCGGCGCTACTCGGCGTGGTCGGTGTCCGCCCATCCGAACCGGACGGAGTTGACATCACCAAGTGACGCCGGTCACACTACCAGAGATAAGACGTCTGACAAGAGACCGGCAGCCTGGAGGCAGGGATGAATCGAAAGACGCTCGCCGCCCGCGTGGTCGAGGACCTCCTCGAACGGGTGCTCGCCGGCGAGTTCGCCCCCGGCGACGCGCTTCCCGCCGAGGCGGAGCTGGCGCGGGAGGCCGACGTCAGCCGGCTGACGGTGCGGGAGGCGCTGAAGAGCCTGCAGGCGCAGAACATCGTCACCGTCCGCCGGGGCATGGGGACGTACGTGAACCCTCCGGAACGTTGGACGGGCATGGAAGCGGTCCTCCGTGCGGCGTCCCGGGGCGTCGGAATCCAACAGGTCGCGCTGAGGCTTCTGGACGTGCGCGGCATGGTGGAGACTGGCGCGGCCGAGTTCGCGGCCCGGAATGCCACGGACGCCGACCTCTCGGCCATGGACGAGGCCATCGTCGCCCTCGAGCGCGCGCACGCGGTGGGGGACCTGGACGCGGTGACGCTGGCTGACCTGGCCTTTCACGACGCCGTCTTCCGGGCGTCGGCGAACCCGTTTGTCCCCGCGCTTCTGGGACAGCTGGGGCAACTGCTCTACGCCACGCGCCGCGAGACCTCCGCCTTTCCCGAGGTGCAGCGACACGCGATCGAACACCACAAAAAGGTGCGGGACGCCATCGCCACCGGCGATCCCGGGACGGCCCGGCTGGCCATGGAGGCCCATATCCGGCAGACCTACGACGACTACGAGAGATTCATCGCCCCCGAGGCGTCGGCGCCCCAGCCGCGCCGCCCCGAACGCAACCCAACACCAGGAGAGAACTGACATGACGCAGCACGCACCGTTCCCGACCGAACGCACCGCCATTCTGACGGGAGCCGCCTCCCGCCGCGGCATTGGGCGGGCCACCGCCGAGCTGCTCGCCAGCCAGGGCTGGGCGGTGGCCATCCTCGATATCGACGGCGACGCCGCCGCCCAAGCGGCCGAGGAGATCGCCAAGGACCACGGCGTTCCGGCGCTCGGACTGAGCGTGGACGTCTCCGACGAGGACTCGGTGGACACCGCGGTCGGACGCGTCGAGGCGGAGCTGCCGCCCGTCGTCGCGCTCGCGAACATCGCCGGCATCAGCTCGCCCACCGAGTTCATGAGCGAGACCAAGGAGCGCTGGGAGCGTGTCTTCGCGATCAACATGACCGGCACCTTCCTCGTGACCCAGCGCGTGCTTGGCGGCATGATCGAGCGCCGCCTGGGACGCGTGGTCAGCATCTCCTCGATCTCGGCCCAGCGCGGAGGCGGTACCTACTCCAAGGTGGCCTACAGCGCCTCCAAGGCCGGAATCATCGGCTTCACCCGGGCGCTCGCCCGTGAGATGGGCGAGCACAACATCACCGTGAACTGCATTGCGCCGGGTCCGGTGGACACGGACATCATGGGCGGCACGCTCAGCGAGGAGCGGAAACGGGAGATGTCCAAGGACATCCTCGTGGGACGGGTGGGCACCGTGCAGGAGATGGCGGCGCTGCTCGCGTTCCTTGTGGGCGAGGACGCCGGATTCATTACGGCGGCGACCTACGACATCAACGGCGGCCTGCAGATTTCCTAGGGGCGGCGCCGGCCGGCTGTCCGGCACGAGACGCCGTCGCACGCCGAGCCGCGTGGGTGCGGTGTCACCTGCGTTCAGCTCCAGGCGTTCCATTGGACCCCTTGCCGCCGTAGGGTTCCCACATGACTGGCAAACTAACTCGTCCCCGCAGCGGCAAGATGATCGCTGGAGTCTGTGCGGCTCTGGCCGGTGGATTCGGCTTGCCCAAGTGGCTGGTGCGTCTCGGTTTCGTCATTTTCGGGCTGGTGGGCGTGGGGGAACTGGTCTACATCGTCCTGTGGATCATCCTGCCCAGGGACGGGTGACCTCCCCGGGCCTCGATGGGGTGGCCAATGACGGTGGTTTCCGCGATCAGCCGGGCGCGTCCAATGTGGTCCAGCCGCCCTTCCGGAATGCGGACGTGGCCGTGAGGAGCACGAGGAGCGTGACGATCACGGCGCCCAGCATGACCGAGGCCATGGAGAGGGCCGTGCCGCCCAGGACGCCGACCAGCGGGCTGATCACGCCCGCGACGCCGAACTGGAGCGCGCCGATGACGGCGGCGGCCGTTCCGGCCATGTGCCCGTAGTTGTTCAACGCCACCACGGACGCGTTGGCGGGAATCATGCCCTGCATCCCGAGCATCAGCCAGAGCCCGACCAGGAGCCCGAACAGGCCCCCGAAGCCCGTGGCGACCACCCCCACCAGGAACACGGCGAACAGGACTTGGGCGAGGACCGCCGCACGGAGGATGCGGGCGGGAGCCACGCGGCGCACCAGGGACGCGTTGACCTGGGCCGAGGCGACGATCGCCACCCCGTTCAGGGCGAACACGAGGGCGAATTGACCCTGGGTGAGACCGTACTCGTCCTGCAGCACGAACGGCGATCCCACCACGTAGCTCATGATCACGCCCATGCCGAGGCCGGGGATGACCGCCAGCGCCATGAACCGGCGATCCCGCAGCAGCTGCCAGTAGGCGCCCGCGACATGGCCGGGACGGCCGGGGCGGCGGCGCTGAGCGGTCAGCGTCTCCGGCATGAACCGCCAGACGACCACCAGGAGGGCGGCGCCGATCAGGGCCAGCGCCACGAAGACGGCGCGCCAGTGCCACAGCCCGGCGATGGCATGCCCCACGGTCGGGGCGAACAGCGGGGCGACGCCGACCACCAGCATCAACCGGGAGAGCAGGCGGGCGGCATCCGATCCCACGAAGCGGTCGCGGATCACGGCGATGGCGACGACGGCCGCGGCGGCGTTGAAGAACCCCTGCGCGAGGCGCAGGCCGATGAGCGTGGCGATATCGGGCGCCAGCGAACACAGCACGGACAGCACCACGTGCATGGTGATCCCGATGAGCAGGGGAAGACGGCGGCCGAACCGGTCGGAGAACGGGCCGATCACCAGCTGCCCCACACCACCGCCGATCAGGAGGGCCGAGAGCGTGAACTGGACCGCCGCCTGGCTGGCCCGCAGGTCGTCGGCGACCGCTGGCAGCGAGGGTAGGTACATGTCCGTGGTCACGGCCGGCAAGGCCGCCAGCGCTCCGAGCATGAGGATGTACTTGATGCCGGGAACATAGCGGGGGCGGGCGGACGAAGACGGGGCGTCGGTCACACCGGCAACCCTACCGAACGCCCAGCCGGCGCCACGGTTTTCCTCGGGAGGGGTAGACAGGCTAGCGTGCACGAACCGGACAATCCGCAACGAAGGAGAGAACGATGAAGAAGATTCTGATGGTCGTTTCGGCGGCCGGATCCTTGACCATGAAAGACGGCAGCGAGCACCCCACCGGGGTCTGGGCGGAGGAATTGGTGGTGTCCCACCGGAAGCTCCGCGAGGCCGGACACGCGGTGGAGCTGGCATCCCCCGGCGGGAAGCGTCCCACCTTCGACGAAGTCAGCCTCAGCCCGGAGATGGCGGGAGGCCAGGACAAGGCGGATGAGTTCCGCGCCTACATCGACTCCATCGACGCGGAGCTTTCGGCGCCGATGGCGTTGAACGAGGTGGAGGCGGCCGAATACGACGCCGTCGTGCTCCCCGGCGGCCACGGCCCCATGGCGGACCTTTTCCAGGACGCCGACCTAGGCCGCATCCTGCGCGAGGTCGATACGGCGGGCCGGGTCATCGCACCGTTCTGCCACGGTCCGGCCGGGCTGCTCAGCGCCAGGGACCAGGACGGCCGGTTCGTTTTCGCCGGACGGCGCCTGACCGTCTTCACCAACGCGGAGGAACTCTCCGGTGGCACCGGCGAGAACACGCCGTGGTTCGTGGAGACCGTGCTGCGCGAGCAGGGCGCCCAGCTGGAGCTGGGCGGGGACTGGGCCTCGCACGTCGTGCGCGACGGCAACCTGATCTCGGGCCAGAACCCGCAGTCCAGCGGCGACGTCGCCGACGAGGTGCTCAAGGCACTCGCCGAGTAGGGTCCGCCCGCCGCGAACCGGTGGGACACACGAACGGGCTGCCACCCGCGTGGTGACAGCCCGTTCGGTGTTTGGGAAGGGGAGCGGCGCTAGGGCTGGTCCGTGGGTGCCGGCGCGTCCGGGTGGGCGGGCTGGCCGTCGGGGCCGAAATCCCTGCGGATCGATTCGACGCCTTCCGGGCCGATCTCGAAACCGATCTCGTGGCCGGGGTTGATGACCATGCCGGCGCCCTGCAGGTTGTCGATCACGGCGGCACCGACCACCCGGACGGCGAACGGCGCCTCTTCGATGTAGGGGGCGGGAATGCGGTCGGTGTGCGTGAACAGGGCGATCAGGGGATTGCCGTCCTGGTTCTGCACCACGAGGGGCTGCACGTTCTCCGTGGCCTCGCCGACCTCTTCGCGGCTCAGGAAGTAGACCTCCTCGCGCAGGAAGGTCCCGATGACGGTTCCGGCCATGGCGGGATCCGACTGCCCGGCCACGAGGACCGTCTCCAGGTGGGTCTGCGGCTCGTCGCCGTCGATTTCGGATTCGGACGCTGAGGTTGGCTGTTCGCTCATGCCCTCCACCCGACCACGTCCGCGGACGTTCCGCAACCCGGGCCGGGCCCGTCCCTGGCGTCATGGGCAGGAGCCGGTTCCGCCCAAACGCGCTCGGCGAACTAGAGTGGGAGCGCCCAAGATGGACACACTGCGAGGAAGCACCATGACGGAATTCCAGTACGAGGACCTGCTGCCGATCGGCCCGGACGAGACGTCCTACCGCCTACTGACCACCGAAGGCGTGCGGACCGTGGAGGGTCCGGGGGACCGGACGTACCTCGAGATCGATCCGGAAACCCTCGCGCTGCTGTCCCGCACGGCGCTGCACGACATCTCCCACTACCTCCGTCCCGCGCACCTCCAGCAACTGCGCAACATCCTCGACGACGACGAGGCCAGCCCGAACGACAAATTCGTCGCGCTGGACCTGCTCAAGAACGCCAACATCGCGGCCGGCGGCGTGCTGCCCATGTGCCAGGACACCGGCACGGCGATCGTGATGGGCAAGCGCGGCCAGCAGGTCATCACCCGCGGTCCCGACGAGAAGGCGTTGTCGCAGGGAATCTACGACGCGTACACCCAACTCAACCTCCGCTACTCGCAGCTTGCGCCGTTGACCACGTGGGAGGAGAAGAGCACCGGCAACAACCTCCCCGCGCAGATCGAGCTCTACGCGGACACCGAGGAGGGCCACGAGAACCAGTACAAGTTCCTGTTCATGGCCAAGGGCGGCGGCTCGGCGAACAAGTCCTTCCTGTACCAGGAGACCAAGGCCATCCTCAACGAGAACTCGATGCTGCGGTTCCTGGACGAGAAGCTGCGCTCCCTCGGCACGGCGGCCTGCCCGCCGTACCACCTGTCCATCGTCATCGGCGGCACGAGCGCGGAGTTCGCCCTGAAGACGGCCAAGTACGGTTCGGCGAAGTACCTGGACAACCTCCCCACCACCGGAGCCATGACGGGCCGCGGGTTCCGCGACATCGACCTGGAGAAGAAGGTGCTGGAACTGACCCGGCACTTCGGCATCGGTGCGCAGTTCGGCGGCAAGTACTTCTGCCACGACGTGCGCGTGGTGCGCCTGCCCCGGCACGGCGCCTCGCTCCCGGTCGCCATCGCCGTTTCCTGTTCGGCCGACCGCCAGATGCTCGCCAAGATAACCCCCGAGGGCGTGTTCGTCGAGCAGCTCGAGACCGACCCCGCGCGCTTCATGCCGGACGAGACCCATGCGGCGGTCGCCGAACACGGCGACGACGCCGCCGGGGTCTCCGGCACGGGCGGCAGCTCCGTCGTGAAGATCGACCTGAACCGCCCGATGGAGGATATCCTCGCCGAACTGTCGCGGCACCCGGTCAAGACGCGGCTTTCGCTCAGCGGACCGCTGGTGGTCGCCCGCGACATCGCGCACGCCAAGATCAAGGAACGCCTCGACGCCGGCGAGGAGATGCCGCAGTACCTGAAGGACCACCCGGTGTACTACGCGGGGCCCGCGAAGACCCCCGAAGGCATGGCATCCGGGTCCTTCGGCCCCACGACGGCCGGCCGCATGGACTCCTACGTCGACCAGTTCCAGGCCGCCGGAGGCTCCAAGGTCATGCTGGCCAAGGGCAACCGCTCGCCCCAGGTGACCCGGGCCTGCGACAGCCACGGCGGCTTCTACCTCGGCTCGATCGGCGGCCCCGCGGCGCGCCTGGCCCAGGACTGCATCAAGAAGGTCGAGGTGGTCGAATACGCGGAACTGGGAATGGAGGCCATCTGGCGCATCGAGGTCGAGGACTTCCCGGCGTTCATCGTCGTCGACGACAAGGGCAACGACTTCTTCGCCGAAACCCTCAAGCCGACGTTCACGGGTATACCCGTCCGGGCGAGCTAGGGGACGCGGTGTCCGTCGAAAAGAACACGCGCGCGCTCGAGGACGGCATCGAGACCGACTTCCGGGACAAGATGAGCTACGCGTCCTATCTGGGCCTGGACACGCTCCTGTCCTCGCAGCATCCGGTGAGCAAACCCGAGCACCACGACGAACTGCTGTTCATCATCCAGCACCAGACGTCCGAGCTGTGGCTGAAGTTGATGCTCCACGAGCTGCGCGCGATCGTGGCGCGACTGGCGGCCGACGACCTGCGCTACGCCCTGAAGCACATCGCCCGCGTCAAGCACATCCAGCGGACCCTGACGGAACAGTGGAGCGTGCTGGCCACGCTGACACCGACCGAGTACGCGCAGTTCCGCGGCGACCTGGGCTCCTCCAGCGGCTTCCAGTCGTTCCAGTACCGCGCCGTCGAGTTCCTGCTCGGCAACAAGAACGCCGGGATGGTTTCCGTGTTCGACGCCGATCCCCGGGCCCACGCGCTGCTGACGGAGCTGTTGGGGGCCCCGTCGCTCTACGACGAGTTCATCCGGCTCCTGGCCCGCCGCGGGCTACCCGTTCCGACCGAGCTGTTGGAGCGTGACGTCACCGAGGCGCACGTGTTCAACGAGGGACTCGTCGCCGTCTACAAGACGGTCTACGAAAACGCCGACGGGCATTGGGACCTCTACGAGGCCTGCGAGGAACTGGTGGACCTCGAGGAGAACTTCCAGCTGTGGCGCTTCCGCCACCTCAAGACCGTGGAGCGCACCATCGGCTTCAAGCGCGGCACGGGCGGCTCCTCCGGCGTCGGCTTCCTGCAGAAGGCGCTCGAGCTGACGTTCTTTCCCGAACTGCTCGCGGTGCGGACCGAAGTGGGCGCCTGAGCTCAGGAACCCGCCGCGCCCTCGCCCCACGTCGGATACCAGTCGAGCGGCGGGCGATCGACCCTGCGAATCATGGCGGGGGGGCCAACGGCGCTGCGCCGGGGAGCGGGGCCGGCGGCGGGCGCGGTTCGAGCGGGCTTTGCGGCTGGCCCGGCTCCGGCGAACTCCTCGAGCGTCTCCGCCCCGGCCGCTTCCATGGCGGACACCACGTCGACGCCGAGGTAGCGCAGATGCCACGGCTCGTAGCCGAAGCCGGTGACCTTTTCCTGCCCCTGCGCGTAGCGCACGACGAAACCGAATTCCGCGGCATTGCTGGCGACCCATTTTCCGGCGGGCGTGTCTCCGAAGCAGCGCTCCAGCGAGCACTCGCCCGTGGCGAGTCCGACGTCGGCGGCGAGCCCCAGCTGGTGCTCGCTCGTGCCCGGCTTCGCGGAGATGGTTGACGCGTAGGCCTCCCCGTAGCGGGCCACATAGCCCTGGTAGAGCTGCGCCTGGCGGGCGTGCGAGCGGTAGGCGCTTTCGACGATCAACGGGTGGCCCTCGTTGGCCGCGTGGTCCAGCAGCACCGCCAGCGCGACGGCGGCCTCCGGCACCATCAGGTTCTCCGAGCCCCCGGCGGGCGTCAGGCCGTCCGGGACGTAGTCCGCCGGCTTGAGCGGAGTCGTCTTGTTGACCAGGACCGTCGGCGACGCGGGATCCGTGAAGTCGTACGCAGCACGTTCGTTGGCCGCCGCGGGAGCGATCCCGGCCAACGCCAAGACCGCCGTGGCCAAAAGGGCCACCGCGGTGGGCAGAAGCCGAGGCTTCGGGAACTCGTGCATGGTGTGTCCATCTGTAGGGCTGCCGCACGGAGGCGTGGCGGCCGTGCGGATTTCAGGATATCGCTCCCTGGCCGGGGCGGACAGTCCCGCGTTGTTCGCCGCGGTAATGGACCGTGAATCTACCCAAGTGGCTCCGACCCGGGCGAGCGGTGCGCTTCGACCGTGCCGATGGGATATTTTGGACGGGTGCTGATCTCAGACCGCGACATCCGGACCGAACTCGACTCCGGCCGCATTGTGCTGGACCCCTACGACCCGTCGATGGTGCAGCCCTCCAGCGTCGACGTGCGGATCGACCGGTTCTTCCGGCTTTTCGACAACCACAAGTACGCGCACATCGATCCGGAACTCGACCAGCCGGAACTGACGCGCCTGGTGGAGGTCGATCCCGACGAGCCGTTCATCCTGCACCCCGGCGAGTTCGTGCTGGGCTCCACCTACGAGGCGGTGACCCTGCCGAACGACGTCGCCGCCCGGCTCGAGGGGAAGTCATCGCTCGGCCGGCTGGGCCTGCTGACCCACTCCACGGCGGGGTTCATCGACCCCGGGTTCTCCGGCCACGTCACGCTGGAGCTGTCCAACATGGCGACGCTGCCGATCAAACTCTGGCCGGGATCGAAGATCGGCCAGCTGTGCTTCTTCAAACTGACCTCGCCGGCCGAGCACCCCTATGGTTCGGGCGCGTACGGAAACCGGTACCAGGGCCAGCGCGGCCCGACGGCGTCGCGCAGCCACCTGAACTTCCACCGCACCCGCCTGGCGGAGTAGGCGCAGCCGGCCTCAGGCGTCCTTCGGGGCCGGTTTGCGCACCGGCAAGAGGAGAAGCAGGCCGACGAGCAGGACGGCCAGGATCCCCAGGATGCCGAACCGCTGGGCCCCGCCCGGCGCGACGTGCGGCGTGGCGAGCACGATCGCCAGCGAGAAGAGTGCGGGGGCCAGGAAGCTGACCGCCCGTCCCGTGGTCGCGTACAGCCCGAAGAGCTGGCCCTCGTTCCCGGTGTCGGCGAGGCGCGCCACGTACGCCCGGGCCGAGGACTGCGCGGGCCCGACAAACAGGCACAGCAGCAGCCCGAACGCCCAGAAGCCGGCCGCTCCGGGGGAGAGGAACACTCCGGTCCCGGCGATCAGCAGCCCCACGAGGGAGCCGACGATCACGGCCTTGGGGCCGATCCTGTCATCCAGCAGGCCGCCGACCATGGCGCCGACGGCGGCCACGACGTTGCCGGCGATCGCGAACACGATGACCTGGGACGTCGAGAACCCGAAGGTGCCGGCGGCGATGATGCCGCCGAACGTGAAGATGGCCGCGAGCCCGTCGCGGAACACGGCCGCGGCCACCAGGTAGTAGAGCGTGTGCGGTGCCGTTTTGGCCAGCTTGGCGACGTGGCGGGCGAGAATCCGGTAGGACTCCAGGAACCCCACCTTGGAGGTGTCCACGCGCCGGGGAACCTCGGGGACGAAGAACAGGACGGGCAGCCCGAAGACCAGGAACCACGCCGCGGAGAAGACCGCGACCAGGCGCAGGTTCAGCGAGCCGTCGTCGGAGGCGCCGGGCCAGTCGACGAGCGGCTGGACGAAGCCGAAGAGCACGATCGCCAGGGCGATGATGCCGCCGAGGTAGCCCATGCCCCAACCGAAGCCCGAGACCTTGCCGATGGTGGCGGGCGTGGACACCTGCGGAAGCATCGCGTTGTAGTTCACCGTGGCGAACTCCGCGAACACGCTCGCCGCCGCAATCAGCGTCACGCCCAGGAGCAGGAACCGCGGTTCCGGGAGCACGAAGAAGCAGGCCGCCGTCGCGATGGTCACCAGGACGGTGTTGACGCCCAGCCAGAAGCGGCGGCGTCCGCCGGCGTCGGAGCGCTGTCCCGTGACCGGCGCGAGGAGTGCGATGGCGACGCCGGCGATCGCCAGCGCGTTGCCCAACACGGCCGAGTTCGCGTCCGTCTCCCCGAAGAGGGAACTGGTCAGGTAAACCGTGAAGACGAACGTGGTCATCACCGCGTTGATGGCCGCGGACCCCCAGTCCCACGACGCCCACGCGAGCACCTGCCGATTGGTCGGTTTCCGGTGTGCGGGGGCCGGGACGGCCGCGGGCAGGTGGCTCATGGGTGAAGCGTAACGCCCTGCGCGTAATCGGGGCCCGAAACCGGGGCCGGGGCGCGGCGGCGCGCCCGTGAACTGTTAAAGTTGGACCAGCCCTTGACCACCTGCCACGATGCCCCGGACCCGAGCCGGGGAGTCCACGCAGTTTGCGCCCCCAGGAGATCATCGTGCTCGTCGTGCTCATCGCCCTCTTCGCGGTGGCCCTCGTAGCGCCCTTGATTTTCCGCCGCCTCGGCAGGGCGACCTTCTATGTTCTCGGCGGCGTGCCCGCGGCCGGCTTCGTGTGGCTGGTGGCGAACTTCGCCTCCTTCACCTCGGCCGATCAGACCGCCGCCACCGGCGAACCGAACGCGCCGCCGTCGGACGCGTTCGCGTGGATCGAACCGCTGCAGCTCGAGGCCGCGTTCCGGATGGACGCGCTGTCCGCCGTCATGAGCCTCCTGGTGCTTGGCGTCGGGGCGCTGGTGCTCTTCTACTGCGCGCGGTACTTCAAGAACGAGGACGCCAACATCGGCCCCTTCGGCGCGCAACTGTTGGCCTTCGCCGGCGCCATGTTCGGACTGGTCGTGGCGGACGACCTGATCCTGCTGTTCATCTTCTGGGAAATGACCACGGTCCTGTCCTACCTGCTGATCGGCTACTCGCGGACCCGTATCTTCGCCCGCCGCTCCGCCCTGCAGGCGCTCATCGTGACGACCTTCGGCGGCCTGGTCATGCTGCTCGGACTGATCATGCTGGGGGAGGCGGCCGGAACGTACCGGCTCTCGGGCATCATGGCGCGGGCGGGCGGCCTCGTGGCCCAGGGGACCGCGATCGACGTCGCGATCCTCCTGATCCTCGTCGGTGCGGTGTCCAAGTCCGCGCTGGTCCCTTTCCACTTCTGGTTGCCGGCGGCGATGGCCGCGCCCACCCCCGTGTCCGCGTATCTGCACGCCGCGGCCATGGTGAAGGCCGGCGTGTACCTGGTGGCGCGGCTGGCCCCGGGCTTCGCCGAGACGGCGTTCTGGCACCCGGTCGTGCTCGGGCTGGGTCTGGCCACCATGCTGGTCGGCGGTTGGCGCGCGCTGCGGCAGGACGACATCAAGCTGCTCATCGCCTACGGGACCGTATCGCAACTCGGGTTCCTGATCCTGCTGGTCGGCGTGGGTACGGCAAACGCCGCCATGGCCGGCATCGCCATGATGCTTGCGCACGGATTCTTCAAGGCCACGCTCTTCCTGGTCGTCGGGATCATCGACCACCAGGCGGGCACCCGCGACCTGCGCAAGCTCTCCGGACTGTGGCGGAGCGCCCCGAAGCTGTTCGTCGTCGCCGTGGTGGGCGCCGCGTCGATGGCCGGCCTGCCGCCGCTGTTCGGCTTCGTCGCCAAGGAGGCCGTCCTCGAGGCGCTGCTCGACGACGGCGCGGCCGGTCCGGGGGGCACGTGGCTGCTCGCCGGAGTCGTGCTGGGGTCCGTCCTGACCTTTGCCTACAGCGCCCGCTTCGTGTGGGGCGGCTTCGCGACGAAGCCCGGCGTCGCCGCGACGGACTTCAAACCCGTGCCGTGGCTGTTCCTGGCCGCGCCGCTGGTCCTGGCCGCCGCCACGGTGTTCTTCGCCTTCGCGCCGGGAATGCTCGAGGAGGCGATCAAGCCGTACGCCGCGCTGTTCCCGGAGGCGGAGCACCCCATCCACCTGGCGCTGTGGCACGGCCTCACGCCGGGGCTCGGACTGTCGGCGGTCATCGTCGCCGCCGGCTCCCTGATGTTTGTCCTGCGCGGGCCGGTGGCGCGCGCGCAGCAGCTCCTGTACCCGGTGTTCGACGCCGAGCGAACCTACAAAAACGTGCTGGGGGCCACCGACGAGGTCGCCGTGTGGGTGACCGGGCGGACACAGCGCGGCTCCCTGATATTCTACCTGACCGTGATCCTCACCGTCGGGTTGCTGACCCCCGCGGTCGCCGTGTTCGTTTACGAGACGCCGCTTCCGCAACAGATCACGTGGTTCGACACCCCGGCCCAACTCATGGTCGGCGCGTGCATGGTGGTGGGCGCCCTGGCGGCCATCCGGGCCAACAAGCGCTTCCTTGCCGTGCTGATGGTTGGCGTCACCGGCTACGGGATGGCCATCCTGTTCGCGTTGCAGGGTGCCCCGGACGTGGCGCTGACCCAGCTCCTCGTCGAGACCATCGTCCTGGTCGCCATGGTCCTCGCGCTACGCACCCTTCCGGCCCCGCTGTGGACGTCCAACCCCGCGGGCCACCGCGCCTTGCGGGCGGCCATCGGGATCGGCTTCGGCCTGGTGATGATGTCTATCGCGGTGATCGCGATGGCCTCGCGCACGGCGGACCCCGTCTCGCTGGCGTTCCCGGAGCTCGCGTACTACGGCGGCGCCGGAAAGAACATCGTCAACGTCACCCTCGTGGACATCCGCGTCTGGGACACCTTCGGCGAACTCACGGTGCTGGCGGCCGCGGCCACCGGCGTCGCCAGCCTCATCTACGTCCGCGGACGCGGCGACGACAAGCGCCCCGTGGAGGACGTCGAGCCGGGATCCGTGGACCGCGGATCCGAGCACATCCACGCGCCGAACCGATCCGCCGCCGCGCTGGCGATCGCCCGCCACTTCGCCAAGTCGGCCAAGGACGCGTGGATCGTCGCGGGCCGCACGTTGGCCCCCGAACGCCGGTCGATCATCCTCGAGGTGGTGACCCGGCTCATCTTCCACTCCCTCATCCTCTTCTCGGTCTACCTGCTGCTCGCCGGGCACAACACCCCGGGTGGCGGCTTCGCCGGCGGCCTCCTCGCGGGGCTGGCCCTGACCATCCGCTATCTCGCGGGCGGGCGGTTCGAGCTCGCGGAGTCGACCCCGATCAGCCCCGGAACCCTCCTGGGAATGGGGCTGGCGACGGCGACGCTTTCCGGCGTCGTGCCCTTGTTCTTCGGCGGGCAGATGTTCCAGAGCGCCGCCCTGGAGTTCTCGCTGCCGGTGTTCGGGGACCACAAGTTCGTCACGTCGACGATCTTCGACGTCGGCGTGTACCTGGTGGTCGTCGGCCTGGTCGTCGACGTGTTGCGCAGCCTCGGCTCCGAGATCGACGAACGCTCCGAGGGCGCCACCCCGGAAGAGCCCCAAAACCCCGCGGCCCCGCAGACGGAGGGGGTGGCCCGATGACACCGAACGTCACCCTACTGCTGGTCATGGGCGTCCTGTTCGCCGCCGGCATCTACCTGCTGCTCGAGCGCAGCCTGACGCGCGTCCTGCTGGGCCTGCTGCTGATCGGCAACGGTGCGAACCTGTTGATCCTGATTGCCGGCGGGTTGCCGGGGCTCGCCCCGCTTTACGACCCGGAGACTCCCGCGGACGCGTATTCCGACCCCCTGCCGCAGGCGCTGATCCTGACGGCGATCGTGATCACCTTCGCCGTGACCGCCCTGATGCTCGCCATCATCTACCGGTCCTGGGTCATCGCCCGGCGGGACGAAGTGGTGGACGACCTCGAGGACCGCCGCGTCGCCGAGCAGTCCCACTTCGACTTCGAGGACGACGCGGAGGTCCCCGCGGACACCACGGAGTTCAGCGAGGACACCGACGAGGCCGCCTCGCGGGCCACCGCGGACGCCAACCGGTCGGCAAACGAATCCGACCGGCGGCAGGCCTCCTCGGAGGAAAGCGCCGGAACAGACGACCACGGGAGAAACAGGGAGGCACGATGACCGAACCATTGGCCGCCGTGGCCTTCGCGCCATTGGCCGTAGCACTTCCGATTCTGGGCGCGGCACTGGCCTTCGTGTTGCGCCGCCATACGCGGATCCAGCGCATCACCACGATTTCCACGCTCGTCATCACCCTGGCGCTCGAGGTCTGGCTGCTGACCGCGGCCTGGGGCCACGGAGCGCAGGCCGTCCTGATCGGCGGATGGGCCCCGCCGTTCGGCATCTCACTGGTGGTCGACGAGTTCTCCTCCCTGATGCTCGTGGTCTCCACGGCGGTCAGCCTCGCCGTGCTGGTGTACGCGACCGGGCAGGGCATGGCCGACGGCGACGAGGACGGCCCCGTCTCCGTCTTCCACCCGACCTACATGATTCTGGTGGCCGGCGTCTCCAACGCGTTTCTGGCCGGCGACCTCTTCAACCTCTACGTCGGCTTCGAGATACTGCTGACGGCGTCCTACGTCCTGCTCACCCTCGGCGGAACGACGGCGCGGATCCGCGCGGGCGTGACGTACGTCGTCGTGTCCGTGGTGTCCTCCATGTTGTTCCTCATCGCGATCGGCATGATCTACGCCGCGACCGGAACGGTGAACATGGCGGACCTCGCGCTCAAGCTGAACGACCTCAATCCGGGCACCCAGATGATCCTGCACCTGATGCTCCTGGTGGCGTTCGGGATCAAGGCCGCGGTCTTCCCGCTCTCGTTCTGGCTCCCGGACTCCTACCCGACGGCCCCCGCGCCCGTGACCGCGGTGTTCGCGGGACTGCTGACCAAGGTCGGCATCTACGCCATGGTGCGCACCGAGACCCTGCTGTTCCCCGGGGACCGCATCAACTCGGTGCTGATGGTGGTCGCGCTGCTGACGATGATCGTGGGGATCCTCGGCGCCATCGCGCAGGCGGACATCAAACGCATGCTCTCCTTCACGCTCACCAGCCACATCGGTTTCATGGTGTTCGGGCTCGCCATCGGCAACGTGGCGGCGCTTGCCGCGACGGTCTACTACGTCGCCCACCACATCATCGTCCAGACGTCCCTGTTCCTCGTGACGGGCCTGATCGAACGCCGCGCCGGGACCTCGAACGCCGACCGGCTCGGATCGCTCTCCAAGCTTTCCCCGGTGCTGGCCGTCCTGTTCTTCCTCCCGGCCATGAACCTGGCCGGCATCCCGCCGTTCTCCGGCTTCCTGGGCAAGCTGGGGCTGCTGCAGGGCGGGATCGAACTCGGGACACCGCTGGCCTGGGTTCTCCTGGGCGGGGCCGTGGCCACGTCGCTGCTGACCCTGCTGGCCGTCGCTCGGGTCTGGAACCGGGCGTTCTGGCGGAAGGCGGAGGACGCGGAGGACCCGGACCCGCTGCTCCTGGTCGGCGCGGCCGACGGCGGGCGCGTGACCACCTACCGCCACGTCGCCGACCATCCCGCCAGCCGGTTCAGCGACCGCGGCGACATCGAGCTCCTGCCCCGCGCCATGGTCGGCTCGACGGCCGCCCTGGTGGTCCTGGGCCTGTCGCTGACGGTGTTCGCCGGCCCGCTGTTCGGACTCAGCGAGCAGGCGGCGCGCAACATGATGGACCGCAACGACTACATCTCGGCGGTGCTGGGGACCGCCTCGGAGCGCAACGCACCCGTGACGGGAGTGGCACCGTGACTCCCACGCGTCCGTCCGCACTGGGCATGCGCACCCCCGGCGCCGCATCCCGTCGCCGCAAGCGTGCGCGCTTCATGGTGGAGCTGCCGCTGCTGGTGTGGATGGTGCTCGTCTGGGGCGCGCTCTGGCGGGACTTCGCCATCGGCAACCTGGTGTTCGGGTTCCTGATCTCCCTCGGCGTCGTGTCCGCGTTCCGGCTACCGCCGGTGGAGCTCAGCGGCCGGTTCAACGTGTGGCGCGCAGCGCTCTTCGCCGCGCGGTTCGTGTGGGACATCGCCGTCGCGAGTTTCCAGGTCCTCGGCACCGCGCTGGTCAAGGGCCCCAAGGTGCGCAGCGCCGTCGTCGGGGTGGGCCTGCGCAGCCGCGAGGACCTGATGATCACCACGGTCTCCCACGTCCTCACCCTGATACCGGGATCGTTCACCGTGGAGGTGGACCGTCCCAACGCGACCCTGTATCTCCACGTCCTGGACGTGAACACCCGGGAGGAGGCGGAGGACTTCCGCCGCAAGGTGCGCGCCACCGAGGCCCGGCTGATTCGCGTGATGGGGACGCGCGAGGAACTTGCCTCGCTCGAGGCGGAGAACGGCGCCGAGGCCGGCGCGAAGCGCGGGAGGACAGCATGATCATGGACATCGCCGTATGGGCCTCGGGACTGCTGATCGCGGCCGCCGCGGCCCTGGCCCTCGTCCGCATAGCCCGCGGCCCCTCCATCCTGGAGAGGGTCATCGGCCTGGATGTGCTCCTGACCATCGTCGTCGCCGCCCTGTGCATCGACATGGCCGCGAACCACCACATCGACCACCTGCCGTTTGTCCTGGCGGCCAGCGTGATCGGCTTCATCGGCTCGGTGACGATCTCGCGCTACGTGACGGACCGGAGGAACTCCTAATGGACAATTCGCTGTGGGGGACCGCCGTGGACGTGGTGTCCGCCGTCTTCCTGGTCGTCGGCGCGCTGATGTCGTTCGCCGCCGGAATCGGCATGCTCCGCTTTCCCGACCTGCTGTCCAGGATGCACGCAGCCACGAAGCCGCAGGTGCTGGGGCTGTTGCTGATGCTCACGGCCGTGGGCCTGCAGATGGGCTCGTGGTCCGTGGCCCCCGCGCTGTTCCTGGCGTGGATGCTCCAGCTGCTGACGGCACCAGTCAGCGCACACATGGTCGGTCGATCCGGATACCGGACTAGGCACCTGAAGAAGGAAACGCTGGTGCTGGACGACCTCGACGAGGTGGTGGCCCGGGCCGCCGACGGCAACGCCGGCGGCCGCGAGACCCCGCCGGGCAGCCCCTAGACGCCTTCTAGACCTCGTCGAGGGTGCGGTTGAACCGCGCGATGGCGCGTTGCGTCCCGCGGTTGGTCGCCACCTGGATCACGGCCGCGACCACGGAGGACATCACGGCGAAGCCCAGTGCCTGGCGCAGCGTCGCCTCCGCCTGCGTCTTGGGGTTCGTCGGCTTGGGCGGCTCGTTGCCGGTGACTTTCGTCCAGACCGCGTCCACGACCTTGGCGCCGGCCAGCCCCGCGACCAGCGAAATGATGGTGCCGCCCACCTTCAGCAGAATGTTCACGTGCAGTGCTCCCGTCGTTCGGCGTGATTACCTGCCCAGCATAACGCGGGGCTAGACTGGGGACACTGAACAACTACGACAGGGGAGCGTCACGATCGGTGCCCAACGGCCCGGTCAACTGATGCTGAGAGTGCGCTTCGACGCAGACCCTCGAACCTGCTCCGGCTAGTACCGGCGAAGGGAGTCGAGATCTCAGGGTGAGCGCGCCGTCGACTCTTCCTCCCCTCCTTGCCCTCAAGGAGGAAAAACCATGACCACCCTGCAGAACCCCCGCAACGCGCGCGCCTCGTGGCGCGTCGTCGACATCGTCGTCGCGGCCGTGATCGCCGTCGCCTCCGGCGTCATCTTCTTCGGCTGGAACACCATCCACCACGCGCTGGACTTCCTCTTCGTCGCCTTCCCGCCGTCCTCGGCGCTCGTGGCCGGATTCTGGCTCTTCCCGGCCGTGCTGGGCGCGCTGATCATCCGCAAGCCGGGCGCGGCCCTGTTCTGCGAGACCGTCGCCGCCGTCGTGTCCGCGTTCCTCGGCTCCGAATACGGCTGGACCGTGCTGGTGTCCGGGCTTGTCCAGGGCCTCGGCGCCGAACTCGTGTTCGCCGCGTTCCTCTACCGGCGCTGGGGCCTGGTGACCGCGCTCCTCGCCGGCGCCGCGGCGGGCCTCTTCGGCGGAATCAACGACGCGTTCGTCTTCAACTGGTTCCCCGAATACACCGCCGCCATGAAGCTCGTCTACGTGGGCTGCATGACCGTCTCCGGCATCGTCATCGCCGGGCTGTTGTCCTGGCTGGCCACCCGGGCACTCGCCCGCACCGGTGCGCTGTCCGCCCTCGCCTCCCGCAAGGCCGGACAGGAACCGGCCCGGGGCTAGCCGGTAGGTCCCCTCATGGCCACCCACATGCACGACGCCGGTGCCGCCGGCCACGGAGCGGAGCGGCGTGGCGAACACGGCGCCGCGCCGGGCACGCGGCCCGTCGCCGGGCACGCGCCCGCCTCGGTGAGCGCCCGAGGGTGGGGCTGGCGGCATGCCGACCGCACCCGAGACGCCCTGCGTGGCCTCGACCTGGACATCCGGCCGGGGGAGCGGATCCTGCTCGCCGGGCCGTCGGGCGCGGGCAAATCCACCCTGCTCCACGCCCTCGCCGGCGTGCTCCACGCGGACGAGGACACGGCATCCGCCGGGGAACTGCTGGTCGACGGTCGCCCGGCCCACGCGTCGACGGGCCGCGCAGGACTGATGCAGCAGGACCCGGAGACGCAGGTCGTCCAGGCGCGCGTCGGCGACGACGTGGCGTTCGGGGCCGAAAACCTCGCCGTGCCGCGCGATGAGATCTGGCCCCGGGTCGCCGAGGCGCTGGACGCCGTCGGGCTGCGGGTCGGGCTCGACCATCCGTCGTCCTCCCTCTCCGGCGGCCAGAAGCAGCGGCTGACGCTCGCCGGGATCCTGGCTATGCGGCCCGGTCTGGTGCTGCTCGACGAGCCCACGGCCAACCTGGATCCCGCGGGCGTCCGCGAGGTCCGCGACGCCGTGGTGGCGGCACTGGAACTCACCGGGGCGACGGCCGTCATCGTCGAGCACCGCCTGGATGCCTGGGCACCGCACGTGGACCGCGTGGTGGTCCTCGAGCCCGGGGGAGGCGTGGCGCACCAGGGCACTCCCGCCGAACTGTTCGCCCCCGGCCCCGTGCGCGAGGATCTCATCCGCGCCGGCGTGTGGGTTCCCGGCCACGTGCCGATCCTCCCGGTGCTCCCGGCGATGGCGGACGACGCCGGCGCGCGCCCGGCCGGGGAGATGCTGCTGCGCACCGAGCTGCTGTCCGTGGCCCGGACCGCGGGCGCCCCCGTGGCACTGGCCGGAGTGGACCTGCGACTGGGCGCCGCGGAGGCCCTTTGCATCACCGGAGCGAACGGCTCCGGCAAGTCCACACTCGCCCTGACGCTCGCGGGACTCCTTCCCGAACGCTCGGGACGCGTCGTCGCGACGCCGGCGCTCACCTCGCCCGGCGACCCGCCGGAGGGTTCGGCGAGGGCCAACTCCACCGTCCTCGCCGAGCGTCCCCACCGGTGGAAGGCAGCCGACTTGGTCAGCCGCATCGGCACCGTCTTCCAGGAGCCGGAACACCAGTTCGTGGCGGCCACGGTGCGCGAGGAGCTGGCGTTCGGTCCGCGGCAGGCGCGGGTGTCGGGGAGCCGGATTCCGCTGTTCGGCGACGATCAGATCGCCGAACGGGTCGATGGCTTGTTGGACCGCCTCGGGCTGCGGCACCTGGCCGACGCGAACCCCTTCACCCTGTCCGGCGGCGAAAAACGCCGGCTCTCGGTCGCCACCGTGCTCGCCGCGGGGCCGTCGGTGTTGATCGTGGACGAACCCACGTTCGGCCAGGACATGAACACGTGGACCGAACTCGCGCTGTTGCTGCGCGAGCATCTGGAGGCGGGAGCCTCGGTCGTCGCCGTGACCCACGACGAACACTTCGCCGCGGCACTCGGCGCACGCACGCTGGCCGTGGAGACCCTCGCCGCCGGTCCGCCCGCGGCGGAGGGGGGCGCCGACGTCGGACGGCCCGGCCTGCTGGAGCCCACTGCGTCCGGCCGGACCAGTCTCCTCGGCCGCTCCAATCCGCTGGCGAAGCTCGGCGCCGTCGCGCTGGCGACCATCCCGCTGGTGGCGACCCTGGATTTCGTGAGCGCCGGACTCGTGGTGTTGGTGACGCTGTGCCTGCTGCCGCTCGCCGGCATCACCATAGCGCGCTTCCTCGCCCGGGCCTGGCCGCTGCTGGTCGCCGGGCTGTTCGGCGCATGGGGCACCGCGCTGGTGGGCAACGACTCGGGCGCCGTGCTGTTGGACCTCGCAGTGTTCACGGTCACGGAGGGGTCGCTCGTCGCGGGTCTCGCGACGGGGCTGCGCGCGTTCGCCGTCGCGGTGCCGGCGGTCCTCGTCTTCTCCACGACGGACCCGACCGACCTGGCGAACGCCCTGGCGCAGAAGGCCCGGCTGCCGCACCGATTCGTCCTCGGGGCGCTGGCCGGCATGCGGCTGCTCGGACTCCTCGTCGAGGAGTGGACGACCCTGGGCATGGCACGCCGCGCGCGCGGCGTGGGATCGCGCGGGTCGCTGGGCCAGCGCATCCTGGCGAACCTGGGCCAGGCTTTCGGCCTCTTGGTTCAGGCCATCCGCCGCGCGTCGCGGCTGGCCGTCACGATGGAGGCCAAGGGCTTCGGCGGCGCCGAAAGGTCCTGGGCGCGCGAATCCGTGTTCGCACGGCGGGACCTCGGCGTCGTGGCCGGTGGTGCGCTCCTGGGCGCGGCGGCCGTCTGGGCGTCCGTGGCCTCCGGCCAATGGAACCTCGTCTGGACGTAGCCGCCCGGCGCGCGGGCGGCGCGGCTAGCGGATGGCGTTGACCATCGCTGTGAGTTCCGCGTGCAGTTCCGGGTCGCGGGAGAGTTCGACGCCGTCGAGCGAGTTCACCGGCGCGAGGAGCCGGACGCTGGAAACCAGCCAGACGGCGTCGGCCTGGATCAGGTGCTGCGGCTCCAGCGGACCGTAGCCGAGCTCCCAACCCGCCGACTCGGCCGCGGCGAAGATGGCCCCTTGCGTGGTGCCGGGCAGGATTCCCGTTTCCAGCATCGGGGTGATCAGGCGCTTGCGTCCGCCCTCGCGCACGGCCAGGAGCACCGTCGACGTCGGGCCCTCCAGCACGCGGCCGTCGCTCGAGACGAAGATGACGTCGTCTGCGCCCTGCTTGCGGGCATGCCGCAGGGCGGCCATGTTGACGGCGTAGGACAGCGTCTTGGCGCCCATCAGCAGCCAGGGGGCGCGGTCGGCGATCGTGGAGTCGTAGCCGCGGTCCAGGAGCACGACGGCGATGCCCTCCGAGCGCTGCCGGCGTCCCAGCGCAGGGGCCGGCGAAACGGCCACCCAGGCGGTTCCGTGGCCGGCGCCCTCGGGTCCGCGCGTCGCGACGAGCTTCACCACGGCCTCGTCGTCCGAGGTGTCCGGTCCGCCGGTGCCCGCTGCGCGTTCGGCCTCGTAGGCCTGAACCGCCGTCGCGATCGCGGCCCGCCAGGCGTCCTCGGCGGGCAACGGCAGATCGCAGCTCGCGGCCGAAACGACCATGCGGGACAGATGCGCGTCCAGCTTGCGCACCGCGCCGTCCGTGTACAGCGCGGACTCGAACACGCCGTCGCCCCGGGTGGCGCCCTGATCAAGTGCGGACAGCTGCGGAACGGACGCGTCGGCCACCCGGCCGGCCGGGTGGGAGGGGTCCACAAACACCAAGACAGTCATGGATAAACCCTACGCCCGGCGCACGCCGGATGCGGCTAGGCTTGAGGGCATTGTTCGGCGTGACTGGGAGGTTCCGTGTTCGACGCGCTCGCATTGTGGGAATCGCTTCCCGCATGGCTTCTCGTGACCGCCTGGGTCATCGATGCGGGCATCCGGTTGGTCATGATCGGCATCGTCCCCGGAAACCGCCGGCCGACCACGGCGATGGCCTGGCTTTTGACCATCTTCTTCATGCCGGTCGTCGGGCTGGTCCTGTTCCTCCTGTTGGGCAACTTCCGCCTGTCGGAGCGACGCATCCAGCGGCAGAAGGACGTCAACGACCGCGTCCTGGCGGCCACGCAGCACCTGGACATCGACGACAGCGAGTTCGACGCCCCCGACTGGGTCAGGTCCGCCGTCGAGCTGAACCGCAACCTCGGCGCCTTCCCGATGCAGGAGGGCAACGCGCTGGAGTTCATCACCGGCTACCGGGCGTCGCTGGAGGCGATGACCGCCGCGGTCAACGACGCCGAGCGCTACGTGCATGTCCAGTTCTACATCGTCGGCGACGACCCGGAGTTCGCGGGTCCGCTGCTGGACGCGCTGGACGCGGCGTCGGCCCGCGGCGTGAAGGTGCGCTTCCTCTTCGACCACCTGGGCACCGCCCGGATCAAGGGATTCCCGAAGCTCAAGAAGCGCCTGAACGACGCCGGCATCGAGTGGCGCGCCATGTTGCCCGTCTCGCTCCAGCGCAGGCGATGGCGCCGCCCCGACCTCCGAAACCACCGGAAGATCCTGGTCATCGACGGGGAGGTCGCGTTCACCGGCAGCCAGAACCTGATCGAGCCCGGATACAAGCGCGCGTCCGCGCACGCGGCCGGCCGCGAGTGGGTGGATCTGATGGCGCGCGTCCGCGGCCCCCTGGTGACCGGCCTGGACGTGGTGTTCGCCACCGACTGGTCGCAGGAGACCGACGAGAACCTGATGGAGGACCTCACCCGGGTCGTTCCCGAAGTGCCGCGCGGATCGATCACGGGCCAGATTGTCCCCAGCGGGCCCGGGTTCAAGCTGGAGAACAACCTGCGGCTCTTCACCACGCTGATCTACTCGGCGACCGAGAAGCTGACCATCACCAGCCCGTACTTCGTCCCGGACGATTCGCTGCTCTACGCCGTGACGACGGCGGCGCAACGCGGGGTCGACGTCGAGCTGTTCGTCTCCGAAACGGGGGACCAGATGCTGGTGCACCACGCCCAGCAGTCCTACTACAAGCAACTCCTGTCCGCCGGCGTGAAGATCTACCGCTACCCGGCGCCGATGGTCCTGCATTCGAAGTGCTTCACCGTCGACGACGAGGTCGCCGTCTTCGGTTCGTCGAACATGGACATGCGCTCGTTCTCCCTGAACCTGGAGGTCTCCGTGATGCTGATCGGCGCCGAGGCCGTCGCCGAAGTGACGCAGGTCCAGGACGTCTACCGCGCCGCGTCCAGGCTGCTCACGCTCGAGGAATGGGAAGCGCGTCCGCCGCTGGCCCGGTGGGCGGACAACGCGGCCCGGCTGACCGCCACGCTGCAGTAGCCGAAACCGCGGCCCCGAAGGGAATCCCCGCGGCACGCACCTACGGATCCGGGAACGTCGATCCCAAGGCGCTGAGGACCCCGTGGGCCTTGGCGACGACCTCGTCCCACTCCTCCGCCGGAACGGAATCGGCCGTGACGGCGCCGCCCACGCCCAGGGCCAGGCGCCACCCTCCGGAGGGCCCCGGGCACCGCTCCATGGTCAGCGTCCGGATGACCACCGAGAGGTCCGCGGCGCCCGTGTGGGAGAAGTAGCCGACCGCGCCGGAGTACACCCCGCGCGCCCGCCCGTCCTCCAACCGGTCCAGGATGGCCATCGTGGAGATCTTCGGGGCGCCCGTCATCGAACCCGGAGGGAAGGCCGCGGCCACGGCCTCGGCGCGGGAGGCGTCCGGGCGCAGACGGGCGTCGATCGTGGACACGAGCTGGTGGACGGTGGCGTAGGATTCCACCTCGCACAAGCGCGGCACCGAGAGCGTCGACGGGTCCGCGGACCGCACCAGGTCGTTGCGCAGCAGGTCGACGATCATCACGTTCTCGGCGCGGTCCTTGGGCGAGGTCGCGAGGTCCTCTTGCAGGCGCCGGTCCTCGACGGGGTCCGCGGAGCGTCGCCGGGTCCCCTTGATCGGCTCGGCCCGCATGAACCCGTCGGCGCCCACGCGCAGGAAGCGCTCCGGGGACGTTCCGGCGACGGCGGTGCGGCCGAACCGGACGTAGTTGGCGAACGGCGCCGGGTTGCGCAGGCGCAGGCGCCGATACACGTCCCAGGGGTCCCAACCGGCGCCCGGTGTCCGGGCGGACAACGACGTCGTCAGGCAGACCTCGTAGCTGTTTCCCTCGTGGATTTCGCGCTGGGCCGCCCGCACCTTGTCAAGGTAGGCGCCGCGGGTGTCGGCGACCACGAAAACGGGTGCCGCGGGGGCGGCCGGGGACACAGCGCCAAAGGACGGGGCCCCCGGAGATCCCAGAGCGTCGATGGCGGATGCAGCGGACCCCAGCCAGTCCTCGGCGTCGGGCGCGGCCAAGGCCAGCAGCCAGGCGGTGCCCGCCTCGTGGTCCAGGACCACGGCGCGCCCGGCGTGGATCAGCGCCGCGTCGGCGGGGCCGGAGGCTTCGTCGTGCCCTGCGGAGGCAGCGAGGTCCGAACCGCCGCACTCGCGCTTGAGCTCGTAGCCCAGCCATCCGAGCCAGCCGAGGCAGAACCCGGCCTCCAACCCGTCCGGCGCGCGAAGGCGGGGGGCGCCCCACGCCATGTCCAGCCACGCGAAAAAGGACCCGTCGACCCGCGCGCTCGCGCAGCCGTAGTCCAGCCGCGTGCTGCCGGACCGGTGCTCGGCCAGGGCGCCGGCCTCGCCGTCGGGCGCCGCCATGATGCTGAAGCGGTTGCGGCCGCCGGGGTCCGGGTCTCCGGTGTTGGAGGAATCCAGCAACACCGCGTGCGTCGCACCGCCGTAGAGCGCCGCGAAGACGTCCGGCGCGGTGGCGTTCTTCGAGAGGGGCAGGTCGCGGGAGAGCAGGGTGGGGGACGCGGCCTGCGCAATCTCGGGATGCAAGGCGGCCCGCAGCGCCGGGAGCGCCAACAGCGCGCGCAGCGTGTCGGTCGGCGCGCGGCCGTCGGCGGCGTTGCGCACCACGACGTCCGCCGCCTCCGGCACGGCGTCGCGGCCGAGCCACGCGTCCTCCTGCCGGGCCCAGCGTTCCCAGTGCGGCGCGTAGGTCTCGCCGTCCCGGCCCAGGGCGCGCCGCCGCCGCTCGGCGTCGGGCACCTCCACCCAGACGACGGCGTCCAGGCGTTCCCGGGCCGCGGCGGCCGCGGCTCCGACTCCCTCGACGACGACGACGGGGGCCGCCGCCGTCGTGCGGCGTTCGCCTCCGGCGTTGGCGGCCCAGTCCCACGCGGTCCAGCGGGCGTCCTCGCCCCAGTGCAGGGGCTCCAAGACGTCGCGCAGGTAGGCGTCGATGCCGGCGTCGAGTCCGTCCCACCCGGGGTAGATGTCCTCCAGGTGGAACAGCGACACGGGGCGGTGGCGGCGCAACGCGGTGGCCAGTTCCAGCCCCAGGGTGCTCTTGCCGGCGCCGGAGCGGCCGTCGACGGCGATGATGACCGGCGCGCTACGCCCCACGCGCCCCCGCCGTCTCCTTGCGGACGTGCTCCACGAGTCCGGGGAGGGCGGCGCGGATCATGTCGCGGCACACCTCGAAGTCGGCCGCATCCCCGAACCAGGGGTCGTAGATGCCCTGTTCGGCCGGCCCAACTCCGGAAAGAGCGGGGTCGAAGGACCGCAGCATGTGGATCTTCGCCTGGTCCGCGGGGGACTGCGCCAGGCGCCGCAGTTCCGTGAAGTGGTCGAGATCCAGGGCGAGGACCAGGTCCGTGGCCGCGAAGGACTCGCGGTCGAACTTCCGGGCGACGTGCGCGGCCGCATCGAGTCCGTCCGAGGCCAGCACGGTGCCGGCGCGTGGGTCCACCGGGTTTCCGGTTTCCCAGTCGCTGATGCCGGAGGAATCCACCTGCACGTCGGTGACCCCGGCGCCCTCCAGGGCCTGGCGGATCATGAATTCGGCCATGGGGGAGCGGCAGATGTTGCCCGTGCAGACGGCGGTGATCCGGTACATGTGTTCAGTCTAGGTTGGCGCCTAGTGCATCAGCAGCAACAGCACGGCGACGAAAATGAACAGGACGCCGAACACCAGATTCAGGATCCGTGCCCCGCGCGCGCCACGGGTGAAACGCCGGAAGGATTTGGCGGCGGCGGCGAAGAAGAACCACATGACCATGATGTCGACGGCCACCACCGTGCCGATGAAGACCAGGTACTGCGGCAACAGCGTCTGGTCGGGGCGGATGAACTGCGGAGTGAAGGCCAGGAAGAAGACGATGGCCTTCGGGTTCAGGAGGTTCACCCACACCCCCCGGCGGAACATCGACCAGGCGGGTTCGCCGCCGCGGACGTCCACCGCGGCGGTGTCGGCGTCGGGCTTGGCCAGGATGAGCCGCACGCCGAGGTAGACGAGGTAGGCCGCGCCCGCGTAGCGGATGGCGGCGAATGCCACCGGCGAGTTGGCCACCAGCAGTCCCACGCCCGCGGCGACGATGACCACGTGCACCAGCAGGGCCGCCTGCTGCCCGAGGACACCCCAGAAGGAGCGGCGGAAACCGGCGTTGAGCGAGTTGGTCATGGTGTTGATCGCCCCGGCGCCGGGCGTGAAGCTGATCAGCACGCACGCGCCCAGAAGGGACAGCCACAGGGAGAGGGTCACCAGAAGAGTGTAGGGCGGCTCACGCGCCCTCGAGGACCGCCCGTGCGGCGGCCCAGCCACCCAGGCCGCTGACCCCGCCGCCGCGCCGGGAACCGGCACCGCAAACCAGGATGTTCTCCCACGCGCTGGCCACGCCCCACCGGGCGGCGGGGGACGCGAGCGGTTCATCGTCCTCGGCGAACGGCCACGAGAGCGGCCCGTGGAAGATGTTGCCGCCGGGCATGTTGAGCGACTCCTCGAGATCGGCCGTGGTCCGCGTCTCGATGTGCGGGGCCCCATCGGGGCCGAGCGCGATGCAGTCCTCGATGGGTTCGGCCAAGACGGAGTTGAGGGACGCCAAGACGGCGGCCTGCATCGCTGCCCGGGTGGCCGCCAGATCCGTTCCGGCCATGAGCGAATGGGGCGTGTGTAGGGAGAACACCGTCAGGGTGTGGTGGCCGGAATCCCGGAGGTCCCGCCGGAGGATGGTGGGGTCCGCCAGCGAGTGGCAGTACGTCTCGAGGGGGAGCGGCTCGGGAATGCGGCCCGCGGCGGCCGTCGCCCGCGCCGCCTCCAGCTGCCCGTAGCCCTCGTTGACGTGGAACGTTCCGCCGAAGGCCGCCTCCGGCGACACGGCGGGATCCGGCAGGCGCGGCAGCCGGGTGAGCAGGAGGTTGACCTTCACCTGCGCGCCTGCCGGTGGCGGAACCCGCACCTCTCCCGCGGCGGCCGCGCCTCCGGGGCGGTCCGCGCCGCCGCCGCTCCGCGCGGGAACAACCAGCGCGTCGAGCACCGCCGGGGCCACGTTCGCCAGAACCGTCCGCGCCTCGATCTCGTGGGAGCCGTGGGCCGTGCGGTAGCGAACGGACCCGCGGGGGTCCACGGCCGTGGCCTCGGCACCGGTGAGGATCTCCGCGCCCGCCCGCCGCGCGGCATCGGCGAGGGCCTCGGAGAGGGCGCCCATGCCGCCGCGGGGCACGTCCCAAGCCCCGGTTCCGCGGCCGATCACGTGGTAGAGGAAGCAGCGGTTCTGTTCCAGCGAGGGCTCCAGCGCGCCGGCGAACGTTCCGATCAGGCCGTCGGTGAGCACGACGCCCCGCACGAGGTCCGAGCTGAGGGTCCGCTCGATCGCGGCGCCGAGGGGACGCTCGATGAAGTCGTCCCACGCGGCGGCGCCATCGGGCTGGGCGGACACCAGCGCACGCGCCTCGGAGCGGCGGGGGAGCGGGCCCATCACCGTGGGCCACAGGCCCGCGGCCAACGCCGCGGTGCGGCGCTGGAAGCCCTCGAGCCCCTGGGCGTCCTCCGCCGCGCCGACGGAGGCGAACGACGACGCCGTCGCACCGGCGTCGTGGTTGTCCACCAGCAGGCCGGACGAGGTCCCGGGAAGCGGCGTGTAGGAGGAGTAGCGGCGCGGCACCAACTCGAGTTCGATGCCGAGTTCGTCCAGGAGCTCCTGGGGAAAGAGGCTGACCAGGTAGGAGTAGCGCGAGATCCGCGCCCCCGGAAAGACCTCCTCGGAGACCGCGGCGCCGCCGACGTGGTCCGCGCGCTCCAGCACCCTGACCGATCGGCCCGCCCGCGCCAGCAGGGTCGCGGCGACCAGCCCGTTGTGTCCGCCGCCGACGACGACCACGTCGCGGGGGGCTTCCATCCGGACCATGCCCTAGTCCGTGAGATCTTTCGCCGCGGCCTCCATAGCCGTGGCGGCTTCGGCTAGGAAGCGTTCGATGGTCTGGACCTCCTCCGCGGCGTAGCCGACAAACGCCGCCCCGAGCCGATGCGCCATGGGCCCGAACATCAGGCGCCCATCCTCCGCAGCCTTCGGCGTGGACGTCACGCGGACGACGCGCCGGTCCGCATCCGTTCGCTCGCGCGCCACGTGGCCGGACCGCTCGAGCCGGTCCAGCATGGCCGTGGTCGCCGGCGAACTCAGGCTCAGATCGCGGCCGACCTGCGAGGCGGTCGGGGCCCCGCCCGCGAGTTCGTGACGCATCACCGCGGACAGCGCGTTGAGGTCGGTGCGGTGCATCCTGTTGAGCCCGGCGAGTCTGTCGATGAACCGGTCCGATGCCAGCGCGAACCGCTGAAGTCCCTGGACGAGTCTGTCGGCGTCGGTTTGTTCCATGCCGACATCCTAGTTCAGTGCTTGTGTTTCTCTATTGTGGAACTAGTCTGTAATGGAATTAGTTCACCCACGACTTACGACGAAGGAGCGGCATGGACCGGCAGGGCAGGGGCGCGTCGACAACGCGGTGGACATCGGTGGCCTTCGTGTTGGTTCTGGCTTGGTTGGGGATCGCCGGCGTGGGCGGACCCGTCTTCGGTAAACTTGGAGACGTTCAGACCAGCGGGCAGGCGTCGTTCCTGCCCGCATCCGCCGAGGCCACGCAGGCACTCGAATGGCAACTACGCTTCGTCGGCACGGACGCAATACCCGCGGTCGTGCTGTTCGAGGCTAGAGACGCCGAGGCGATCCAATCGATCGACGCGGCGGGGCTGGCGACCGACATCGGGAAGGGCGTCCCGGTTGCCGGGGATATCGCCGGCCCGTTCGTTTCGGAGGACGGGTTGGCGCTGGAACTGCTGGTGCCCCTCGATGCGGCGGCGGACGTAGAGGAATCGGTGCAAGGGCTCCGGACGCTGGTATCGGGCGTCGTGCCCGAGGGCGTCCAGGTGTACGTGACCGGCCCGGCAGGCTTCAGTGCGGACCTGGTGGAGGCATTCGGCGGCATCGACGGCATTCTTCTGGGTGTCGCGCTGATCGCGGTGTTGTTCATCCTGTTGCTGGTCTACAAGTCCGTCCTGCTGCCACTGACTGTGCTGTTCACATCCGTTGCCGCGCTGTGCGCCGCGGTGCTGGCCGTGTACGGCATGGCGAAATGGGGCTGGATCAAGCTGGACGGGCAAGGGCAGGGGATCCTGTCCATCCTGGTGATCGGCGCCGCGACCGACTACGCGTTGCTCTTGGTGGCTCGGCACCGGGAGGGGCTGGCCGAGGGGCAAGGCCGCGTCGGTGCCGTGACCACTGCGTGGCGGGCGTCGGCGGAGCCGATCCTGGCGTCCGCCGGAACGGTGACGGTTGGCTTGCTGTGTCTCATGTTCTCCGATCTGAACTCCAACAAGGCACTGGGGCCCATCGGTGCTGCCGGAATTGTTTTCTCCGTGATCGCTGCCCTGACGTTCCTCCCCGCCGCGTTGTTGTTGTTGGGCCGCACGGCGTATTGGCCGTTCGCGCCGCGAGCGCGGGGGAACATGGAAGGGCGCGCCGTCAGGAGGGCGGGACTGTGGGGCGGCATCGCTGCATTCGTCGGCAGGCACCCCCGACCCATATGGGCACTGACCGCGCTGGTGCTCGTCGTCGGCTGCCTCGGCATCACGCAACTGAAGGCCAATGGCGTGCCGCAGAGCGAACTGGTGCTGGGTGAGACCGAGTCGGCAGCCGGCCAGCAGGCGCTCGCGCGGCACTTCGACGCTGGCACAGGCAGCCCGGCCTTCGTGGTGACGGCCGCCGCTGGCATGGACGATGTACTGGCGGACATCGATACGGTCGACGGTGTCGCTTCCGCCTATGTGCAGGCCGAGGACGGCGGACCCGCGGGTGTCGGCGCCCCGGGTCCGGAGCGACCGCCAGTGGAGGTCAATGGCAGGGTCCTGATTTCCGTTACCCTCTCCGATGCGGCAGATTCTCCGGAGGCCGAGGCCACCGTGGTGCGGCTGCGCGAGGCGGCGCAAGCCGTCGACGCCCAGGCCCTTGTCGGCGGAACCACCGCCACGTCGCTCGACACCAACGCCACCGCCCAGGCGGACCTGGTGAAGATCATCCCGCTGATCCTTGGGGCCATCCTGCTGATCCTGATGTTCGTGCTGCGATCCGTCGTGGCGCCACTGTTGCTGATCGCCACCACGGTGCTCTCCTACGGAACTGCGCTGGGCGTCTCGGCGTTGGTTTTCAACGGGATATTCGGCTTCCCCGGGGCTGATCCGTCCGTGCCGCTGTTCGGATTCGTCTTCCTGGTTGCGTTGGGTGTGGACTACAACATCTTTTTGATGACGCGGGTTCGTGAGGAATCGCGCCGCCATGGGACGAGGGAAGGGGTCCTGCGTGGGCTTTCCGTCACCGGTGGGGTCATCACGTCCGCCGGGGTCGTGCTGGCGGCCACCTTCGCCGCCTTGGGCGTCATCCCCATCATGTTCCTGGTGCAGCTCGGCTTCATCGTCGCGTTCGGCGTGTTGCTGGACACCTTGGTGGTGCGGTCGCTGTTGGTGCCGGCACTGGCCTTGGACATCGGTAGAAACATCTGGTGGCCGGGACGGCTGCGTTTGGGAGCGAAATGACGTCGACCGCGACCCGTGCTGGTACAGTTGAACATTGTGGCACCGCCAAACCGGCCAAAGAGTCGGTCCAGCGGGACCATGCGTCGACAGATTTGATCCTTTTCCCGCCGCGGAGCGCACCCCATCGTGCGCCGCCGTCGCGGCGGAAGGCCGGACGCCTTCGGGGCGGTTCGGCGGAGCCTGTGAACACGGGCCCAGGCATTCCTCTTCTTCGGCGACAACGCGCGCCGAACCCGGTTGCGCGCAGCAACGACCGAAAGCAGCCATGAGCGCTTCCTTCACTTCCCTCGGCGTGCCCGCCGAATTGGCCAACGTCCTCGCAAGCCAGGGCATCGAGTCCGCTTTCCCGATCCAGGAGGCGACCCTCCCGTCGACGCTGGCCGGCAAGGACGTCCTCGGACGCGGCCAGACCGGATCCGGCAAGACCCTCGCGTTCTCGCTTCCGCTGGTCGCTCGGCTCGTTGCCAACCCGAAGCAGCGCCGTGCCCGCTTCCCCCGCGCCCTCATCATGGCGCCGACGCGAGAGCTCGCCACACAGATCAGCCGAGTGGTCATCCCGCTCGCCGAATCCGCGAAGCTCCGCACCGCAGTCGTGTTTGGCGGAGTCTCCCAGTCGCGCCAGGAAAAGGAACTCAACGCCGGCGTCGACATCCTCATCGCGTGCCCCGGCCGCCTCGAGGACCTGATGAACCAGCGCTGCGTCGACCTCTCGCAGGTCGAGGTCTCCGTCCTGGACGAGGCCGATCACATGGCCGACCTCGGCTTCCTGCCGGTGGTCAAGCGCATCCTGGACAAGACCCCGCGCGGCATCCAGCACATGCTCTTCTCCGCGACCCTGGACAACGGCGTCGACAAGCTGGTCCAGCGCTACCTCGACAAGCCCGTGACGCACTCGGTGGACGCCCCGCAGGCGGCCGTGAACACCATGGAGCACCACGTGTTCCTCGTCGACAACGACCTGAAGAAGGAGCTCGTCCGCGAGCTCGCCTCGGGCAGCGGACGCCGCATCATGTTCATGCGCACCAAGCACCACGCCAAGAAGATGGCCGTGTGGCTGTCCAAGTCGGGCGTGCCCGCGGTCGACCTCCACGGCAACCTGTCGCAGAACGCCCGCGACCGCAACCTCGCGGCCTTCTCCGGGGGAACGGCGCGCGTCCTCGTCGCCACGGACGTCGCCGCCCGCGGCGTGCACGTCGACGGCGTGGAGCTGGTCGTCCACGTCGACCCGCCGGCCGAGCACAAGGCGTACCTGCACCGTTCGGGCCGCACGGCCCGCGCGGGCAGCGACGGCACCGTCGTGACCATCGCGACGCCGGACCAGCAGGGCGACGTGCGTTCGCTCCTGAAGGCCGCCGGCCTCAAGGTTCCGTTCGAGTCGGTGACCCCGGATTCCGAGGCCGTCGCCGCCGTCGTCGGCAACCGTGCGGCCGAGGTCGCCTACGTGGCGCCGCAGGCACCCGTGCAGCAGCGCCGCACCCGTGGCGGGAACGACGCCGGCGCCGGCGCCTCGGGCGAGCGCTCGGGCCGCGGACGCGGCGGCCGTGCCCGCCAGGGTGCCGCCGAGGGCGCGGGTGGACGCTCCGACGTCCGTTCCGGCGGACGCTCCGAGGGGCGTGGGGACCGCGACGTCGCCCGCCGCCAGGGAGCGCCGAAGTCCGGCCCCGCGGGCAACCGCGGGGGACAGAAGTCGGCCGGGGCAACGGGCGGACGCCCGGCGGGCACCCGCCACACGACGGCCTCGCAGGGGGCCGCAACGCACCGTCCCGCCGGTGCGGGCCCGAGCCGCGGCCTGGGCAACACCATCGGGGACGCGCTGGGGCAGAACGGTGCGGCCGCCGCGACCGGCGCCGCACGTTCGGGCCGCTCGCGCGGCGGCCGCCGCGCCACCGCGCCGCAGTCCAACCAGAAGGACTAGCAGTCCCCGCGGAGGGGGCGACCCCTCCGCGGCTCCGGCAACGCAGGGTCCGATCCATCCGGCCGAAAGCCATCGCACGGCTCCCGAGGGAGTCCGCGACTAGCCGGAACGGACCCGCACGCGACGGCGGGCGACACCATGAAGATGGTGCCGCCCGCCGTTTTCGCGTGCGGAGGGTGCCTTAGGTTAGCTGGAGGACGCGGTCTGGTACGTCGACTGGATCACGGAGCCCCAGTAGGGCCCGTACATGACGTTGGAGATGCTGTAGCCGTAGCTGTTCACGGAGTTCTGGTAGCCGTCCGAACCGGTGCCGATGAACCACGGACCGCCGGAGGATCCGCCGGTCATGTCGCAGGAAATGCCCTGCGAGTTGAATTGCGGGTTGTATGGGTCGTTGCTGGCCGCGCCGGTGCAGGAGACCAGTGACTGGCCGTCGAACGGGTTGGCGGCCGGGTAGCCGAATGCCTTGTACGTGAGGCCTCGGTCGGCGTTGAACTGCACGCCGGAGGCGCCGACCGTGTCCGTCAGGCTGGCGCCGTTGACGGGGGAGACCACGGCGAAACCGGTGTCGTACGTCATGTCCCCGGAGCCGCTCCACTGGCTCGGGGCGTGCAGCGATTCCGCGGCCCACTGGCCGTAGGGTGCGCGGCCGTCCTCGTAGGCGGGAACGAACGTGAACTTGGTGGCGAACTCGCCCGGTCCGGAGTTCAGGCAGTGACCCGCGGTGGAGACGGTGCCTTCGTTGGCGGAGACCACGGAGTTGCCGGAGCAGACGTAGTTCTGTCCGTCGAGCGTGAAGAAGACCTTGCCGATGTGGCTAACGGGGGTTTCGTCGGCGTGCAGGCTTTGCTTGCCCTTCCCGTTTCCGTTGCCGGGGCCACCCTTGGCCTTGAGGCCGCCCACGCGCTCCTCCAGGCCCTTGGCGACGTGCTCGGCCGCGGTCGCGGCCTTGCCGAGGGACTTCTGTGCAAGGACGTCGGCCGGAATGGCGTTGCGCATGCGCTCCGCGGTCCAGTACCCGCCGGCCTTCTCGGAGGCGGCGACCGTGTGGCTGACGACGTCGGACCCGCCGGACGGTGCGGCTTGCGCCGGAATGCCGGCGGCCAGCGAGGTGACGAGCGCGGCCACGGCGGCGATGCCGAGGCCCATGTGTTGCTTTCCCATGGGAAGCCCTTCTCGTATGCAGGCGGCGACGGAGGTTCCATCGCCGTGTGTGGTGAAGAACCTACCCAGTGGGACATGTGTTGTAAAGGCCTTGCTTGACAGTCAACATTCCGCCGGTTCTTGTGAAATAGCCGCCCGGGAAAACTCGGCCCTCCAAGCCCGGTAGGCCGCATGGGCGCCGGGGCATAAACGTACTTGAGTCGGGTTCGCTCAAGTGTGAATTGACATCGAATGCGGCATGCGTAGACTTGAGTGCAGAACGCTCAAGCCAGAGGTTGGCCGGGCGGATACCAGCAAGTTTTCCAAGGAAAGAAGGAAACACCATGTCACGTGCCGTAGGCATCGACCTCGGAACCACCAACTCCGTCGTGTCCGTTCTGGAAGGCGGCGAGCCCACCGTCATCGCCAACGCGGAGGGCGCGCGCACCACCCCCTCGGTGGTCGCGTTCTCCAAGTCCGGCGAGGTTCTGGTCGGCGAAATCGCCAAGCGCCAGGCCGTCAACAACATCGACCGCACCATCGCCTCGGTCAAGCGCCACATGGGCACCGACTGGTCCGTCGAGATCGACGAGAAGAAGTACACCGCGCAGGAAATCTCCGCGCGCACACTGATGAAGCTCAAGCACGACGCCGAGTCGTACCTCGGCGAGAAGGTCACCGACGCCGTCGTCACCGTCCCGGCCTACTTCAACGACGCCGAGCGCCAGGCCACCAAGGAGGCCGGCGAGATCGCGGGCCTGAACGTGCTGCGCATCGTCAACGAGCCGACCGCGGCCGCCTTGGCCTACGGCCTGGACAAGGGCAAGGAAGACGAGCTCATCCTCGTGTTCGACCTCGGCGGCGGCACGTTCGACGTTTCCCTCCTCGAGGTGGGCAAGGACGAGGACGAGTTCTCCACCATCCAGGTCCGCTCCACCTCCGGCGACAACCGCCTCGGCGGCGACGACTGGGACCAGCGCGTCGTCGACTGGCTGCTCGCGCAGGCCAAGTCCAAGGGTGCCGACCTGTCCAAGGACAAGATCGCCCTCCAGCGCCTCAAGGAGGCCGCCGAGCAGGCGAAGAAGGAGCTGTCCTCCGCGACCAGCACCAACATCTCGCTGCAGTACCTCTCCGTCACCGCGGACGGCCCGGTCCACCTGGACGAGCACCTCTCCCGCGCCAAGTTCCAGGACCTGACCAAGGACCTGCTGGAGCGCACCCGCAAGCCGTTCAAGGACGTCATCGCCGAGGCCGGCATCAACGTCTCCGACATCCACCACGTGGTTCTCGTCGGCGGCTCGACCCGCATGCCCGCCGTCGTCGAACTGGTCAAGGAGCTCGCCGGCAAGGAGCCCAACAAGGGCGTCAACCCGGACGAGGTCGTCGCCGTCGGCGCGGCGCTCCAGGCCGGCGTCCTCAAGGGCGAGCGCAAGGACGTCCTGCTCATCGACGTCACCCCGCTGTCCCTCGGCATCGAGACCAAGGGCGGCGTGATGACCAAGCTCATCGAGCGCAACACGGCCATCCCGACCAAGCGCAGCGAGACGTTCACCACGGCCGACGACAACCAGCCGTCGGTGTCCATCCAGGTGTTTCAGGGCGAGCGCGAGTTCACCCGCGACAACAAGCCGCTGGGCACGTTCGAGCTCACCGGCATCGCGCCGGCCCCGCGCGGCATCCCGCAGGTCGAGGTCACGTTCGACATCGACGCCAACGGCATCGTCCACGTGTCCGCCAAGGACAAGGGCACCGGCACCGAGCAGTCCATGACTATCACCGGCGGCTCGAGCCTGTCCAAGGAGGACATCGACCGCATGGTGCGCGAGGCCGAGGAGCACGCGGCCGAGGACAAGCAGCGCCGCGAGGCGGCGGAGACCCGCAACCATGCGGAGCAGACCGCGTACTCCGTGGACAAGCTGATCAAGGACAACGAGGACAAGCTGCCCGAGGACGTCAAGACCGAGGTCCAGGCCGACGTCGACGCGCTGAAGGCCGCCCTCGAAAGCCAGGACAACGACGACGAGGTCAAGGTGGCGTACGAGAAGCTGCAGGCCTCGCAGACCAAGCTGGGCGAAGCCATCTACGCCCAGGCCCAGTCCGAGTCGCCCGCCGGCGAGCCCGGAGCCGAGTCCGGGGCCGGGGCGTCCGACGCCGCGGACGAGGACATCGTCGACGCCGAAGTGGTCGACGAAGAAGAGAAGAAGTAAGGCGGTAGTGCCCATGCCGCACCACGGCAACGAGGAGGAGCACGGCACCGAAGAACCCGTGCGCTTCACCGACAAGCGAAAGATCGACCCCGAGACCGGCCAGGTCCGCGGCCAGGACGACGCCGGTTCGCCTCAGGAGGGTGCCGAGGCACCCGTCGGGGGCCACCACGAGGACCTCACGCCGACCGACGAGGCCCACGACTCCGAGGACGCGCTCGCGCAGGCCGAAAGGATCCTGAACGAGGTGTCCGCGGAGGACGCGGAGGCCCCCGCCGAGTCCGGCGGCCTCGAGGCCGAGTTGCGCAACGACCTGCTGCGGCTGCAGGCCGAGTACGTGAACTACCGCAAGCGCGTCGAACGCGACCGGGAAGCGGTTCGCGAACTCGCGGTCCAGTCCGTCCTGTCCGGGCTGTTGCCCGTGCTGGACGACCTGGACGCGGCACGGCAGCACGGCGACCTCGCGGACGGCCCGTTCGCGTCGATCGCGAACAAGCTGGACGGCATCCTCGCCGCCCAGGGGCTGGAGCGCATCGCCGAGGCCGGCGTGGCGTTCGACCCGCAGATCCACGAGGCGCTGATGCAGCAGCCGAACGCGGAGATCCCTGCCGAGCACGTCGGCATGGTCCTGCGTCCCGGCTACCGCAAGGGCGACCGCGTGATCCGCGCAGCCCAGGTGGTCGTGTCCACCGGCGAGTAGCGACGGCGGACAACAGATAGGGCCCGGGTGGGCCGGGGCACATGCCCCGGCCCACCCGAACCGGCAGAAATGCACGAAGGATTTTGAGAGGAGGCGCCCGATGGCAAGTCAGGATTGGGCCGACAAGGACTTCTACGCCATTCTCGGCGTCTCCAAGGACGCGAGCGACGCCGACATCAAGAAGGCGTACCGCAAGCTGGCGCGCCAGCACCACCCGGACACGAACTCGGGGGAGGCGGCGTCCGAACTGCGGTTCAAGGACATCACGGAGGCGCACTCGGTGCTCTCCGACCCCGAGGAGCGCCAGCAGTACGACGCGATCCGAGCCATGGGATCCGGAGCCCGCTTCACGGCGGGCGGTCCCGGCGGGCACGGGCAGGGTGCGGGATTCGACGACATGTTCGGCAACCTCTTCGGGGGACCGGGCGGACCCGCGGGGGCCCGCGGTCGCGGTGGATTCCCGCAGGGCGGTTTTCAGTCCGGACAGGTGCCGCCGGAGTTCGCGGACCTCTTCGGCGGCGGCGGTTTCGGCGGCGCCGGCGGGTACCAGCAGGCCCCCCGCAAGGGCGCGGACCGCACGGCGAGCACGACCATCTCCTTCGCCGGCTCCGTCAACGGGACCACGATCGGGCTGCGCGAACCGAGCGGCGAGGTGATCGACGTCCGGGTTCCCGCGGGGATCAAGGACGGACAGACGGTCCGGGTCAAGGGCAAGGGCCAGCGCGGACAGGCCGGCTACGGCGACCTCATGGTGAAGGTCTCCGTCAGGCCGCACCCGTTCTTCATCCGCGAGGACGCCAACATCCGCATCCACGTGCCGGTGACGTTCCCCGAGGCCGCACTGGGCGGCCAGATCGAGGTGCCGACACTGACCGGCGAGACGGTCAAGGTCAAGGTTCCCGCCGGGTCCGCCTCCGGGCGCACGCTGCGCCTCAAGGGACGCGGGATCAAGACGTCCAAGGCCACCGGCGACCTGCTGGTGACGATCGACGTCGTCGTACCGCAAAAGCTCGGCGGCGAAGCCGAGGCGGCCGTCAAGGCGTTCGCCGAGGCCACCGCGGACGCCGATCCACGGGCCGGTCTGGCCGCCAAGGCGGTGCTGTAGCGCCCATGATGCCGGACCGGTTTGTGCCCATTTTCGTCATCTCCGTTGCCGCGGAGCTCGCCGAGATGCACCCGCAGACCCTCCGCCAGTACGACAGGATGGGCCTGGTCTCCCCGTCGCGGCAGCGCGGCAAGCAGCGTCGTTACAGCCAGCACGACGTCGACCTCCTCCGCGAGGTGCAGCGCCTTTCCAAGGACGGCGTCTCGTTGGAGGGCATCCGCCGCGTCCTCGAGCTCGAGAACCAGGTCGCGGCCCTGCGGGCCCGCGTGACCGAGCTGACCCAGGAACTGGACGCCACGCGGTCCGGCCGGCGCAACGCCGAACTCTTCCGGGTGTTCGCGGCGGGCGCGGGCGGCGACGTCGTCCCCCTGGCGCGCGGCAAGCGCCCCCGCGGACGCAGCCAGGCCGTGGTGGTCTGGCGGCCCCAGCAGTAGGGGGTCCGGCCGTGCCGGTGCCCACGGGCTACGCGGAGCTGTGCGACGCGGCGGAGGCGCGCCTGGACGTCCTCAAGGGGCGGCGGGACAGCCTGCCGCAACGGCACAAGGCCGCCATCGACGGGGTGGTCCACGCGTTGCGGCCCTCGTCCATGGACGCCGCGATTCCGCGCCGCCGGCTGCTCTACCTGGACCTCGCGGGGCCAGAGCCGCTGGCCGCCGTCGCGGTCGGCAACTTGGACACGGCCACCCATGTGACCTGGCAACTCTCCGGCGCGGGGATCCGGGCGACGACGGCGATGTGGGGCACCACGCGCGAGGCCGGGCAGCTCCTGCTCGAACAGCGGTTGGTGGGGGAACCGGACCCGGCGGTCGTCGCCTGGCTCGCCTATCCCGCCCCGGGCCTGCTGCGGGCGGTTTTCAACCGGACGGCCCGCGCCGCCGTCGAACGTTTGGCCCACGATCTGCGTCGCTACGCCCGGCTGCGGCCCGACGCGCCGCGCACCGCCATCGAGGCACACTCCTACGGGGCCACCCTCGCCGCCCACGCCCTGGAGCGTCTGGCCGCGCAGCCGGACGGCCCCGGCACGCCCCGGATCCGCGTGGACGTCCTGGCGACGACCGGCTCCGCCGGAGTGCCGCGGCAGCTGGCCCTGGAACCGTCCCTGATGGGGCTCGCCGGCGATGCCGTGTTCGAAGGCGTCGCGGCAGACGACTGGCTGGCGCGCGCCGGGCGCGCTTTGAGCGGACGGACCCTCGTGCCGGGCCGCGGTTTCGGCGTCGACGGCGCGGCGGACCTTGGCCTGTTGCCGGTCACCGGCCACAACACGTCGCGGTTCGTGCCCGGGGCGCGCCGGGCCAGCCATGGTTACCGCGACCCGGGAACGCAGTCGCTGCGGAACCTGGCCCTGGTCACCACGGGCCGCGAACCGGTGGGCGCGCGGCCGGCCAGCCGTAGACTGTGGCCATGACGGGGTACGCAATGGACTTGGCCACCTTCGCGCCGGCGGGACAGCGCTGGGTGTTGACCTACGGAATCGACCTGCCGGTCAACCGCTGGGACGCCTGGATCGCGGTGACCACCCGGGACGGGCTGCGAGACTGGTTTCCGGCCGCCATCGTGGGCGAGTGGACGCCGGGGCGCGACCTCGTTTTCACGTTCCCCGCCGAACCCGACGCGGAGCCGATGCGCGGCGAGGTCGTCGACGTCGAATCCGGCTGCAGCCTGGCCTTCCGGTGGGAGAGCGATTCCCTGCGCATCGCGCTTCAGGAGTACGACGCCGGAACGCGCCTCGTGTTCGCCGCCTCGCTCGACGATCGGGGACGGGGCGCGCGCGACGGCGCGGGATGGCACGTCTGCCTGGCCAACCTGCGCGAATCGGTCGGCGGATACGTCGAGGACGCCGACAAGGACTGGAAGCCGTTGTTCGACGCGTACGCGGCCAAATTCGGCCCGGAGGCCGCCACGGCGTTGCCCCCGCAAGCGGCCGGCTAACCCCGCGCGAGGCCGACGAGCGGAGGACCTAGGCCGTTCGCCGGTAGGCCAGGTCGAAGACCAGCCGTCCGGCCTTCAGCGCCTTCCCCTCGAAGCTGGTGAGGACGCGTTCGTCGAAGCGCGGAGCCCAGCCGCCGCGTTCGTCCGTGAACTCTGATTCGCCCTCGTGCCCTTCGAGTCCGCCGCGGCGCACCCGCGTCAGGGTTCCTTCCGGGCCGGCGTCGCCGCCCGGGTGGAGGTTCTTGAAATCCGCGGAGGAATCCAGCGTTTCGCGCATCTGTTCGGCGTAGTTGGACCAGTCGGTGGCCAGGCGCCACGTGCCGCCGGGCGCCAAGACACGCGCAGCCTTGTCCGCGAACGACGCCTTCACCAGACGACGCTTGTGGTGCCGCACCTTGTGCCACGGGTCGGGGAAGAACACCCACAGTTCGTCAACGGAGCCGGGGCGCAGCATCACGTCCAGGACCTCCGGGGCGTTGGCCTGAACGGCCCGGACGTTGGTCAGGCCCTTTTGCTCGATCCGCACCATCAGTTGCGCGAGGCCGGGGCGGTACACCTCGACGGCCAGGAAGTCGCGTTCGGGATGCCGTTCGGCGGCGTCGGCCACGGCCTCCCCGAGCCCGGAACCGATCTCCACGGTCAGCGGCGCAACCCGTCCGAACGCCGCGGCGGCGTCGAAGCCGAAGTTCGCGTGGACCGAGGTGTCGGCGTGGTGGCGCGGGACCTCCAGCAGGAATCGGCCGGACTGGCGCTCCCAGGCCTCCTGGCGCCTGCCGTGCAGGCGCGTTCCGCGGCGCACGAACGAGACCGGTTCGGTGCGGTAGTAGCTCAGGTCGTCGACGGCGCGCCCGCTTTGCGGCGGCTTGGGGTCGTGGGTGTCCATTGGATCAAGATTAGCCGTCCGCGGCGGCGAGGACGTGCGCCCGGGTGAGGAACTCCTTGATCAACGGGCCGCCGGTTTCGGCCCCGGAGGTTCCCGTCTCGACGAAGGCGGCGACGGCCAGATCGCCCTGGACGGCGATGACCCAGGTGTGCCGGAGGTCCTCGGTCCCGTCGCCGTATTCGGCCGTTCCGGTCTTGGCGGCGACCGCCGGCCCTGGCACGTCCTGGAGTTCGGTGACGGTGCCGTGGTCTACGGTTCCGCCCATCATGTCCAGCAGTTGGGCGGCCTCGTCCTCGGTCAGGGGGGTGGACGGTTGCCTGGCGGCCGCGGGGGCGGGGTCCTCCACGATCCGCGGGGAGACGGTTGCTCCGTTCGCGACCGAGGCCGCCACCGTGGCCATGCCCAGCACGGAGGACTCCACCACGCCCTGCCCGATCATGTTGGCGGCGTGCGTGGTGCCTGTGGAGTCCGTCGGTACGGACCCGAGGAAGGCCGGTGCGCCCGCGCTGGGTTCCTCCGCGAGGCCCAGCGATCCGGCCGCCTCGGCGACTGTTGCCATGTCCACCTTGTCGCTGGCCTGGATGAACACGGTGTTGCAGGACTGCGCAATGGCCTCGGACAGGGTGATGGTGCCCAAGCCCGCCTCCGGGTATCCCGTGTAGTTCTTGAAGCTCCGGCCATCCAGGACGGTGGTCTGCGGGCATTCGACCTCGCTTTGGGGCGTGTAGCCGGAACGCAGCATCGCCAGCGCGGAAACCACCTTGAACGTGGACCCGGGGGCATACCGGCCGATCATGGCCGTGTTGTAGGAGTTGCTCTGGGGTCCGCTGGCGGCGGCCAGCACGGAGCCGTCCGACGGCCGCAGTGCGACGATCCCGCTGGGCGAGTCCGGCGCGGAGACGATGTCCTCCGCCACGCTCTGGAGGGACGGGTCGAGCGTTGTCTTGATGGCCTCGCCGTCCACCGCCGGTCGGCTGAACAGCTGGCGCGGTTCCCCGGCCGCGTCGGCGCCCTCGGCCGCATTCGGCTCCGCGCTGGTGTCGCCCCCGGAGTCCCCCGAAGGCGCCGGGGCCGTCCACACTGACAGGCCCGGTGTCCCGGCCAGACGCTCGTCGTAGGTCGATTGGATTCCCGACAGCCCGGCCGCGTCCCCGGCGGACAGCCTGCCCTCGGACTTCTCGACGAGCTCGGCCGACGCCGGGCCGACCGTGCCCAGAATGGCGCGGGCGAACGTCCGGCTCGGTGCGAGTGGCAGTTCGTCCGGAATGGCCCGGCCCCCCGGGATCTCCGCGACGTCGGCTTCGGTGATCGCCAGGGAGTCGTCATCCCGGAGCACAATGCCTTCGACGAACGCCCTGTCGCCAGCGGCCTCCACGCGCTGGGCGAAGTCCTGCGCGTCGATGTCCACGAGCCCGGCCAGGGCCTGGGCGCTGGTGGCGGCCGAGCCGCCGTCGAGCCGGCTCTTGTCGATGCCCAGGCGCAACACCGGGCGGTTGGTGACCAGGACGTCGTCGTCGGCGCCGAGGATGTCGCCGCGTTCGGCGGTCGCCGTGCGCAGCCGGAGCGTCTCGCCGTCGCGGAGCCCCTTCACGGCCACGTCCGGGGCGAAGCGCGTCTCCCAGGCTTCCGCCTCCGTGTTGTATTCCAGCGTGGCCTCCGTGGTGTAGGACCAGTCCTCGTCCGAATCGTCGACATCCCACACGCTGCGCAAAGTCGCCGTCGCGGTGGCCGGCCCGTCGTCGTCGGGCCGCCCGTCGATCGCCACCGATTCCACCGTTACCGTCCGGGGCACGTCGGTCAGTGGGCCGTAGGCGAGCTCGAGCGCGTCGGTCGCACCCGCGCCGTCCCCGCCCACGACCGGAACAGCCGACAGTTCCGCTTCGGCCAGACCCTGTGCCAGTGCCGCTGCGGCGGGCGCGGGATCCGGCGCCTGCTCGCTGCATGCGGCCAGCGACGAGGCGAGGAGCAGGAGGACGACGGCGGCGATGGACCGGGGGGTGGGGGTCATGCACCCATTATGTCCATTAATTGGGGGACTTCCCGATGGCGGGTCGGGGGCGCATGCGGGAGGATGGTTCCATGAACGGACCGCTTGCCATCATCCTCAATGTCATCTGGCTGCTGTTCGGCGGAATCTGGTTGGCCCTCGGGTACTTCCTCGCCGGCATCGTGTGTTGCCTCCTGATCGTGACGATTCCTTTCGGGATCGCCTCGTTCCGGATCGCGAGCTACGCCCTCTGGCCGTTCGGCCGGACCATCGTGGACCGTGGCGGCCGGACCGGGGCCTTCTCGACGATAGGCAACGTCATCTGGATCCTCGTGGCGGGCCTCTGGATTGCCATCGGCCATGTGGTCACCGCCATCCCGATGTTTGTGAGCATCATCGGCATTCCGCTGGGCATTGCCAACCTCAAACTGATCCCCGTGTCGTTGGTGCCTCTCGGCAAGGAGATCGTTCCCTCGGCGCAAGGTCCCTTCGGGACGTCGGCGATGGCACGGCGCCGCTGAGCGACGCCGTCCGCCACGACGTCTCCGTGGGTTCCGGAAGGGCTTCACCATGCAGGACATCGTCAATTGACATCCGGTGGCGATGAGAGCCGGTGCGGCTGGCTCAAGGACCGTTTCGGTGTGTCCTGGTAGGTGGTGCCGCGCCGGCTGACCGAGCTGCTCGCCGGCGGGGATCCTGAGGTGTCCCGCCGGGTCGTCGAGGCGTTCATGCCGATGCGCAAGCTGGATCTGGCAGTCATCGAGACCGCAGCGGCGGGATAAGCCACCGTGCGGCCCTTCGCCGGCGGAATAATCCGCGCTGCACTAAAGTTGAGCGATGTAGACTCAAGTCTGACACCGACTGTTAGCGCAGAGAAAGGGAACCGTCGTGGACTCCAAATTCACCACCCAAAGCCAAGAGGCGCTTTCGGCCGCCGGAATGAACGCCTCCACGGCCGGAAATCCGCAGATCGAGCCGGCGCACCTGCTCAAGGCGCTGATGGACAAGCGCGAATCCATCGCCGTGGCGCTCCTGCGGGCAGCCGGAGTTGATCCCGACGTCGTCTCCGCGCAGGCCAGCGCCGCCATCAAATCGCTGCCGGCGTCGTCGGGTACGTCCGTGGCACAGGCGCAGTTTTCGCGTGGGATGCTGCAGGTCATCGCTTCTGCCCAGCAGGAGGCGGAACGGCTGGGCGACACCTATGTCTCGACCGAGCACCTGCTCCTGGGCCTGGCCTCGGACACCGGGGCGGCGGGCTCCGCGCTCCGCGGGTCCGCGGCCAGTCCCGAGGCGCTCCGTGCGGGCCTGCCCGGCATCCGTGGAGACCGCAAGGTGGACAACCCGGATCCCGAAAACACGTTCCAGGCGCTGGAGAAGTACGGCACGGATCTCACGGCGATCGCCCGTTCAGGAAAGTTGGACCCGGTGATCGGCCGCGACGCCGAAATCCGCCGCGTGGTGCAGGTGCTTTCCCGCCGCACGAAGAACAACCCGGTACTCATCGGCGAGCCCGGCGTCGGCAAGACGGCCGTGGTGGAGGGGCTCGCCCAAAGGATGGTCGCCGGCGACGTTCCGGAGTCTCTGCGGGGGAAAACTCTTATCGCTCTGGACCTCGGCTCGATGATCGCCGGGGCCAAATACCGTGGCGAGTTCGAGGAGCGGCTCAAGGCCGTGCTGGAGGAGATCAAGGGATCCAACGGCCAGATTGTCACCTTCATCGACGAGATCCACACCGTCGTCGGCGCAGGGGCCTCCGAGGGGGCCATGGACGCCGGGAACATGCTCAAGCCCATGTTGGCGCGCGGCGAGCTCCGGCTCATCGGCGCCACGACCTTGGACGAGTACCGGAAGAACATCGAAAAAGACGCCGCCCTCGAGCGCCGCTTCCAACAGGTGTACGTCGGCGAGCCGTCGGTCGACGACACCATCGGTATCCTGCGCGGGCTCAAGGAGCGGTACGAGGCACACCACAAGGTCTCCATCGGGGACTCGGCGCTGGTGGCCGCGGCGACCCTGTCCAACCGCTACATCGCCGGGCGCCAGCTGCCGGACAAGGCGATCGACCTCGTCGACGAGGCCGCCTCCCGGCTGCGCATGGAAATCGACTCGGCACCCGAGGAGATCGACCAGCTCCGCCGGTCGGTCGACCGGTTGAAGATGGAGGAGTTGGCGCTCGCGAAGGCCACCGACGAGGCATCGGTCGACCGGCTGGAGGCGTTGCGGGCGGATATGGCGGACAAGACGGAGGCCCTTGACGGCCTCAATGCCCGCTGGGAGTCGGAGAAGGCGGGACTCAACCGCGTTGGCGACCTCAAGTCGCGTATCAAGGAGCTTCGTTCCGATGCCGAGGTCCTCCAGCGCGACGGCCATCTGGAGCAGGCTTCCCGCTTGTTGTATGGAGAGATCCCCGAATTGCAGCGCGAGCTGGAGACCGCGCAGGCCGCGGAACAGCAGGGTGGGGACACGGAGCTGATGGTTTCGGAGGAGGTCACGGCCGACGACATCGCGGAAGTGATCTCCGCGTGGACCGGCATTCCGGCCGGTCGCATGTTGCAGGGCGAAAGCCAGAAGCTGCTGCACATGGAGGAGTTCCTCGGCAAGCGGTTGATCGGCCAGGAAAAGGCCGTCGGCGCGGTGTCCGACGCCGTCCGCCGGGCCCGCGCCGGGATCTCGGATCCGGACCGGCCCACCGGTTCGTTCATGTTCCTGGGGCCCACCGGCGTGGGAAAGACGGAACTGGCGAAGGCGCTCGCTGATTTCCTGTTCGACGACGACCGGGCGATGGTCCGCATCGACATGTCCGAATACTCCGAGAAGCACTCGGTTTCGCGGTTGGTCGGGGCCCCTCCCGGGTACGTGGGCTACGAGGAGGGCGGCCAGCTCACCGAGGCCGTCCGCCGCCGACCCTACTCCGTGGTGTTGCTGGACGAGGTCGAGAAGGCGCACCCGGAGGTCTTCGACATCCTGCTTCAGGTGCTCGACGACGGCCGGCTCACCGACGGCCAGGGCCGCACCGTGGACTTCCGCAACGCCATCCTCGTGCTGACGTCCAACCTCGGTTCGCAGTTCCTGGTGGATCCGGCGCTGGAGGCCGAACACAAGAGGAGCGCCGTCATGAACCTGGTCAACGCCTCTTTCAAGCCGGAGTTCCTCAACAGGCTCGACGACGTGGTGATGTTCGATCCACTGTCCCTCGACCAGCTGGGGAACATCGTGGACCTCCAGGTCGATGCGCTGGGCCGGCGGCTGGCTGCCCGTCGCCTGACGCTCAGCGTCACAGAGGCGGCCAGGGAGTGGCTGGCGTTGGCCGGCTACGATCCCGCCTTCGGTGCCCGGCCGCTGCGTCGCCTGGTGCAGCGCGAGATCGGCGACCGTCTGGCCAGGGAACTGCTGGCGGGGACGATTGCCGACGGGGACGGGGTACTAGTGGAAGCCGTGGACGGTGGAGGGCTCTCCGTCAGTCGGCAGTAGGTTCGGCCTGATGCTGCGGACGGACGGCTAGGTGCTCCGGGCGCCGTCCGGGAGCAGGGACTGGCTGACGGTGCCCTCGGACAGCGCCAGGAAACAGGCGACGCTCCGGTCCCCCTCGGACCACGTGCCCTGGGACGGACTGCTGAATTCGTAGTTCCATGCCCCGGCGGAGAGCGCGGCCGGGTCCAGGGTGATGGCCTTGCAGGCGGCCTCGGCCTTGGTCGCGGTGCGCTCGTCGCCGGGGTAGGGGGCGTCGTCGAGCTCCGCGACGCCGATGAGCTGGGCGGCGTGGGGAGTGCGACACGTGACAATGGTCGCCTGTTCGAGTGGGCCGGTGAAGCCCGTCAGGCAATCGCCGATCTCGAACTGGGACGCCGGTGCGTTGCGGGCGATGATTCCGTCGATGCCCGGATCCGAGTCCCGCACGACTTCCGACGGCGGTGCGGGCGTCGGCGTGGCAGCGTCCATGAGTTTTCCGGTGCCATAGACCAGCATCAGGACAATGCCGACCGCCCCGATGACCATCCACACCGGGGACAGGCCGAAGCGGTGGCGGGTCTCGGTGTTCGCCGATCGTGCGGGCTGGTACGGGGAGGGCTCCGGCGTCACTGGGTCGACCACAACGGCTCCCTGTCCTTGATGTCTCGTAGGGGGCATTTGCCTCAACTCTAGTCGTCCGCGGAGCCCCGCCCGCGGAGTGCGCCGAGACGGCGATTGGGGCCGAATCATGTTAACCTAGAAGCACGAAAGAATCAGTCGCAAATTCCGGGGCCTCTACCTTGTAAAGGTGGACCACCTCCGGATCTACCGAAAAAGGGGGTCACGCCATGGGGCGCGGCCGTCAGAAGGCAAAAGCAACTCGGCAGGCCAGGGATATCAAGTACTATTCCCCGGCCACTGACTTGTCTGCCCTCCAGCGCGAGCTTGGGAACACCCGCGGACACGCCGGTACCCAGGCGACGCATGTCGAAGAACCGTTCGAGCCGGATTATTCGGACTACGGCGACAAATACTCGGATGACGACGACGAGGACGATCAGCGCCGCATCGGCTGATCACACCCGGACACTCCGAGCGTGGATTTCGCGGATCTTCCCATAGCCAACGCGCACCGCACGGCCATTCGCTCCATCGAGCGCGTGGTGGGAGAGACCGCGGCGCCACAGGACCCGCTCACCGCCTTGGCCGGCATCGCATCGATGCTGTCCAACGGGCCGGTGCTGCTCCTGACCGGCGCCGGCGTCTCCACCGATTCGGGCATTCCGGACTACCGGGGACCCAACGGGTCCCTGCGCCGACACCGGCCGATGACGTTCCAAGAGTTCCAACACGATCCCGCGGCACGGCACCGCTATTGGGCGCGCAGCTTCGTCGGCTGGCGGCACATGGCCAAGTCGGAGCCGAATACCGCGCACCATTCGGTGGCCGAGTTGGAGCGCTTGGGGCTGCTCAGCGGCGTCGTGACGCAGAATGTCGATGGATTGCACGTCCGCGGCGGTTCCCGGGTCGTCGTCCCGCTGCACGGGGACCTGGACACCGTGATGTGCCTGAGCTGCGGTTTCGTCGAGGACCGTGCGGAGCTCGACACCCGGCTGGCCGTGGCGAATCCCGGTTTCGTCGAGCGCATCCGCCTGGATCCCGCGCTGGTCAACCCCGACGGCGACGTCACGCTGGACCAGGCCCACGTGGACGAATTCACCATGGTGGGCTGCCTGTCCTGCGGGAGCGTCGAACTGAAACCCGATGTGGTGTATTTCGGTGAGAGCGTCCCGGTTCAGCGGAAGGCCGACGTTCGTGAACTAGAAGACAAGTCCACCGGTCTGCTGGTGGTCGGCTCGAGTCTCGCGGTGATGAGCGGCTACCGCCTGGTGTTGGACGCGGAGAAGTCCGGCAAGCAGATCGGCATCATCAACGGCGGCCCCACACGCGGGGACGCCAAGGCGACGTGGCTGTGGCGCACGCGAGTCGGCCCCGCACTGGACCAATTGCTCTCCGTCGTCGACGCCGGTCCGGCGAATCCCGCCGGCTAGGCCGCGGCGAGCTCCCACACGAGAGAACCACGCGCCGTCCCCGAGGGTCCCGAGCATCGCCACGTGCAGGTCCGCCAACCCCGAATCGCCGTCCACCAGGAACACGGGCACCATGCCATCTCGTCCGAACGCGGCGTCCTCGCCGATGTCCGCTGTGAAAGCGTGGTGCCCGGAGAGCGAGGCGCCGCTCCGGCGGCACAGCGTCCCCGTGTCCTCTTCGGAGTCGAAGCGCAAAATCGTCGCGTGCAACGGCCAGCGGGTGCGCTCAAACGCCGTTCCCTCCGTGAGCCGGGAGATGAAGACCACCAGAAGGTAGCTTCCCATGTGCCCAGTCTGCCGAGGCGGATTCCGGCAGGACAGGCCGCGGGCCCGGCACCATTCAGGATGCCGGGCCCGCGGGGGACTGCGCTTGAGTAACTAGGAGGCGTAGGCGCCCCGAAGTAGCACGGCGCCACCGTCGACGCCCTTGGCGCCCTGGACGAAGTCCGGCCCGGCCGAGGCGCCGGAGGGATCGACAGCGCCGACCGTGCCCATGACCCAGGAGGCGACTCCGCGTTCGTTCAGGCGTGCCAGCGCGGCGTCCGCGGCGGACGCCTCGACGATGGCGACCATGCCCACGCCCAGGTTCAGCGTGCGCTCCAGATCGGGTTGCGGAACCCCTCCGAGCTCGGCGACGAGCTTGAAGATGGCGGGCAGCTCCCACGTGGAGCGGTCGATCGTGGCCATGAGACCCTGCGGGAGAACGCGCGCCAGGTTGGCGGCCAGGCCGCCTCCGGTAACGTGGCTGAAGCCGTGCAGGGGGGCCGCGCCCGGGACGTTCAGGGCGCGGATCAGGTCGAGGCAGTCCGCGGCGTAGACCTTGGTCGGCACCAGCAGTTCCTCGCCGAGCGTGCGCCCGAACTCGGAGACCTCGCGGTCAAGTGCCCATCCGGCGTGGTTGATGACGCGGCGGACCAGCGAATAGCCGTTGGAGTGGATTCCCGAGGAAGCCATCGCGATGACCACGTCCCCCGAGCGGACGCGGTCGGGGCCGAGCAGCGCGTCGGCCTCGACGACGCCCGTGGCGGCGCCGGCGACGTCGTACTCGTGTTCGCCGAGCAGGCCCGGGTGTTCGGCCGTCTCGCCGCCGACGAGCGCGGTGCCCGCGATGGTGCACCCCTCGGCAATTCCGCGCACGATGTCCGCGATGCGCTCCGGAACCACCTTGCCGCAGGCGATGTAGTCGGTCATGAACAACGGTTCGGCGCCGACGACCACGATGTCGTCCACGACCATGCCCACCAGGTCGTGGCCGATGGTGTGGTGGATGTCCATGGCCTGCGCGATCGCGACCTTGGTGCCGACGCCGTCCGTCGAGGTGGCCAGCAGGGGCCTGGTGTACGTGAGCAGGCGGGACGCGTCGAACAGGCCGGCGAAGCCGCCGACGCCGCCGAGCACCGAGTCGTTGTGGGTGGCCTTGATGGCACCCTTCATGAGTTCGACGGCGCGGTCCCCGGCTTCGACGTCGACGCCGGCGGACGCGTAGGTGATGCCGGTCGGTTGCTCGGGCGTGGAGGAAGTCATGAGGCAGGCGTCCTTTACTTGGTGCTGGGGGTCTTGTCGGCGGGGGTGAGCGATGCCTCGAATTCGGCGTCCGGTCCCGGGTCGCAGCCGTCGCTGCTGTCCATCGACCGCTCCAGCAGGTTCTTTCCCAACCGGTCGGACGTGGGCAGCTTGATCGGGTACTCGCCGGTGAAGCACGCCGTGCACAAGCGCTCGCGCGGCTGTTCGGTGGCCTCGATCATGCCGTCCTGGGAGATGTAGGCCAGGGAATCGGCGCCGATCGACGCGGTGATCTCGTGCACGGCGGCACCGTTGGCGATCAGCTCCGCGCGGGAGGCGAAGTCGATGCCGTAGAAGCACGGCCACTTGATCGGCGGCGAGGAGATCTTGACGTGTACCTCGGCCGCGCCGGCCTCGCGCAGCATCCGCACCACGGCGCGCTGCGTGTTGCCGCGCACAATCGAGTCGTCGACGACCACCACGCGCCTGCCCTTGATCACGGGCTCCAACGCGTTGAGCTTCAGCCGGATGCCGAGCTGGCGGAGCGTCTGCGAGGGCTGGATGAACGTGCGGCCCACGTAGGCGTTCTTCACGAAGCCGTGGGCGAAGGGAATGCCAGACTCCTCCGCGTAGCCGATCGCGGCGGGGGTCCCGGACTCCGGGACGGGGATGACGATATCGGCCTCTGCGCTGTTCTCGCGGGCCAGCTGGCGGCCCATCTCCACGCGGGACTCGTAGACGGATCTGCCGTTGATGGAGGCGTCCGGGCGGGCCAGATAGACGTATTCGAAGACGCAGTGCGCGGGGGTCGCCGGAGCGAAGTGGCGCGAGCGGATGCCGTCTTCGTCGATGGCGATGAGCTCGCCCGGCTCGATCTCGCGGATGTAGCTGGCGCCGACCGTGGCGAGGCCGGACTGCTCGGAGGCGACCACCCAGCCGCGCGAGAGCCGCCCGAGCACCAGGGGACGGACGCCGTGGGGGTCGCGGGCCGCGTAGAGCGTTCCCTCGTTCATGAACACGAAGCAGAAGGCGCCCTGGAGCTTGGGCAGCAGTTCCATGGCGGTCTCTTCGAGGGACGTGCCCTCCTCTCCGCGCATGAGCGCGGTGACCAACGCGGTGTCCGTGGTGTTGCCCTGCGCGAGCTCGCCGCGGAACTTGGCGCCCTGCTCGGCGACGACCATGTCCATGAGCTCGGCGGAGTTGATCAGGTTGCCGTTGTGGGCCAGGGCCACCGTTCCCTCGGACGTCGCGCCAAGGGTCGGCTGGGCGTTGGCCCAGTGGCTCGCCCCGGTGGTCGAGTAGCGGCAGTGGCCAACCGCGATGTGGCCGGTCATCGAGTTCAGCGTGTTCTCGTCGAAGACCTGGGAGACCAGGCCCATGTCCTTGTAGACGTTGATGCGCTGGCCGTCGGAGGTCGCGATGCCCGCGGACTCCTGCCCGCGGTGCTGCAGCGCATAGAGGCCGTAGTACGCCAATTTGGCGACGTCCTCGCCGGGGGCCCACACGCCAAAGACACCGCATTCGTCCTGCGGGCCCTTTTCGTTGGGCAAGAGATCATGAGAAAGCATTCCGTCACCACGCGCCATGGGGTCCATTCTCTCACGGGGCGACGGGGTGCGGCGCATTCGGGTAGGGCCTAGCGTTCCTCTGGTTCGTCCACCGGCACCGCGGTGGTGCGTCGGTCCCGCTTGGATGTCACGCGGTCCACGATGAGGTAGGTGACGCATCCCACCAGGACGCCCGCGATCCCGTAGTAGACGGAGAGGAAGGCGGCGACCGTGTTGCGCGTGAACTCGGCGCTCTCGGGGCCCGTGAAGGCGGAGACGATGGCGACCAGGATCCCGAGTGCGGCGCCCATTCCGACGAACGGCCAGAACTTCGGCGCGCGCCGCAGCCGGACCTCGACGGAGCCGTTCGGCGGGACCGGCCGGGGGGTGTGCTGGGGGTCCTGCTGCGGTGAATCCATGCCTAAAGTTTACCGAACAGGGGCAGGTGCGCGGACAGGTCCGCCCGGAGGCCGGAGGCGCCCACCGCGCCGGATCCGCGTGCGTCGTCCCACGACGCGGATCCCGTCGCCAGCGCCAGCCAGGTCTGGGCCGGCATCTCGACGACGTTGGGCGGCGTTCCGCGGGTGTGCCGCGGACCCTCCACGCACTGGGCGACGCCGAACGGCGGCACGCGGACCTCCACCGAATTCCCCTCGGCCACGGCCGAGAGCTCCTCGAGCGCGTACCGGACCGCCGTCGCGGTGACGTTCCGCGGAAGCGCCGGACGGTCCGCGGGCGCGGCCGCGAGCCAAACGCGGAGCGCCCCACGGCCCTCCTCGGCGGCGATCCGGCGTCGTACACCCATCCTGCGTCTCCCCGCCGCTAGTCCAGCAGTTCCATCACGGGGGCGGCCAGGCGGATGCTGCCCACGCGCACCCCGCCGCCGAGGATCGGCTTCACGACGGATTCGAGCACCGGAGCGACGCGACCGACGTCGATGGCGCCGGCGTTCGCCAGCAGGGTCAGGCCGACGAGCGTGGCGCCGCGGCCGTTGCCGTCGAGCATCTTGAGGGTGCAGGCGTGGCCGGACTCCGTGCCCAGCATCAGCACGCCCTCGGCGCCGAGCTTGGCGATGACGCCGAGCTCCTCCATGACCACCGTGTTTTCCTCGCCGTGGCCATGGACGGCCCACGGGTAGTCGAGCATGGCCGTGGCGATCGTCGCCGCGCGCGCATCCGCGTGCTTGTTGCCCGGGGACTTCGCGAGCCGCCCGGTGGCGCGCGCCAGGCCGCGCAGGGAGATCGCCGGGACCGGGGCTCCACAGCCGTCGACGGCCAAGTGGGCGATCTTTTCGCCGGCGTAGTCCTCGACGACCTCGACGACGCGGCGTTGCAGGGGGTGCTCGGGATCCAGGTAGGTGGTGGTGTCCCAGCCGTTCTCGGTGCACGCCCACAGGAAGGCCGCGTGCTTGCCCGAGCAGTTGAAGGCCAGGCGGGACTTGCCGTGCCCGCCGCGCACCAGCTCGTTGCGGGTTTCCTCGCGTCCGGGCCACGCCTCGGGGCATTGAAGGTCCGCCTCGGACAGCCCGGCCTTGGCCAGCATGGTCGCGGCTAGGTCCATGTGCTCGCGGCTGCCGACGTGGCTCGCGCAGGCCAGCGCCACCTCGGCCCCGCGCAGCGGGACACCGGACTGCATCGAGGCGAGCGCCTGGAACGGCTTCAGCGAGGAGCGCGGTATCACCGGCGCGTCGATGTCCCCGAGGGCCGCGACCACGTCGCCGTCGCCGTCCAGCACGACGGCGGAGCCGCGGTGCCGCGACTCGATGAACCCGTTGCGCTCGACGATGGCAAGGTCGACGGCGTCCGCCGAGGAAAAGGTTTCTGGCATGCCGACCAGTCTAGTGACTTCCGGGCTCCACGGGCTCGGCGGAGGGACCCCGGGACAGTATCGCGACCAGGAAATCGGAATCGGCGGCCAGCGGACGCAAGTCCCACGTCGAATACGTGGCGTCCACCGCCAGCGAGGCGCGGGCGGCGTCGTCCAGGAACGCGTCGAAGTCGTAGCCGCGTCCGGCGCCGAACGCCACCACTGCGCGCCCGTCGACCGCCAAACGGGAGGCGAAGCCGGCGAGGACTTCGGGGGCCGACCCGGGGGCGAGGAACGCCATGACGTTGCCGGCGCAGACGATCAGGTCGAAGGGGCCGTGGGGATCCGCAACGGCGGGTTCGCCGGCGCGGTCCGCGGGGGAGCCGGCGCCCAGCACGGCGTTCAGCTCGGTGAGGTCGCCGACCAGCCAGCGTCCGTCGGGGTGGTCGCGTTCGGCGGCGGCGACCAGCGTGGGGTCGACGTCGACGCCCACCACCCGGTGCCCGCGCCGTGCCAGCTCCCCGCCGACGCGGCCGGGACCGCAGCCGGCGTCCAGGATGCGGCTCCCGCGGGCTGCCATCGCATCGATCAGCCGGGCTTCGCCGTGCAGGTCGGCGCCCTCGTCGCGCAGGGCCGCAAACCGGTCGATGTACCACTGGGAGTGCCCGGGATTCTCACGGACCTTGGCTTCCCACAACGTTTCCTTGCGCACGGGACCAGCGTAACGCCCCGGCGCCGGGCCGTGCGCCCCGGTAGGCTGGGGGATCGTGAAGGTACTCGTTATCGGCCCCGGTGGCCGCGAACACGCAATTGTCCGTGCGTTGCTGGCAGACCCCTACGTCTCCGAGGTGCACTGCGCGCCCGGGAACGCCGGGATCGCCGCCGACGTCCCCGTGCACGCCATCGACGCCCAGGACCCCGCGGCCGTCGTCGCGTTGGCTCGCGGGCTCGGTTCCTCCCTGGTGGTGGTGGGCCCGGAGGCCCCGCTGGCCGCGGGCGTCGCCGACGCGGTGCGGGCGGCGGATATCCCGGTGTTCGGTCCGTCCCGGGCGGCCGCGCAGCTGGAGGCCTCGAAGGCGTTCGCCAAGGAGGTCATGGCCGAGGCAGGCGTGCCCACCGCCATGGCCCGTGTCGCCGAGAACGCGGGGGAGGCCGCCGACGCGCTGGATGCCTTCGGGCCCCCCTACGTCGTGAAGGACGACGGCCTGGCCGCCGGAAAGGGCGTGGTCGTCACGAAGGACCGCGCCGAGGCGCTCGCCCACGCCCAGGCCTGTTTCGCCGCCGGCGGCACGGTGGTGATCGAGGAGTTCCTCGACGGACCGGAGGTGTCGCTGTTCGTCATCTCGGACGGCAAGCACGCCGTCCCGCTTGCTCCCGCGCAGGACTTCAAGCGCATCCACGACGGCGACGCCGGCCCGAACACCGGCGGCATGGGCGCCTACACTCCGCTTCCGTGGCTGCCGGAGGGATTCGTCGACGAGGTCATGCAACGCGTCGCGTACCCGACCATCCGTGAAATGGAGTCCCGCGGGACTCCGTTCGTGGGCGTGCTCTACTGCGGCCTGGCGATCACCGGTCGCGGCATTCGCGTCATCGAATTCAACGCGCGCTTCGGGGACCCGGAGACGCAGGCCGTCCTGGCCCGGCTCAAGACCCCGCTCGGCGGCCTGCTGATGGCCGCGTCAACGGGGTCGCTCGACGACGCCGAGACGTTGCGCTGGCGGACCGAGTCCGCCGTCGGCGTCGTCCTCGCGTCCGCGAACTACCCGGACAAGCCCGTGGTCGGGGACCCGATCTCCGGGCTCGAGGACGCCGCCGCGTTGGAGGGCGTCAGCGTCCTGCACGCCGGAACGGCAAGGAACGACGCCGGAGAGGTCGTCTCGGCGGGCGGTCGTGTCCTCGCCGTCGTCGGCCTGGGCACGGACCTGAAAGCCGCGCGGGACGCGGCCTACGCGGGGATGGACCTGATCACCCTCGAGGGTGGCCAGCACCGCGGTGACATCGCGCTCAAGGCAGCGCGGGGCGGGGCGCTCTGATGGCCGGTCTCGACACGCAGACGCGCGAGTTGCCGGGTTGGACCCACGTCTACTCCGGCAAGGTGCGCGACCTCTACGTCCCGGCCGGCTCCACGCAGGCGGACGCGGATCGCGTGCTGGTGGTCGCCAGCGACCGGATCAGTGCCTACGATTACGTGCTCTCCTCCGAGATCCCGGACAAGGGCAAGGTCCTGACGCAGCTGAGCCTGTGGTGGTTCCGCCAGCTGGAGGGGATCGCCAACCACGTGATCTCCACGGATGTTCCCGAGGCCGTCGCCGGCCGGGCGATGGTGTGCCGCAAGCTGGACATGTTCCCGATCGAATGCATCGCCCGCGGCTACCTGACCGGCACGGGCTTGCTGGAGTACCGCGAGTCCCGGACCGTGTGTTCCCTGCCGCTGCCCGAGGGCCTCGTCGACGGATCGCGCCTGCGGCCGGCGATTTTCACCCCTTCGGCCAAGGCGGAGGTGGGGGAGCACGACGAGAACATCTCCTACGCCCAAGTTCAGGAGCGCATCGGCGCCGACGCCGCCGGGGAACTGCGGCGGCTCACGCTGGCGCTCTACACACGGGCCGAGGAGATCGCCCGCGAACGCGGAGTGATCCTCGCCGACACGAAGGTGGAATTCGGGATCGACCCGGACAGCGGGAAGATCACGCTCGGCGACGAGGTCCTGACGCCGGACTCCTCGCGGTTCTGGGACGCGGAGGCCTACGCGCCGGGCCGCGCGCAGCCGTCCTTCGACAAGCAGTACGTTCGCGACTGGTTGACGGGTCCCGAGTCCGGTTGGGACAAGGCCTCCGGCCAGGAGCCGCCGGCTCTGCCCCCCGACGTCGTCCGGCGCACCCGAGCGCGCTACGTGGAGGCGTACGAACGCATCACCGGGGAGCGCTTCACGGCCTAACGCCAGGAGAGGCGCAGCCGGCGGTTCCTAGCGGTTCGCCGAGCGGATCTCGGTCGCGAGCTCGATCGCCAGCGAGGCGCGGTCCGGGGACCCCGCGGAGGCGAAGGCCGTCTGGGCGGTCGCCAGGTGCGCCAGCGCGTCCTTGCCCTTGCCGGTGGCGACGAGGCAGCGGGCCGTGAGCAGGTCGACTTCGCCCTGCAGGTGCTGCGAGAGGGCCCCGCGTTCCTCGTCCACCGGGCCGAGCTGCTCCAGCGCCTCGGTGGGTTGCCCGTTCAGGTGCAGCCAGCGGGCGCGGATCAGGCGCAGCTCCAAAGCTTCCGCCGGGTTGCCGCCGATGACGCTGAGGGCGAGTTCGGCCTTCTCGATGCACTCCAGCGTTTCCGCCTCCACCACGCCCGCGGACAGCCGCATGGAGGCGGACGCCTTGTTGAACCGGGCCCACAGTTCGATGTCGCTGGCCGGCAGCAGCCGCTGCGCCGCGAGTTGGTGGTTCGCCAGTCCGGAGGCGATGTCCTGGCGCTTGAACGCCACGTTGCCGATGGCCCAGTACGCGTTGCCGGCCGTCTGGCTCGGCGAGCCGGACGCTACCGCCTCGGAGAGCGTTTCGCAGGTCTTCCAGGCCTCGTCCAGTTGGCCCGATTCCGCCAGCGAGGCGATGAGCGAGAAGAGGCCGCCGATGTAGATGAGCGAGTCGCCGGGGAGGTCCTTCCCCAGTGCGACGGCGGTGAGCGCGTGGTCGACGGCGATGTGCAGCTTGCCCAGGCCCAGGTAGGCGTTGGCGACCAGCGTCTCGGCCCGGACCTTCAGGGCCAGCGACTCGTCCGTCAGCGGGTGCGCCAAGACCTCCTCCGCGGCGGCGCGGTATTCGTCGTGGCGGCCCTGGTCGCGGAGCGACTCGGCGCGGAGGAACATCATGTTCCACCACGCGCTGGAGTTCTTCAGGCGCAGGGCGACGGCGGCCGCCTCCGTGGCCGTGGCCTCGGCGTCGGTGTATTCGCGGGCCGTCCAGGACTGCCGCGCGCGGTGCTCCAGCAGCACGAATTCGGCCTCGTCGGCGGAGACCGGCGTGTTCCAGGACTCCATGACCTCGCGGTCGATCTCCAGCCGGCCGGACAGCTCCGTGATGATGTCCGCGGTCGGTTCGCGGCTACCGGTTTCCAGAAGGGAAATGTAACTCGTCGAGTACTTGCCCGCGCCCAGCTGCGCCTGCGTCAGCTTCTGTTTCAGACGCGCGTGGCGGAGTTTCTCTCCGAATTTGATGCCCAATGGTTCCCCCTTGATTCATGTGGATTTCCAGTCAAATCCATCTTCGCTGAAAGCCGACCCTACCAGCCCTTGACGAAACGTGTTCGGGTCAATTTACAATGAATGTGAAGTGCTTCGCCACTTGATCGACCGAAACTCTGAGCTCCAGAAGGAGAACCATGAAAAAGTTCATCGCAGCGCTTGCCGCCGCAACCGCCTTGGCCGGGGTGGGCATCATGGCCGTTGGGGACTGGCCACACGACGCGCAGGCCGTGGGGGACTGGCCGCATACGGTTCAGTCGGTGGGGGACTGGCCGCACAAGTAGGCAAACCGGATCGGTGCCAGCGGGCACCGGGCACCGGATCAACCAACGAGAACCTCCCCGGACCACGCGGTCAGGGGAGGTTCTCCGCGTCTTGCGTTACACCAGGCTCTCGCGCCACGCGGCGTGGAGGGCGGCGAACCGTCCACCTGCGGCAACGAGCGCGTCCGGGGTGCCGTCCTCGACGATGCGCCCGTCGTGCACCACCAGCACGCGGTCGGCGATCTCCACGGTGGACAGGCGGTGCGCGATGATCACGGCCGTCCTTTCCCCGAGCAGCCGGTGCAGCCCGTCCTGCACCATCCGCTCGCTGGGGATGTCCAGCGAGGACGTCGCCTCGTCGAGGATGAGCACCGCCGGATCGGCGAGGAAAGCGCGGGCGAAGGAGATGAGCTGGCGCTGTCCCGCGGACACGCGGCCGCCGCGCTTGTTGACGTCGGTGTCGTAGCCGTCGGGCAGGGCCAGGATGAATTCGTGGGCCCCGACCGCGCGGGCGGCCAGTATGATCTCCTCGCGCGACGCCTCCGGCTCCCCGAGCGCGATGTTGTCCGCGACCGATCCCGAAAACAGGAACGCCTCCTGCGTTACCATCACCACGGCGCGGCGGAGGTCGGCGTTGGAGACGTCGCGCAACTCGACGCCGTCAAGCGTCAGCGATCCGGAGCTGAGGTCGTAGAAGCGCGCGATCAGCTTGGCGAGCGTCGACTTACCCGCGCCCGTCTGCCCGACGACGGCGACCGTCTGGCCGGCGGGGATGTCCAGGCTGAACCGATGCATGACGAGCGGTCCGTCGCCGTAGCCGAACGCGGCGTCGGAGAATTCGATGTGGCCGCTCGCCGTCGCGAGCGGCACCGGCCGCTGGGGCTCGACGACTGTCGGTTCCTCCTCGAGCAGGCCCGAAACCTTCTCCAGCGCCGCCGTCGCGGCCTGCAGCGAGCTGTAGAACATGGCGATGGACTCGACGGGCTGGAAGACCCGCTTGGACGCGAGTAGCAGCGCCACCAGAGTCCCGACCGCGAGTGTGCCGTCGATGACCCGGAACCCACCCAGGAGCAGCACCGCCGCGACCGTGAGGTTGCCGATCAGCACCAGACACGGCTGCAGGATGCCGAAGAGGTTGATGGAGCGGATCGAGTTGTCCCGGTACTCCTGGGCCACCGTGGTGTAGGCGGCGTCGTTGGCCGGCTCGCGGCGGAAGGCCTTGACGGCGCGGATGCCCGTCATGGTCTCCACGAACGACGTGATGAGCCTTGCCGACACGACACGCGACTCCCGGTAGACGAGCTCCGAACGCCGTTGGTACCAGTTGAAGATGACGGAGATCGGCACGGCGGCGCAGAGCACCACGATTCCGCTGCGCCAGTCCAACAGGAACACGCTCGCGGCGGTGAAGACGACGAAGACGATCCCGGATACGAGTTGGGACACCCCCTGGTCCAACAGCTCGCGCAGTGTTTCGAGGTCCGAGGTCTGGCGCGAGATGATCCTGCCGGACGTGTACTTTTCGTGGAACTCGAGACTGAGCCGCTGCGTATGCCGGAATACGCGCAGGCGCAGGTCCAGCAGCATCGCCTGGCTGACCTTGGCCGTGCAGAGGTTGTACCAGCCCAGCAGGACGCCCGCGAGCACGGCCGAGACCAGGTACATCCCGCCCGTGACGCCCAGGGCCAGGGGACGGTCCGCGAGAAGTTCGGGCAGCGCCCAGTTGATGGCCCAGGCGATGATGATGGGGAACGAGGCACGGGCCGCGTTGGACACGACGACCAGGGCGACCGTCAGGACCAGCATCCGGCGCAGGGGCGAGGCAAGGAGCCTCAGCAGGGCCCACGAACGGGACCGCACGCGCAGGCGGTCCGTCTTGTCCAAGTCGATCCGGTCCTCGTTGGCGACGCCGACGGGCTTGCTCATCGGGAGGCCTCCTCTTCGTCGCTGTCGATGGATTCGTCGAGCACGTCCTCGACGGTGGGCGGTTCGTCGAGGCTCGCGATGACGTACCTGTAGTGGTCGCTGCGATCGAGGAGTTCCGAGTGGGTTCCGACGTCGAGGATCCGGCCGTTCTCCAGCAGGGCGACCCGGTCCGCCAGCATCACCGTGGAGGGTCGGTGGGCGACGATGAGCGTCGTGGTGCCCGCCAGGACCAACCGCAGGGCCTCGGTCACCTTCTCCTCCGTGCGTACGTCCAGGGCGGAGAGCGGATCATCGAGCACGAGGACCAGCGGGCGGGAAGCAATCGCCCGCGCCAGGGCGATGCGTTGGCGTTGGCCGCCCGAGAGGGAGAGTCCCTCCTCGCCGATGACGGTTTCGACGCCCAGGGGCAGGTCGCGGGTGAATCCCGCCTGAGCGACGTCGATGGCCTCCGCCAGCGCCTCGTCCGCGGTCTGTCCCGGGACGGGGCGCGCGCCCAGGAGGACGTTGTCCCGGATCGATGCCGAAAAGAGCGTGGTGTCCTCGAAGGCGACGGAGACGGCGGTCCGCAGGACGTCGAGGTCGTAGTCCCGCACGTCGACGTCGTCGATCTCCACCGAGCCGGCGGTGGCATCGTAGAGCCGCGGAACGAGCTGCAGGAGCGTCGATTTGCCGCTTCCGGTGGCGCCCACCAGGGCCATGGTTTCGCCGGGGCGGATCTCGAGGTCGATGCCAGCCAGAACGGGAGCCGTGCCCGGTTTCGCGTCCGGGTACCTGAATTCGACCCCGCTAAGCCGAACATGCCCACGCGGGTTCCGCGGCGTGGTGGGCCGCGCGGGGGCAACGATGTCGCTCCGGGTGTCGATGACCTCGAAGTGCCGGTCCAACGCGGTCTTGGTGGTCAGGGTCATGCCCAGCAGCATGCCGATGCCTTCGACCGGCTGGGCGAGGACCGCGGCCGTGGCGAAGAACGCCACGAGTTCCCCGACCGACAGCTGATCCTGGGCCGTCAGCCAGATCCCGACTAACAACCCGGCCCCGAGCGTCAGCTCCGGAACGGACACCACGAACATGAGGAAGCCGGAGAGCGAGCGGGCCTTCCGGATTTCCGTGTCCCGAAGCCGTTGGGCCTGGGTGCTGAACCCCTCGAGGGACTGCCTGCCGCGGCCGAAGGCCTTGATCACGCGGATGCCGTGCACGGATTCCTCGACGGCGGTCGCCAGATCTCCCGCCTGGTCCTGGCTGAGGCGGCTGGCGTCCCGGAACACGTTGCGGAAGTGGAAGGCCCGGATGGTGATGGGGAGGGCCCCGGCAAGGTAGATCAACCCCAGAAGCCAGTGGCTGCTGAACATCAGCGCCACGCCCACGACCACCGTGACGGTCGCGACGACCAGCATGATGGAGCCGAACGCGAGCCAGCGCCGCAGGAGGCTGAGATCCGCCATCGAGCGGGACAGGAGCTGGCCGGAACCCCACTTGTCGTGGAAGGAGACGGGCAGCTGCTGCAGGTGCCGGAAGAACCCGATGCGCAGCGACGATTCGATCCGGGCCGCCGGAGTGATGACGAAGACCCGCCTAAGGAAAAGCAGGCCCGCCTCCAGCAGTCCCAGTCCCGTGACGACCAGCGCGCTGATCCACACGGCACGTCCGGAGCCGCCGCTGTGCAGCACCGAGTTCACGAGTTCACGGAGGACCTGTGGGATGGCTAGGGCGACCAGTCCCGCGGTGAGGGCGCAGAGGAATCCCAGGACCAGGCGCGGCAGTATCGGTTTCAGCTGCGGTCCCAACCGGCGAAAGGTACTCAAGAGCGAAGACTGGCTGGAGTGGGCGGCATGGCCCACCTGGTGTTGCACCACGAGTGGCATCCCCGATTCGTCTTATTTGCCTGCAGCAATCATTTCAAGATTACCCCGACTGGTTGACGTTCATCAATCGACGTGCGGGGCGCAGGAACGGGGCGGGGAACTAGGCCCGGGATTCGCGCGCAGTCAGCGTCACGATGACGGCCTCGGGCGGGCAGGCGACGCGCACCGGCGCGAACCGCGAGGTTCCGATCCCGGCGGAGACGTTCAGGGGGACCGAACGTCCGTCGAACTCCCACCGCGTCAGGCCGCGCGCACGCCAAGTCGGCAGGTCGCAATTGCTGACCAGCGCGCCATAGCCGGGTATGCAGACCTGGCCCCCGTGCGTGTGTCCGGCGAAGATGATATCCGCGCCGTCCGCGGTGAACGTGTCGAGGACCCGTTGGTACGGGGCGTGCGCGAGCGCGATGCGCACGTGCGGCGCCAGCGCGGAGGTGGCCGACCCATGGGGCCACCCGGCATAGCTGTCGAGTTCGAGGTGCGGGTCGTCGACGCCGGAGAAGTCCAGCCGGAGGGGCCCCCATGGAAGGGACAGGTTGCGGTTGGCGAGGTTCAGCCACCCGGCGGCGCCGAACGCGGCATGCATGTCCCGCCACGGCAGTTCGATGTTCGGGTTGTCCGACGGCGGCTTGGACGGGCCACGCAGGTAGCGCAAGGGATTCTTCGGGCGGGGGGCGAAATAGCAGTTCGAACCCGGAACGTAGACGCCGGGGAACTTCATCAGGGGCTCTAGGGCCTCGAGCAGGGGTGCCACGGCGGTCCGGTGGCTGAGGTTGTCCCCGGTGTTGACCACCAGATCCGGCTCCATGTCGGCCAGGGAGCGGAGCCAGCGGCGTTTTGCCTCCTGGCCCGGCACCATGTGGATGTCGGAGAGGTGGAGCACGCGCAGGTCCGACATCCCCGGGGGGAGGACAGCGACGGATTCGTGGCGGACTCCGAAGCGGTTGCGCTCCAGCAAGCCGTAGCCGGCGACGAGACCGCCTGCGGCGGCCGCCGCTCCGGCTCCCCATGCGGCCCGTTGAGCCAGGGCGCCCACGTACGATCCGATCTCCCGCGCGGCCGGCATGCTAGTTGTCCTCGCCGTCCTGGCGGGGCGGTTCGGGCGTCGATCCCTGTCCGCCGTTGCCGTTGCCGCGGCCGTTGCCCGGTCCGGAATTGTCGTCCGCCGGAGCGGAGGCCTCGGCCGGTGCGGTGGCTGCGGTCGGAGCGGAGGTCTCGACCGGGGCGGCAGCCTCCCTGTTGTCCTCCTCGGCGTCGCCGGCGTCGTCGTTCCGGTTGTCGTTTCGCTCGTTGTTCTGGTCGTTGTTTTCCGGTGCCGGCGCGGGTGCCGGGGCGGACGGGCGGGAATCCGGGGTCCCGAAGTCCTCGCCGGGGTAGTACTGCGAAACGTCCTGCATGTAGGCGAGCCACATGGGGGAGGCGAACGTCGCTGAGTCCGCGTAGTCGTAGATCTCGCCGTTGATGCGTTCGCCGAAGATGGCCTTGTTGCCGGTGTTGCGGCCCACCCATGCGGCCGTGGAGACGCCGGTGCTGTAGCCGACGAACCAGGTGGACGATGCCCCGTTGTTGGTGCCGGTCTTGCCGGCGATCGGCATGTCCATGGTTCCCTTGGCGATGCGTTCACCGGCGATCTTGGACAGCGTTCCGTTGAGGTTGGCCACGACCTGCGGGTCGATCTCCTGCGAGCAGGCCTCGGCCGGAACCTTGTAGCTGTTGCCGGCGGCGTCGGAGACCGACGTCAGGGCGCGGGGGGCGCACCATTCGCCCTTGTTGGCGAAGGCCGCGAACGCGGCGGCTTGGGCCAGCGGCGTCACGCTGGTGGTGCCGAGCACGAAGGCGGGGGTCGGCGTCTGGGTCTCGCCGGTCCGGCCGTCGACCAGGCGCAGCCGCTCTGTCGCGTCGACGATGTCGCACAGGTCCAGTTGCGCGGCCTGGGCGACGGTCGCCGTGTTGATGGACCAGTACAGTCCGTAGTCGACGGACATGGTCCGCTTGAAGCCGTCGGTGGCGTTGTTGACCTCCCACTGGCCGTCGTCCGTCACCGCCCGCGTGTATCCCTTGGGCAGGCACGAGGCCTGCCAGCGATAGTCGTCCGGGTAGGAATCGCGCCGGGCGTCGACGTTGTCCCACATGTTCTTGCCGGACTCGAGCCACGCCAACGTGGTGAACGGCTTCATGGTCGAGCCGCCCTGGAAACCGCCGGAGCCGCCCATGCCGGACTCGACGTTGAAGTTGTATTCGGTGTATTGCGTCCCGTCCTGCGGACCGTAGGTCTTGTTCTGCGCCATGGCCAGGATCTGTCCCGTGCCGGGTTGCACGGAAACGATGGACGTCCCGAGGTTGGATTTGTCCTTGCCCGGGATCGCGGCGGACGTTTCCTTTTCGGCTTCCTTCTGGAGGCGCGGATCGAGGGTGGTCTTGATGGTGAGGCCGCCGCGGTACAGCAAGGCCGTGCGATCCTCGGGGGTCTTGCCGTAAGCCGGGTCGGAAAGCACCAGATGCGTCACGTAGTCGCAGAAGTACGCGGCGCTATTGGCTGAGATGCAGCCGGACTTGAGCTGCTTCTCCTTGAGGTTCAGGCCCGATTTGACGGCTTCCCGGTACTCCGCGTCGGTAATGGCTCCGGTCTTTTTCATCGCACCGAGGACCACGTTGCGGCGTTTGGTGCTGGCCTCGGGGTTGGTGCTGGGGTTGAACACGTTCGGCAGCTGGACCATGCCGGCCAGCATCGCCGACTGCTGGATGTCCAGCTCGGACGCCGGCACCGAGTAGAAGCGCTGCGCCGCGGCTTCCACGCCGTAGGTGGTTCCGGAGAAAAGCACGATATTGAGGTAGCCCTGGAGGATCTCCTCCTTGCTGAACTCCTTCTCGACGGCGATGGCGAGCTTGGCTTCCCGGAGCTTGTCGCCGATGGACTTGGAGCCGGAGATGGTCAGGTCGCTCTTGTCCACCCCGCGGAGGCTGTCGGCGTTGATCAGGGTGTTGTTCACATACTGCTGGGTCAGCGTCGACGCGCCCTGCTGCGTGGAACTGGTCAGGTTGTGCATGGCGGCCCGGGTAATGCCCCGCATGTCGACGCCGTTGTGTTGGAAGAAACGTTCGTCCTCAATCGAGACGATGGCGTTCCGCATGTTCTCCGAGACCTTGTCCAGCGTCACGGGAACGCGGTTCTCGGCATAGAACGAGGCGATGGTCGAGCCGTCCTTCGCCTGGATTCGGGAGGGCACCGACAGCGGCTCCTCCCTCAGCTCCGCCGGCAGCGCCTCGAAGAATTCGATGCCCGCCGTGGCGCTCGAGCCGGCGAAAGCGGCCGCGGGGACCAAGAGCCCGGCGGCGAGGACGCCACAGACGGAACTCACCCCGAAGAAGGCGACGATCTTGCCCAGGGTGGTTGCTGTATCAAAAAAGGGTGACTTTCGACCTGCCATGCACACCAGTTTAGCCGGAGCGGATAGCCTATCGGTTATGACCAAATGGGAGTACGCCACCTTACCGCTCATCATCCACGCCACGAAGCAGATTCTCGACCAATGGGGCGAGGACGGCTGGGAGCTTGTCACCGTCATTTCCGGCCCCGACGGCAACGCGCCCGTGGCCTATCTCAAGCGTCCCAAGTCCTAGCCGCACAGATACCGGAGAAACCGTGGATAACCAGCCAACATCAGCAGTAGAGCGTCGCCTCGCGGAACTCGGGATCGACCTGCCGCCGGTGGCCGCACCGGTGGCCGCATACGTCCCGGCCGTCGTCTCGGGCAACCACGTTTACACTTCGGGACAGCTGCCGTTTATTAACGGCGAACTCCCAGCAACCGGAAAGGTCGGCGCGGGTGTTGCCGCCGAGGACGCCGCGGCGCTGGCGGCCACCTGCGCCGTCAATGCGCTGGCAGCCGTCAAGAGCGTCATCGGCGATCTCGATCGGGTAACCCGGATCGTCAAGGTCGTGGGCTTCGTCGCCTCGGATCCGGCCTTCACCGGACAGCCGGGCGTCATCAACGGCGCGTCGGAGCTCCTGGGCAAGGTCTTCGGCGACGCCGGCGTCCACTCCCGCTCCGCCGTCGGCGTGGCCGTTCTCCCGTTGGATTCCCCCGTCGAGGTTGAACTGGTTGCCGAATTCAGCTGACGCCGGACGCCCCGTGGCGGGACAGCGCCGTCGGCTCTTCCCGGTGCCGCCGGGGCAGCTAGGCGCCGCCGAGAGTTGGGTCGCCTACGGCGAACGCACCCCGCGCGGCGCCCGGCGGGCCTCGTCGGTCGTCCTGGTGCGGGATAGCCCCCGCGGCACCGAGACGTACCTCGGATACCGGCCGGGGGGCTCCCCGCTGGGAGCCGTCGCCTTTCCCGGCGGAAGCGTCGAGCCCGGCGACGAGGACGCGGTGCAGTGGTTCGGACCCGACGTCGGCTTCTGGGCCAGACGCCTGGGCATCCTCGACCACCGGCTGGTCCGCAGCCACCTGATGTGCGCGGTGCGGGAACTCTTCGAGGAAACCGGCGTGCTGCTGGCCGGGGCGGACGAGCTCTCCATCGTGGAGAACTGCTCCACCCAGGAGTGGATGGACGTGCGCGAGGCGGTGGCGGTGCAGGACAAGTCCTTCACCAGCGTGCTGGCCAAGCGCGGGCTCGGCCTCCGCACCGACCTGTTGCGTCCGCTGTCCCACTGGGTGAGTCCCGACTTCGCGCACCGACGGTTCGACACGTGGTACTTCGCCGCGGCGGTCCCGGTGAACCAGCGGGTCAGCCTCCTGCGCGGGAAGGGCCGGTGGGCCGAGTGGATGCCTGCGGCGGAGGTGCTCGCGGGTCGCGACGCGACGACGCTCGGAGACAGGGTCGGCCAGCCGGACACCGTCGGACTCACCCTGAGCGAGCTGACGACTCCCGCCGTCGAATGCATCCTCGAGAAGCTCGCCACCACCCGGGGCACTGTCGCCTACCTGTCCCACCGGCGCGAACTGAAATACCACCACCCGTCGCTCCTCGAGGCCGACGACGGAAAGTTCCTGGACGTCACGGTCGACACCGCCGCCGAGGGCGGGGCGACCCCGCGCGGCCGGTAGGGCCGGCGGGACGGCGCCGCCCAACTGACGGAAAACGACGGCGCCGCACCCCCGGAAGGGTGCGGCGCCGTCGTGCTGGGCCAGCGGGGCCGTTTCCGGCCTAGCGGGAACGCTGGCGAAGGCGCTGGATGTCGAGGATCACCACGGCACGCGCCTCAAGGCGCAGCCACCCGCGCTGCACGAACTCGGCCAGCGCCTTGTTCACGGTTTCACGGGACGCGCCGACCAGTTGTGCCAGCTCCTCCTGCGTGAGCTCGTGTGCCACGAGGATGCCGTCCGTCGCCGGGCGTCCGAAACGGTCGGCGAGGTCCAGCAGTGCCTTGGCCACGCGTCCGGGAACGTCGGAGAACACCAGGTCGGCCAGGGATTCGTTGGTGCGGCGCAGGCGCCTCGCCAACGCCTGCAGCAGCTGCACGGACACCTCGGGGCTGGACTGAATGACCTTGCGCAGGTTCTCGTGGCGCAGTCCGGCGAGCCGCGTCTCTGAAACGGCGGTCGCCGTGGCGTTGCGCGGGCTCGGATCGAACAGCGCCATCTCGCCGAAAAGCTCGCCCGGGCCGAGCACGGCCAAGAGGTTCTCGCGGCCGTCCGGGGCGGTGCGCCCCAGCTTGATCTTGCCGGAGACGATGAAGTACAGCTGGTCCCCCTGATCGCCCTCGCGGAAGACGGACGCCCCGCGGGACAAGTCGACCTCGGTCAGTTCCTCGGTCAGTGCCGAGAACACCTCGTCGCCCAACGTCGTGAAAAGTGGGGCCCGGCGAAGTACCTCGATGTCCATGAAATCTCCTGTCAAGTGTCGTTGGCGCTTTTACTTATTGTGCCGTAGTCAGAGGTCATGTGACACCTTCCACACGGTGAACGGCGGGTTTTGTGCGATCGGGGCGGGGCGGGGAAGGCGTTTCCGCATAGACTGAAGCCGTGGCGACCGCGCCGGCACGTGACCGGCCGGAGGGAAATCGCGGCCGCGGCGGGTTTGGAGTCTGAGCGTGTTTTACGGGATCAGTGGGTTGGATATCCTCCTGGCGGTGTCCCTCGTGACCTTCTTCGTCTCCGGCCTCCGCAAGGGGTTTTTCGTCACGCTCGGCGGCATCGCGGGACTGCTTGCCGGGGGCGTGGCCACCTTCTTCGCCATTCCGCTGGTATCCGGTTGGGTCCCGGAGACGGGCTGGCGGCTGTTCTGGGTCGTCACCACCGCCGTCGTCCTCATGTTGATGGGCCAGGGAATAGGCGTCGCCATCGGCGCGCGCATCCGCCTCGGCCTCAACTTCCAGGTCCTCAGATCCTTCGACCGCCTTCTGGGCGGCATCGCCAACGCGGCCGTCGCGGCGCTCGTGGTCTCCGCCATCGCCTTTTCCGCGGCCACGATGGGCGTGTCGGTGCTGTCCCAGGCAATCGCCTCGTCCGGCGTGATCCGTAGCATCCGCACGTGGACGCCGGATCCGGTCGCCGCACTGATGGCCCAGGCCCGTTCCACTGTCATGGGACAGACCATCCCCGAACTGCTCGAGCCCTTCGCGCCGACGGACCGGGACGTCGCCCCGGAGGCGGCCCCCGATTCCGCCGCGCTGGAGTCAGCCGGTGATTCCGTCGTGAAGATCACCGGCACGGCTTTCGCCTGCGGTGTCAACCAGACCGGCACGGGTTTCGCCGCGGCCGACAACCGGGTCGTGACCAACGCCCACGTCGTCTCGGGCATCAGCGAGCCCGTCGTCAACACGCGTGACGGCCGCGCGCTCCCGGCCCGGGTCGTCTACTTCGACTCCGTCGCGGACCTTGCGGTGCTGGCGGTGGACGAGCTGGAACTGAACCCGATCCCGGTCGGCGAGGACCTGTCCACGGGCGACACGGGCGCGTTCCTCGGCTATCCGGCCGGTGGGCCCTTCAGCAGCCAGGGCGCCACCGTCCAGTCGCTGCGCGAGGTCATGGTCCACAACATCTACGGCGCGGATCCCTCGCCGCTGGAGATCTACCAGCTGGGCGCCGACGTCGAACAGGGCAACTCGGGCGGTCCGCTGCTGGACGAGGACGGCGGGCTGTCCGGCGTCGTCTTCGCCAAGGCGAAGGGCGACCTCGACGTGGGCTACGCGCTGTCGCTGACCGAGGTCGAACCCGTGGTCGACGGCGCGGCCGGCTACATCGACACGGTTTCCACCGGGGCGTGCTCTAGCAGCTAGCGGCAAGGTGGGCGATGGCCAGCCGGTAGCCGTTGGTGCCCGCACCCACGATGACGGCGGCGGCGACCGGAGAGATGTAGGAGTGGTGGCGGAAGGCCTCGCGCTTGTGCACGTTGGAGATGTGCACCTCCACGACCGGCAGCTCGACGCCGGAAACCGCGTCGGCGAGCGCGATCGAGGTGTGTGTGAACGCGCCAGGGTTGAAGACGACGCCGGCGACCTGGCCGCGCGCGGCGTGGAGCGCGTCGATGAGCACGCCCTCGTGGTTGGACTGCAGGAAGTCGATCGCGAACCCCGCGTCCGCGGCTGACGCCCGGCACAGGTCCTCGACGTCGGCGAGCGTCTGGTGCCCGTAAACCTCCGGCTCGCGCGTGCCAAGCAGGTTGAGGTTGGGCCCGTTGAGGACCAGGAGTTTGCGGGGAGCGGCGTTGGCTTCAGTCATGCCCCCATTAAACCCCGGGAGGGCCCCGCACCATGGTGCCGGGGCCCTCCCGGGGTCGCCCGCGCTACTTGCGCAGCGACTCGGCGATCTGGGCCATCACGGTGTTGTCGGCCAACGTGGACGCGTCGCCGACGTCGCGTCCCTCGGCGACGTCCTTGAGCAGGCGGCGCATGATCTTACCCGAGCGGGTCTTCGGCAGCTCGGGGACGACGAGCACGACCTTCGGTTTGGCGATGGGGCCGATCTCCTTGGCGACGTGGTCGCGCAGGATCTGCACGACGTCGGGACCCTCGGCCGGTTCTCCGCGCAGGATCACGAACGCGACGATCGCCTCGCCGGTCGTCTCGTCCTTGGCGCCGACGACGGCGGACTCGGCCACGAGCGGGTGGGACACGAGCGCGGATTCGATTTCCGTGGTGGAGAGGCGGTGCCCGGAGACGTTCATGACATCGTCGACGCGGCCGAGGAGCCAGATGTCGCCGTCCTCGTCCTTCTTGGCGCCGTCGCCGGCGAAGTACATGTTCTCGAAGCGCGACCAGTACGTCTCGCGGTAGCGGTCCATGTCGCCCCAGATGCCGCGCAGCATCGACGGCCACGGGTCGCGGATGACCAGGTAGCCGCCCTCGCCGTTGCCGACCGACGCCCCGGCCTCGTCGACGACGTCCACCGTGATACCGGGGACGGCAACCTGCGCGGAGCCCGGCTTCGTCTCGGTGACGCCCGGCAACGGGGCGATCATGTGTGCGCCGGTTTCGGTTTGCCACCACGTGTCCACGATAGGGGTGGGGTGTTCCTTGCGCTCGCCGTTCTTCCCGCCGTTGGTGCCGATGACGTCGCGGTACCACATCCATGCCTCGGGGTTGATGGGTTCCCCGACGGAACCGAGCACCCGCAGCGAGGAGAGATCGTAGCCGTCCGGTATCTCGCGTCCCCACTTCATCATGGTGCGGATGGCGGTGGGCGCCGTGTAGAGGATGGTGACGCCGTACTTCTCCACGATCTCCCACCAGCGGCCGCGGTGCGGCGCGTCCGGGGTTCCCTCGAAGATGACCTGGGTGGAACCGTTGACCAGGGGGGCGTAGGCGACGTACGAATGGCCGGTGACCCAGCCGATGTCCGCCGTGCACCAGTAGACGTCCGTCTCGGCGTGCAGGTCGAAGGTGTCCTTGTGGGTGGCCGCCGTCTGCGTCAGGAACCCGCCCGTCGTGTGCACGATGCCCTTGGGCTTGCCCGTGGTGCCTGAGGTGTAGAGGACAAAGAGCGGGTGCTCGGAATCGTGGGCCACCGCTGTGTGCTCTCTCGAGGCGGACCCCACGACGTCGTCCCACCACTTGTCCAGCCCGTCGTTCCAGGCGACGTCCTCGCCGTTGCGCTTGACCACCAGGACGTTGTCCACGCTGTGGCCGTCCGCGGCGAGGGATTCGTCCACGGCCGGCTTCAGCGGGCTCGGCTTGCCGCGGCGCCAAGTGCCGTCGGCGGTGACGACCAGCTTCGCCTCGGCGTCGTCGATGCGGGAGCGCAGGGCGTCGGCGGAGAACCCGCCGAACACCACGGAGTGGACGGCGCCGATGCGGGCGCAGGCCAGCATCGTGATGACCGCCTCCGGAATCATCGGAAGGTAGACGGCCACACGGTCTCCCTTGGAGACGCCGAGTGATTCGAACGCGTTGGCTGCCTTTTTCACCTCGTCCGTCAGCTCCGCGTATGTGTAGCTGCGGGTGTCTCCCATGGCGCCTTCGAAATGGATGGCCACGCGGTCGCCGTTCCCGGCCTCGACGTGGCGGTCCAGGGCGTTGTACGCGGCGTTGACCGTCCCGCCGACGAACCACTTGGCCACGGGTGCGCCGGACCAGTCGAGGGCCTCCGTGAATTCGGTGTCCCAGGTGAGCATTTCGCGGGCTCGGTCCGCCCAATAGCCGAGCCGGTCGGCTGCAGCACGCTCATAGAGGGAGGCGCTGGCGACCGCGTTGCCTGCGAAGTCGGCGCTGGGCGCGAACCGGCGTTCCTCGTGCAGCAGGTTGTCCAGGGCTGAGGCATGTGTTTCAGACACGGGGGGTCCTTTCGGAACGGAATCTTGTGCTGTGATTCAGGTTACAGGCGTCCCGTGGCGTGTGGTGTCGTCGCTCACAGGCACGGCCGTGAAGCGCACCGATTCTGCGGTAAGCGGTCGGACGGGGCCCCTCGGGCGGACGCCACGGGCGGCGGCGGTGGTGCCGGGGCGCGCCAGCGCCGTTAAGCTGGGGCGAGAAGCCCTTATGTGGACCGCCGTGAGGCGGGAGAAGGAGTCACCATCGTGTACCAAACCGACCAGGACCACGCGTCCGCCACTGCGCTCGCCGGGCCGTTCACGCTGCGCGAGGTGGTGGTGATGGCCGGCGGCGTCCTGCTGTTGCTCGGGTCCGTCCTGCCCTTCCAGGTGGCGGGCACTTTCGTGAACCTGTGGCTATTCAGCTCCATGGTCTTCAATCAATTCCTCTCCCTGGCCCTGCCGATGCTGATCGCCGGCGCGTTCGCTTGGAGGCGTCTGAGTGGACGCCGGCGCGTGGTGGTGGGATCGCTGACGCTGGACCAGCTCGGCTCCGTCGTGGCCGTATTGACGGTCGTCTACTTTTTTCTCGGCACCGTGATGTCGATGAACGCGGGATTCCTGCTCGGCCTGGTCGGGGCCTTGGCGCTTCTGGCCGGAACGACGACGGCGCCGGTGATTCCCGGGTTCGCAGCCGACTTCGAGCCGGGCGACGGCCCACTGCTGACGCGCCCGGTCCGCGCGGCGAGCCCGGTGACACCCCGGGCGGGCCGCGCGGATGCGCCGGCGATAGGTGCATCCGATCCGAAGGCGGCAGCCGCCACCTGGCCGCCCACGGTCGACTCCACCGTGGGCACCGCGACCGAGCCCGTCGGGCCGTCCGCGGCTACCGGCCAGCACGAGGCGGTTCCGGCGTCGGCCCAACCGCGCCGCGAGGAGGTGGCGACGTCCCCCGACGAAGCGGCGCTCGCATCCGCCCCCGACGCGGCCGCTTCCCCTGACGACGACGAGCCGTTCGAGGCCAGCCGTGGTGCGGACGAGGAACACTCCTACCAGGCGTTCTGGTTCGCCGTCCCGCGGCCGCGGGAGGTCGTCGACGAGGACACCGGCAGAACGGTCTTCACGGCCGAACCCGGGTCGTGGATCCTGGCCCTGGAAGACCGCGGCCACGAGTATCTGATCCAAGACACCGATGGCAGGATCGGCGTGCTGCGGGATCTCGCGAACGTCGAACGTGCCTAGCGCGGAATCCACCCTCGCGCTCAAACGGCGGGCACGGCGGATCAACCGTCTTCTGGCGGACGCCTATCCGTACGCCGTTCCCGAGCTGGACTTCGACAACGCCTTCGAACTTCTCGTGGCGACCGTCCTCTCGGCACAGACCACGGACGTCCGCGTCAACGCCACGACGCCGGAGCTCTTCGCCCGCTATCCGGATGCCCGCGCACTGGCGGAGGCTGATTCGGCGGAGCTCCAGGACCTCATCCGGCCGACGGGATTCTTCCGGGCCAAGTCCGAGAACCTCCGGGCGCTCGCCCGCCGGGTCGTGGACGAGTACGACGGCGTCGTCCCGGGACGCCTCGAGGACCTGGTCACGCTGGCGGGCGTGGGCCGGAAGACCGCGAACGTGGTGCTTGGCAACGCCTTCGGTGTTCCGGGGATCACCGTGGACACGCACTTCGGCCGATTGGCCAGGCGCTTCGAATGGACCCGGGAGACCGATCCCGTGAAGGTCGAGCACGCCGTCGGGGTCTTGTTCGAACCGAAGGACTGGACCATGCTGTCCCACCGGGTGGTCTTCCACGGACGCCGCGTGTGCCATGCGCGCAAACCCGCCTGTGGGGCCTGCCCCGTCGCCAACCTTTGCCCCTCCTACGGCGAGGGTGAAACGGATCCCGTCGCCGCCGCGAAATTGCTGAAATACGAGCTGTCGCCGGCCCGCACCGAGTTACTCGAGTTGATGAGGGCTGGCAAGACGCGCCGGGAGTTGCGCGCGCTGGGCCACGGGCTGGACGCGTGAGCGCCCGCGCGGAGCTCGAAGCGGTGGTCGCACGGCGCCGACAGGCCCTGGATGCCGGCGCCGAAGGGACCACCGCGATGCCGGACTCCTGGATATTCCGCGAGATGGACGTCGCCGAGGCTCGGCGGGCCGCCGTGCTGATCCTGTTCGGGCGCCTCGATGACGTGCCGGCCCGGCACGGATCGACGGCCGTCCCCGCCGATCTCGACGTGCTGTTCGTCCAGCGGGCCGACACCCTGCGCCAGCACCCCGGCCAGATTGCCTTCCCCGGCGGCGCCGTGGACGATACCGACGCCTCGCGGATCGCGGCGGCGCTCCGTGAGGCCGAGGAGGAAACGGGCCTTGATCCGGGGGGCGTGGAGGTTCTGGGGGTCCTGCCCGATGCCGAGCTGCCCGTCACCAATTTCCTGGTGACGCCCGTTGTCGGCTGGTGGGCCAGGCCGTCCGAGGTATTCGTGGTCGATCCCGGCGAGTCGGCCAAGGTGTTCCGCGTGCCCGTCGCGGACCTCCTCGACCCGGGGAAGCGGGGGACCGTGGTGTTGAGGAGGGACGGCCGGCGCCATTCGTCGCCGGCGTTCGTCGTGGACGGCGAACTGATCTGGGGGTTCACCGGCGTCGTGCTGTCCCGGCTGTTCGACGAACTCGGCTGGACGCAACCGTGGGACGAGACCGTGGAACTAGCGCCTCCCCGCATCTGAAAGCCTGCGTTTCCCGGCGGCAGGCGCGCCCCCCCGGCCCACCGAGGCGGGGCGTGGCGCACGCGCGTTGCCGTGCCGCCAACCACGGCACGGACCGACCGGGTGGCCGGACGGCCGAGAGACCGGCATTGCGCGGCCAACGGCCGCAGACGCCCGGACGCCGCTGCGCCGAGCCGCGCCAAACGCTGCACTATGGCTCCGAGCCGGGCGGCGACGAATGTGAGGCGCGCGGCCGACACCACGGCGCCCACGCCGACCGAAACGCCGACGGTCAGTGATGCGGCGAGGGCAGATACGCACGCGACGGCGGCGCTCGCGACGGCCACCTGCAGCACTTCGTTTCGGACCTCCTGATGCGCCGCGTCCACGTGCCCGGCGAATTCCGCGCACGACTCCCCGAGAGCCTGGCAGACGTCGGCGAGCGTATGGATGTCCTCGGCCCCGAGCCGCAGGGCATCGGCGATCAATCTCGTATCGGCGGATGCGCAACCGGACAGCTGCCGGATGGCGCCGGGCGGGTGTGAGCAGGCCAGCGACCGAAGCCGGCCGCCCGCGTGTTCCCAGACATCGGCCGCTGCCCGCAGCAGGACCGGTGAGGCGCCGGGCCACACGACGCCGCTCATGTCCAGCACCCACTGGTGCAGTACGGCTTCGCCGATCACCGGCGCCCCGGCGGCACGAGGTGGCGGGGAGGGTCGGGGTGCGGGGCGCCCCACGGCGGGCACTGACCGGGGGACCGGTTCGACGCCGGCGTTGGCGGCCTCGACCGCGGAGTACACCGCCGCGCAGAGGAATTGGGCCTCGGCCAATCCCGCGAGGGTTGCCGCCGCGCAGTCCAGACCGGCGAACACGGCGGCCGCGGCGTCGTCGTAGGAAGTCGCAAAGTCGCGGCCGGTCTCGTCGGTACCCGCCATGCCGAGGGTGCCCCCAAGCCCGCCGAGGGACGCCGACGCCGCGGCGTCGAGCTCGCCGACCAGCCGCGCCGTCGTTTTGCCGGCGTCGTACAAGGCCGCCGGATCGATCGCCAGTTGTGCCAATGCTTCCTCCCCACCGCGCCCACCGTGGGCCCGGAACCGAGCCTAGGCGCATCGGTGGGGAGTGGCCGCCCCGGTCGTCGGGATTGTGGATAACCCGGCGCGGGACACTACTTGGCGTTCGCGTAGGACTCGACGACGGCCACGCCCACCGGGAACTCCACGGGCGTTCGGCCGAACATCAACTCCGCGGCGGCCGTGGCGGCGTCCTGGGCGATTCCGGCCGCGGCCTCGGCGCGACCGGTCGGAACATGCAGGACCACTTCGTCGTGCAGGAAGAAGGCCAGCCCGCCGGTGTCCCTCCCCGACAGGCGCTCGGCATGGAGGCGGCGGCGCAGCTCGCCCAGCCAGCACAGGGCCCATTCCGCGGCGGTGCCCTGGACCACGAAGTTGCGGGTGAAGCGTCCGCGGGTGCGTGCCATTTGGTCGGCACGCCGCTGCTCTTCGGCGTCGGACGTCCGTTGGGCGGCCAGCCACGCCTCGGACGCCGGCGGGGAACATCGGCCCAGAAACGTACAGACCGTCCCTCCGGCCTCGCCCACCCGGGCGGCGTGTTCGACCACCTCCACCGCCTTGGGGAACGTGCGCGTGAGCTGCGGCATCAGACGTCCGGCCTCTCCGGTCGTGGCACCGTACATCGCACCCAGCATGGCGACTTTTGCGCTGGCCCGGTCCCCGCCGAACCCGAGGTCGGCAATCCCCTGGTAGAGGTCCCGGCCGCGGGCCGCGTCCGCGAGCGCGTCGTCGTTGGCGAGGACCGCCAGGATCCGCGGTTCCAGCTGCGCGGCGTCGGCCACCACCAACCGGTGGCAGGGGTCCGCGCGGGCCGCGTCGCGGACGGTGTGCGGTATCTGCATCGCACCGCCGCCACGCGATGACCAGCGGCCGGTCACGACGCCGCCGACGACGTACTCGGGCCGGAACCGGCCGTCGGCGACCCACGCGTCCAGCCACGTCCATCCGTTCGCCGTGAGCAGCCGCGACAGCTTCTTGTACCGCGCCAGCGGATCGAGCGCGGGATGGCTGAACTCCTGAAGCTCCCACTGGCTGGTGCTCTTGGCATTGATGCCGGCCCGATGCAGTGCGCGGAGCAGCTCCTGGGACGAATCGGGATTCAGCGCCGGCGCGTTGAGCGAGGTCCTGAGTTCGCGGGCAGCATCCTCGAGCCGCGCGGGCCGGATGCCGGGCGCGGTCCGGGGTCCCAGCGCCTCCAGCAGGAGAGCCTCGTGGATGTCGCGCCTCCACGGGATGCCGTGGTGCTGCATCTCGGACGCGGCCAGCGCGCCCGCGGACTCCGCGGCAAGCAACAGTTGGAGCCGGCGTCCCCGGAGACTCCGCGGCACCGCGGCCAGCTGGTCCGCGAATTCTTGGGCGAGAGTCTCTGCGGACCCGCCGGCCGCTTTGGGCTCCTCGAACAGCGTGCCCTGGTTTTCCGGCGGACGGGGCGGCAGGAGGGCCTGCGGCGGCTCGGCGCCCGTGGCGGGGGCCGCTTCCCGGCGCAAGGCGCGAACATAGCCGGTGTCCAGTGTCGAGGTGGAGTGCCTGATGATGTTGCGGCAGAGCGTCAGGTCGTGGGCCCGTTCCACGCGGCTGCCCGCGGCGAGCAGCCGCGGGTACCAGTCCACGGTGCTTTCCCAGACCCAGCGCACGCCACGTGCCTCGATGTCGGCCACGACCGCCGGGAGCTGGTCGCGGAAAACCAATATGGCGGGCCCTTCCGGCTCCGCCTGAGCGTCGACGAACTGCACGACGGCGGTGGCCGCACCGGCCTCGGGGGCGGGCTGGCCGGTGGAATGGGTCGCCAGGAGGGCGTATCGGGGCACCGGCCCATTCTGTCAGCATCGCCACGGGACCCCGACCCGGCCTCCACAGGAACACGGCGGAACCCTGCCGGACGCGCGTTATCCACAATGCGCGAAGACGAACCTCCGGGCCAGGCAAACCGGGCAAGGCTGGATCCATGAGGGAACCGATGAGATTCGTGGCCAATCCGCACCCGCGCGGAGGCGGAGCGCAGGCCGGCGCATCGGCGTCGACGACGGGCCCGGGCCCTGGGGCCGGATCCAGACACGGAACCGGACACGGCGCAACCGTTGGTCCGTTTCCCGAACCCGATGCCGGCAGCGCGGATCAGCCCCCCGCGGACACCTCCGGTTCGGGCACGCGGACGGCCGGGGACTGCCTGCTCGTGACCCGTGACGAGGCACTGGCGGACCATGTGGCACTCGTCGCCGCGGCGGCCGGCGCAGTCCTGCACGTCGCGCGCGGTCCTTCCTTGGGCCGGCCGGATCCCGGGGGCGTCATCCTTCTGGGTCCGGATGCCGCGGACGCTGAGACGGCTCAGCGAGGGGCCGGGACCGTCATCCTGGTGGGTTATGCGGAATCTGAGGACGGTCTGTGGAAAGCGGCGGCGCGCCGGCCCGGGGCACGCGTGGCCGTCCTGCCGAGGGCAGCGGCGTGGCTGGGTGAGTTCCTGGGCGAACTTGGCCTACGTCGGGGTCCCGGTCGCGTGTTGCTGGTGGCCGGAACTGCCGGCGGGGCGGGCACGACCACAATCGCGGCGCTGACCGCGGCCGCCGCCACGCTCGAGGGACAGCGCACGCTGCTCATCGACGCCGATCCACACAGCCCCGGTCTGTGGCCCATGCTCCGGCCCGCTGCGTCGGGCACGGTGGGGTGGGAGGACCTCGCGCTGTCGCGCGGCCAGGTGGCCCCTTCGCAGTTGGCCGAGATCCTCCCCGTTGTCCAGGGCATGGCGGTGCTGACCTGGGCCGACCGCAGCCCCAGCGGTGAGCTTCCCGGCCGCGTGCTGGGGGAGGTGGTGGCCGCCTCGCGGCGAATCTTCGACGCGGTGGTGGTCGACGCCGGACGCGTGGCCGGCCTGGACGCCTCCCTCGTGGCCGTGGCCGACCTCGCGCTTGCCGTGGTGCCGAGCCGCTCGGTCGCGTCCCCGGGTTGGTTCCCCGACCCGGCCGTCGACGCGCTGCGGTGGCAGGCGGTCGTCACGGGTAGGCTCCCGGCGGGGGCCGACGCGGCGCGCATTGCCTCGGCGTCCGGACTCGAAGCGGCGGGTTTCCTTCCCGACCTGAGGGCGATCCGCAACGCAGCCGCGGACGGCCGGTTGTTGTCGTGCCTCGGACGACGGAATGTGCGCGCCATGCTCCGGCCGCTGGTGGCCGCATGCCGTGCATCGGCGGTCGCGCCGCGAAGGGGACTGGCGGCGTGATCCCCGACGGATCCGCCGACTCGCCGAAACCCGCCGGCGGGCCGCGCCGGCATGGCCGCCGGAGTTGGTCCGCGGGGCCGCACGCCGCCACGGAAGCCGTAGACGCACGCGTCTTGGAGGAGGTCAGGAACCGTGCACTGCGGGCACCGGGCGAGCTCTCCGGCGCCGACTTGGCCGGGGCGGTCCGGGCCTCCGGGCTGGTGGTCGGCAGCGGTAGCGCGGCGAGGGTCATCCAGCTCCTGCAGGAGGACCTCCGTGGACTCGGGCCGCTTCAGGAGGCCGCCGACGAGGATGGGACCACCGACGTCCTGGTCGATGCCCAAGGACTCGTCTGGTCCGACGGCACCAACGGCCTGGCTGCGACGGGCATGCGCTTCGCCGAGGCGGACGATGTCCGGCGGCTGGCGGTGCGCCTGGCCGCAGCCGGGGGCCGGCGACTGGACGATGCCCAGCCTTTTGCCGACGTCGTGGTGGGGCGGTACAGGATCCATGCGGTACTGCCCCCCGTGTCCACCGGAGGACCGCTGTTGTCCGTGCGCATCCGCAGTTCCGTTTCGCCGCGGCTGGACGCGCTGATGTCGGGGACGCGGGCGGACGCTTGGATCCCCGTGCTGCGCGCGATCGTCGCCGCGCGGCTCAACTTCCTGGTCAGCGGCGGCACCGGGTCCGGCAAGACCACACTGCTCGGTGCCATGCTCGCGGAGGCCGATCCGGCCGAGCGCCTGTTGATCGTCGAGGATTCGCAGGAGCTCGCACCGGCCCATCCGCATGTGGTGGGTCTGCAATGTCGGGCGGGGAACATCGAGGGAGCGGGCGAAGTCGGCATGGGGGACCTGGTGCGCCACGCCCTGCGCATGCGGCCGGACCGGTTGGTCGTTGGCGAGTGCCGGGGCTCGGAGATCCGCGACTTTCTTGCCGCCATGAACACGGGTCACGACGGGGCGGGCGGAACCATCCATGCCAGCTCCACGGCAGCGGTTCCGGCGCGGCTCGCGGCCATGGGAGCGCTCGCCGGCATGAGCGCCGAGGCGGTGGCGGTGCAGGCATCAAGCGCGCTGGACCTGGTGGTGCACGTGGCCCGCGCCGACGGGCAGCGGGGACCGGTCCGCCTGAGCCGCATAAAGCCGGCGCCGGGGCCGTCCCTGGACACCGAAGTGGTGGCGGAGGCGGATGACGCCTGCGGCATCCGCTACGGTCCGGCTGCGCCCTGGCTCCGCGACGAGCTGATCGCGAGGTCCGTTCCGTGGAAGTGGTGATCGTGGCCGCGCTGCTGTCCGGCGTGGGCGTCTGGTGCGCGTTGCCAACCGCGACGCGGCGTTTCGAGGGAGGGCCGCGAGCGCGCGGAGTGGGCACCGGGCACACGCACGTTCACCGCACCGGGGGAGACGGGGAAGCGGCGCGTTGGCGGAGGGTTGTCCGCGCGGTCGTCGACGGTCGCGGTCGTTGGCGAACGCCGGCGATGCCGGCCGACCAGCATGTTCGTGCTCTGCGCCAGTTGGCGTCCTTACTGCGTTCCGGCCGCACGCCCGCCGAAGCATGGGCGCTCCTCGGGGAGACGTGGGGTGGACTGTACCCGGATCCGCGACCAGCGGCGGAGGCCGGTCCGGCCGGGGACATACTCGCCGCCTGCCGCGCGGCACGCAGCGCCCATGAGATGGGTTTGGCCCCGTCCTCCGGAATAGAACGGCACGTCCGGGCGCAACCCGGGGGACACTCGCGCATCTGGGTTCGACTGCTTTGGTGCGTGCGCCTCTCGGAGACGACGGGGGCCGCGCTTTCGGACCTGCTCGAGCGTCTTGCGGGCCAACTCGAATCGAGCGAGGACCGGCGTCTGGCCCTGGAATCGGCCCTGGCCGGACCGCGCGCGACGCAGCGCATGCTGGCCTGGCTGCCGGTGTTCGGATTGGGACTCGCACAGCTGGTCGGCGCGGAACCGTTGGCGGTTCTCACGCTGCATCCGGCCGGTCGCCTCTGTCTGGTTGCGGGCATGGCACTGTGGTGGGCAAACCGCGCCTGGGGCCGGCGCCTGGTCGCGGGCGCAGCGGTCTCCGGGGGCCGCAGGTGATGGTCCTGGTCGCGTCGCTCACCGCCGCACTCGCGGTGTGGCTGGTGCTGGCCAACGGGATTGCTCGGCGTCGCCACAGAAATGAGGCGCCGGCCCATCCTCTCGCCGGCGGAGTCGGCGGTCCATCGGGGACGGGCGTTCGCGGAGGCCGGCAGAGCGCCCCGGGCGAAGAGGTTTTGGCGGAGGACGACACAGCCCTCGTCCTGGATTTGAGCGCCATGCTGCTCCAGGCGGGGCTGCCCGTCACTGGCGTGCTGGCGGTGCTCGCCCGCGAGGTGCCGGGCTGTGGAGCCCTCCACACTGTCGTGCGCTCGCTGGACCTGTCCTTGCCGTGGGGAAGGGCATGGGCACAGGTACCGGAGCCGCTGGCGTCGTTGGGGGACGCGCTCGCGTTCTCGCACCTGACGGGCGCGGCCACCGCGGCGCTTTTGAACGCCGCCGCCGATCAGCGACGCCGCTCCGACATCCGCGAAGCGGAACGTCGCGCTGCCGAGCTCGGCGTTCGACTCGTTCTGCCGCTGGGTGTGTGCGCGCTTCCGGCCTTCATCTGCCTGGGCATCGTTCCAGTGGTCATTTCCCTGCTCCCGGACCTCGGGTAGCGAACCGACTTCCCCCCAACATGCCCGCGACCTCCCTGCTCATCCAGAATTTGGCGGATGGACCGAAATGCCGGCGCACGCCCGCGGATGCTGGAGGAAGGTCCCGGTGCGGGACCGTGACGAACGACGAGGAGCACGCACATGGAGCACATTAGCCAGGAACACGACCAGCGGCCGCATGCCGCCGAGGCGAATGAGGAAGGTATTGCCACGGCCGAGTTCGCCATCGTCACATTGGCGGCGGTCGGGTTCGCCGGCCTGCTTGTCACCATTCTGAGCAGCGGCGACGTCCGCGAACTCCTGATGGGCCTGGTCCGCCAGGCACTGTCGTACTAGGGGCCGGCCCGGTGGACCACTGGAGGCAACGCGGGAGCAGCACGGCGGAGGTCGCCGTGCTGCTGCCCGCGGTCGCCGGCCTGTTGGTGGTTTCGCTGGGCGTCGGAGCCGCCGGTGCCACGCAGGTGCGCATCGAACAGGCGGCCCGCGCCGCTGCGCGTGAATTGGCACGAGGGGAAAGCGACGCGACCGCCGTCCGGACTGCCAGACGGCTGGCCGGAGACGGTGCGGCCGTCACCGTCGGCGGTGGCACCGAGTTCCGCCGGGTTCGGGTGTCCGCGGATTCGTGGCTGCCCGTGCTCGGCGGAGGCGGAGTCTCGGGACTCCTCGTTCTGACCGCCGAGGCGGAAGCCCGAGCCGAAACGGGCGGGGACGCCGAGGGAGGACAGGGTGCGGGGCATGTGCTCCCGTAGCGCGCCCGAGGGACCCGTCCGCCCGCATGCCCGGACGGACGCGGCGGACAGCGCGGACGGCCCTGGCGAGAGGGGCGCGGGCACCGCCCTGGTGCTCGCTCTGGTGGCCGCGCTCTGCCTCGGACTCGTCGCGATCTTGGCCGTCACCCAGGCTGCCGCGGCGGCGGGTCGGGCCGCGACGGCGTCGGACCTGGCCGCGCTCGCTGCGGCCGACGCCGCCCGCGGACTCACCACGGGCGATCCTTGCGCCGTCGCCGCGCAGACGGCGGCGCGGAACGGGGCGCTTCTGATCCTGTGCCAGCGCACGGGGCCGACGGGCGACATCGTCGACATCCGCACGCGGGTCGAACCGGCCGCCGGCTGGGGATGGATGGAGCGGCTGGGTGTGCGCGCAGAGGGGAGGTCGCGGGCCGGCCCGCCACCGCAGCCCTGGCGTCCTCCCGCCAGCTAATGCGGGTTGCGGTCCCGCCGTGCCCCAAGGCTTCGGGCGCGTGGCGCGTTCCTGAGCAGGGATCCGATCAGCGACACGGCCCCGTTCTTGTCCAGCGGGTTGTTCTTGTTTCCGCATTTCGGCGACTGCACACAGGACGGACAGCCGGCGTCGCACTCGCATGCCGAGATCGCGTCGCGTGTCGCACCCAGCCACGTGGTGGCGCGCTCGTATCCGCGCTCGACGAATCCCGCACCGCCGGCGTGGCCGTCGTACACGAAGATGGTGGGCATCTCCGTGTCGGCGTGCAGGGCCGTGGACACGCCGCCGATGTCCCAGCGGTCGCTGGACGCGACCAGCGGCAACAGGCCGATCGCCGCGTGTTCGGCCGCATGAAGGGCGCCGGGGATCGAGCCGGGGACGATCCCGGCCGAAACCAGCCTCCTTTCGGGGACCGTGAACCACACCGCCTTAGTGAACAGGTCGCGGGCGCCGAGATCGAGCGGCTCCTCGCCCAGGATCTCGTTGCTGATCAGTGCCTTCCGCTGGAAGGAGACCACCTGCGTCGTCACCCGGACCTCGCCGAAGTGCGCGGTCACCTCTCCCCACCCTTGAGTCCGGAGCGTCTCCAGGACCTCGACGGTGGTGATGTCCCGGGCCTGCGTGTAGAAGTCCGGGGCCGCGCGGTGGACCAGGACGCAGTGGTCCTCCTCGTTCAGCTCGTCCACCAGATAGCTGGCTCCCTGGTGCACGTAAATGGCCCCGGTGTGGGCCTGGTAGTGGGTTTGGGGGGAGTCCATGGTCCCCAGCAGCGATCCCGTTTCCGAATCGATGATGCTCATCGGCCCGCCGCCATCGGCGCGCAGGTTCACCATGGACGCGGCGCTCTCCGGATGGGTCCAGAACCAGCCGGAGGGCCTGCGCCGCAGGTAGCCCCGCTCGACCAGGGAATCCAGCAACCCCGCGGCGGTCGGGCCGAACAGCGCGGCCTCTTCGGGCCGCAGCGGTTGCTCCGCCGCCGCCGCGCACAGGTGCGGCCCCAGCACATACGGATTGGCGGGATCCAGCACCGTCGCCTCGACGCTGATATCGAAGATCGCCTCGGGATGGTTGACGAGGTACGTGTCCAGCGGGTCGTCGCTGGCCACGAACGCCGCGAGAGCGTTCTGCCCGGCCCGACCGGCCCGTCCGATCTGTTGGAAGAAGGATGCGCGCGTGCCCGGCCAGCCGGCCACCAGAACCGCGTCGAGGCCCGCGATGTCGATGCCGAGTTCCAGTGCCGACGTCGAGGCGATGCCGAGAAGCTCGCCGTTGCGCAGCCGCCGCTCCAGTTCGCGGCGTTCCTCGGGCAGGTAACCGGAACGGTAGGCCGCGATGCGTCCCGGCAGGCTCGGGTGGACCTCGTCGACATGGCGCTGAGCCATGGTGGAGATCGTTTCGGCGCCCCGGCGCGACTTGATGAAGGCGATGGTGCGCACCTGCGAGCACACCAGGTTGGCCAGCAGGTTCGAGGTCTCGGCGATGGCCGTACGCCGGCGCGGCGCACCGTTTTCGCCGCGGGCCTCCGTCAGCGGCGGCTCCCACAGGGCGACGGCCGTCTCGCCGTGCGGCGAGAAGTCGGTGGTCACTGCCCGTACCGGCGCACCGATCAAACGGCCGAACGACTCCTCCGGATCGGCGCTCGTCGCCGAGGCTCCGATGAACACCGGATCCGCTCCGTAGTGCGTGCAGATACGGCGCAGCCTGCGGAGCAGGTTCGCCACATGGGCGCCGAAGACGCCGCGGTAGCTGTGCGCCTCGTCGATCACCACGTAGGAAAGCCGGCGGAAAAAGCGCGCCCACCACGGATGGTTGGGAAGGATGCCGAAGTGGAGCATGTCCGGGTTCGCGAGCACGAAGTTCGCGTTGTCCCGGATCCACCGGCGCTCGCCGGCTTCGGTGTCGCCGTCGTACGTCGAAGCCCTGACGCTTTTCAGCCCCAGCGCGTTGAGCGCGGTCAGTTGGTCCGCCGCGAGCGCCTTGGTCGGCGACAGATACAGGACGACGGCGCCGCTGGCCTCCAGCGTGACCGATCCCTCCAACACGGAGCGGTGGATGGCGTCGACCGCGGGGAGCTGGTAGGCCAGCGACTTCCCGGAGGCCGTGCCGGTCGAGACGATCGTGTGGTGCCCGTCGTGCGCCGACATCGCGGCCTGGACCTGGTGGAGCCACGGCTCCTGGACGCCCAGACGGCCGTAGGCCTCCACCACGTCCGGATGCACCCACTCGGGCCAGGGGCCGTGGACGGCGTCGCGGGCAGGCAGAATCCGCAGGTGGCGCAGGGCCTCGGGATCGGAGCCGTGGCCGAGCAGCGGGACCAGCGTGCGGAAATCTGTCACCGCATCATTCTGGCACCCGGTACGGACGCTCTAGGACCGCTTGCCCTCCAGCGTGACGACGGTGCCCAGCGGTGTCCATCCGAGGTACTGGTAGAGCGCCTGACCGTCGATGGAGGCGATCAGCAGCCCCTCGTCCACCTCGTGCTCGAGCGCGGCGGCCACCAGCGCCCGCATCACCAGGCTGCCGAGCCCGCGACGGCGGAACTCGGTGGCGGTGACGATCCGGTCGAACACGGCGTAGTCGCCGACGACGGAGACGTGTCCGCTGGCGGCGACCACGTCGGGATCGTCCTCCGTGTGGACCGAGACGAACGCGTGTTTCGCGTCCCGCTGAACGTCGATCGTGAAGCCTTCGGGCGCGCGCGGGTCCTCCACGTCCTGGCCGTCCATCTCGGCGACCATGAGGGCCTCCTCGGCGAACACGACGGACAGCCCGGCGGCGACGGCGGCGTCCGCGAGGGCCTGCGAATCTTCGGCGAAGGCCGTCAACCTCCGTGCCGGATGCTTGCCCAGGGTCTCGCCCACGGCCACGAGCTCCTCCGAGGTCGGCTCGTAGATGACGTATTCCCAATCGCCGGTGGTGTCATGGCGCAGGGCGGCGTGCACGCGACCCTCGTGGCGGCACTCGTAACCGCGGGCGCCGGCCCAGCCGGTGACCCAGTTGCCGATCAGTTCATCGCTCGCTGAGGATCCCATGGCACGACACTACCCCCAAGTCACGGAGGGTGTGGAGTGCCATGGGGCAACCGTTGCCGTTCCGAAAGAATCCGTTAACACGGCCGACACGCGGACCCGCGGCCGCGCTGCACGTACCCTTAAGCGGTGTCCCAAAACCGCATCGTACTCTTCTACGCCTTCACGCCACTGACCGATCCGGAGGCCGTGCGACTCTGGCAGCGCACCCTCTTGGAACGCTGGGACCTGCGCGGCCGGATCATCGTCTCCAAGGACGGAATCAACGGCACCGCGGGTGGCGACATCAAGAACGTCAAGGCCTACGTGAAGGCCACCCGCGAGTATCCCGCGTTCCACAAGATGGACATCAAATGGAGCGACGGCGGAGCCGAGGACTTCCCGAAGGTTTCCGTCCGCGTCAGGGACGAACTGGTCTCCTTCGGCGCGCCCGGCGAACTCCGCGTGGACTCCGATGGAGTGGTGGGCGGCGGAACGCATCTCAGGCCCGAGCAGGTGCACGAACTCGTGGACGCGAAGGCGCGCGACGGTCAGGACGTCGTGTTCTTCGACGGCCGCAACGCATTCGAGGCCCAGATCGGAAGGTTCCGCGACGCCATCGTGCCGGACGTAGCCACCACCCACGATTTCATCCGCGAACTCGATTCCGGAAAGTACGACGACCTCAAGGACAAGCCGATCGTGACGTACTGCACCGGCGGGATCCGCTGCGAGGTCCTCTCGTCGCTGATGGTGAACCGCGGGTTCAGCGAGGTCTACCAGTTGCAGGGCGGGATTGCGCGCTATGGGGAGAAATACCGCGACAAGGGCCTGTGGGACGGCTCGCTCTACGTCTTCGACCAGCGGATGCACGTCGAATTCAGCCCGGAGTCCAAAAGCCTCGGCCGCTGCGTGGCCTGCGACGCCGCCACCAACAAGTTCGAGAATTGCTCCAACCTCGCCTGCCGCAACCTGCGCCTGTTCTGCGCCGGTTGTGCGGCGGACGAGGCCCTGCGCGTCTGTCCGGACTGCGCGTCGGCCGGCGCGACGGCGGTCTAGGGGTTCGGCGACGGCCACAGGCCGGCGGCCGCGTCCCCGGGCGTCAGGACCTCGGATTCCGTCCGCTGGATGCTGAAGCCGCGAGCCCGGTAGTTGGCCAGCGCGGCGGGCCCGTCCAGGGAACACGTGTGGACCCACACGCGCTCGACCGGCGCGAGCCCGGCCCAACGGGACGCCAGGTCCCAGGCGCGCCTCGTGGCCTCCTCCAGCAGCGGAGCGCCCAGTCCCTGGCCGATGCGCTCCGGGAAGAGGCCGAAGTACACGATCTCCACCTCCGTGCCCGCTGTCGCATCCGGCGTCGACCCAGCCTGCCGCGCGCGTCCGGCCAACTCGGCGTACCCCGCCGGGGCACCGCCGGCGTAGAGCACCCACGTCTCCGAGCCGCGCTCGCGCAACAGCGCGTCCCACTCGGTCCTGGCGAGCCCGAGGCGGTCCGTCCAGTTCCAGCCGCTGCCGACGCTCCGGTACAGGAACCTGCTGAAATCCGCGGTGATGCCCCGGGCCCGTTCGATCCGGCAACCCGGAGGCAGCGACCGCGACGCGGGGACCAGATCGCCCGGATCCAGCTGCTGCAGGTGGGTCGTGGTGACGCATACCGCCGGGGCCACGGGAGCCGACAGGGAGTGCGTTCGCGTTTCGTCCGCGCGGGTCATGTGGTTTCGCTCTCCCTGATTACTTGACGGACGAATCCACGCGGCCCGCCAGCGCCAGGCCCGGGCTGGAGGAATCGAGCATGATGTTCACGCCCTCGGCGTCGAGGATGAAGTCCACGGCGTGTTCGCTGGATTCGGGGTGGACCGCGCATTCGCCCTCCTGCACCGCCACCACGTTCAGCTGCGGATCCTGCACCAGCGCCGTCACCACCGCGGTCTTGTCCGGCGAGGAGCAGGCGAAGGTCAGGGTGTATTGGCCGCCCTGGAGCGCCGGGCTGTCCATCGTCAGCGATGTCGACGTCGACGTCGGCCCCGTCAGGTCGTTGGCGCCGACCAGCAACGGACCGCCGGCCGAGAAAGAGGATGCGATGGGCGGCGCGGGCTCCACGGGTTCGACGGAGGCCCTCGAAAAGCTCGGTGCCGGGGCCGCTTCGCCGTCAACTGTCGCCACACCCGGCTGCGGGGTCGGGGTGCAGGCGCTCGCCAGCACCACGCAGCATGCCAGGGCAGTGGCTGTGGCGAATGCCCTGGGCGCGGCGGGGCGGAGGTGGGCCGGACGGCGGGTGTGTGGCATGAGCCAATCCTATGACGGTGCCCCCGGACGGTGCTCCCCATGACGACGCCTCGGTAGAATCCTCGGGTGAACCCCACCGACGACTTCTCCCGCGTTCCGGATGCCCCGCAGAGCCACGACCAGACAGTGCTTGACGCGCTCGCCGGGGACCTCTTGGCCGCCGGATACCTCCACGACGCCGTGACGGAACTCGTCGGGGAGGAGGCCCATGCGGCGTTGAACCGCGACCAGGTGGTTCCGGCGCTCGTGGCGGTCCAGCGAAAACTCGCCCTGCCCGCGCCGCCGTCCCTGGCCGTGGTCGTGGGGCTGTGGATGCTGGGCCTGGAACAGCCGACCGCGGCCGTGGACCGGGCGTTCCCCCGGTGTGGCGCCGCCGGTCTCGTCGCACTCGGGCTCGCCGCACCGGTGGAGGGCGCCGACCTGATGCGGGCCACCGCGGACCTGCGCCCGCACGCGTCGGACGCCGACGCCGAGATCTGGGTCGCGAGCGACCTCGGCGCCCACCAGCGTCCCGGTCCGCTGCGACACGACCACGTGCTTGGCATCGGACGCGCGTCGCTGACGCTCGCCCAGACGACCATCCGGCGCGATGTCCGGCGGGCGCTGGACCTCGGCACCGGCTGCGGCATCCAGGCGTTCCACCTCCTCTCGCACGCGGACAGCGTCGTGGCCACGGACGTCTCCGAACGCGCGCTGGCGTTCACCCGCTTCAACTTGCTGCTGAACCACCGCGCGCTGGACGTGGATCCCGCCGCCCCCGGGGACCGGGTGGACCTCCGGCTCGGCAGTCTGCTGGATCCGGTGGCCGGGGAACAGTTCGATCTCGTGGTGTCCAACCCGCCCTTCGTCATTACGCCGCATCCGGCCGGCGAATTCGACGCCGAGCGCTACACCTACCGCGACGGCGGCCTGCCGGGGGATCGTTTGGTGGCCGGGCTTGTCGCCGGGCTTCCCGCGGTGCTGGCGCCCGGTGGCACCGCGCAGTTGCTGGCCAACTGGGAGATTACGGCGGACGACGCCGGCGACCCGGATTGGGCGCGGCGGCCGCGCTCGTGGGTGCCCGAGGGGACGGAGGCGTGGTTCATCCAGCGGGAGACGGCCTCGCCCGAGGAATACGCCGAGACGTGGCTCCGCGATTCGTCTGAAGCGCGTGACCCGGATCGTTACCGGCGACGGTACGTCGAGTACCTGGAGGACTTCGCCTCGCGCTCGGTGCTCGCCGTCGGCTTCGGCATGGTCTGGCTGCGGCGGGCGCGGGATCCGGGCCGGATGCCCGTGGGACGGCGCTTCGAGGAGATCGGGTATCCGATCGAACAGCCGATCGGTCCGCACCTGGACGCAGCCGTCGAGGCGGCCGGGTTCGTGGCCGGAGCGGAGGTCGCGGACCTCCTGCTGGTCTGTGCCGAGGACGTGACGGAGGAGCGCCACCAGCGTCCCGGCGCGGAGCACCCCGGCGTCATCCTGCTGCGACAGGGGGCGGGTCTGCGGCGGACCACGCTTTTGAGTACGGAGGAGGCCGGGTTCGTCTCGGCCTGCGACGGCCAACTGACGGTCCGGCAGATCGCGCTGGCCATCGCGGCGCTGCTGGACCGCGACCCCGACGAGACGCTGCGGGACCTGAGTGCCAGTGTTGTCCGACTTGTTACCGGTGGCTTTCTGTGCGAGATGCGAAACAACGGCTAAAGTTTTTCGACATGACGCAGAACACAGTCCCACAAGAGTCGGCGGAACCGCGGGCAGTTCGGCGGCAGACGGCCAACCCCGTGGTCATCAGCGATCCACAGGCCATCCGGGCGCTGGCGCACGAGGCTCGGCTGGAGGTCCTGGAGGAGCTGTTCGCCTCCCAATCCACCCGCACGGCCACCGAGTTGGCCTCGCGCTGCAACCTCACCCCCAGCGCCATGAGCTACCACCTGCGCGCCCTCGAGAAGTACGGCTACGTGGAGCGCGCCGCCAACGAGGGCGACGGCCGCGAACGCCGCTGGAAAGCCGCCGGCGACCAGCTCGTGGTCGGCTCCCTGAGCGGCTCGAGCGCGGCGAAAAACGCGTTCCTTAATGTCCAACTCAACGCCTTCCGCGAGCGTCTCAGCGCCGAGATCGAACGCCGGGACATCGAGCGCAAGGCCGGCATCGAGCCGGCCCCGGGCCGCGCGCCCGTGCTCACCACGGGGATGGTGTTCCTGAAGGAGGACCAGCGCGAGGAGTTCGTCCAACGCGTCTACGCGCTGGTCGACGAGTACGAGGCGTTGGCGGTGCCCGAAGACCGGGGCATCGACGGGGAACGCGTCTACTACATGCTGTCGTTCCTGCCCGAGATCCGGGCCCACTGATCCGTCCGCGCACCGCGACGCACGGCCGTCGTCGGCGCGGCATTCCCCACTCCTTTCGGCCCCACTTGCTGGTGGGGTCCCGGATGCGGCTACCCTAGAGCAGGTATGAGCAGGCCGTCGTTGTGGCGCGCCACCGGTTGCAAATAGGAGTGTTGTGCCCCCGAAGGCCAAGGAAAAGACCGGCAAGAAACTCGTGATCGTGGAGTCTCCTGCTAAGAGCAAGTCGATCGCCAAGTACCTTGGCGAGGGCTTTGTGGTGGACGCGTCGGTCGGTCACATCCGCGACCTGCCGCAGCCGAAGGAGCTCCCCGCGGAGCTCAAGAAGACCTCGGTCGGCAAGTTCGCCATCGATCTGGACAACGACTTCGAGCCCTATTACGTCGTCTACCCGGACAAAAAGAAACGGGTCGCCGACCTCAAGGCGCAGCTCAAGGACGCGGACGCCCTCTACCTCGCAACCGATGCGGACCGCGAGGGCGAGGCCATAGCGTGGCACCTGTTGCAGGTCCTGAAGCCCAAGGTCCCGGTGTATCGCATGGCGTTCACCGAGATCACCAAGGAAGGCATCGCCCGGGCGCTGGAGAACATCCGCGACCTGGACACCGATCTGGTGGACGCGCAGGAGACGCGGCGCGTGCTGGACCGCCTCTTCGGCTACGAGCTTTCGCCGGTCTTATGGCGCAAGGTCGGTCCCGGCCTGTCCGCCGGACGCGTGCAGTCCGTGGCCACGCGGCTCGTGGTCGAGCGCGAGCGCGAGCGCATGGCCTTCCGCAGCGCCTCCTACTGGGACCTGACCGGCGAGTTCGCGACCGACGCCGGCGATTCCTTCCGCGCCAAGCTCGTCTCTGTCGACGGCTCTCGCGTCGCCACGGGACGCGACTTCGACGATCTCGGCCAGGTCAAGACGCCCAAGTCCGGCGCCGGCGTCGTGCCCCTGGACCAAAAATCCGCCACGTCGCTGGCCGAGGGGCTCGCCGACTCGGCGTTCGCCGTCGCGAGCGTCGACACCAAGCCGTACACCCGCCGCCCCGCGGCCCCGTTCACGACCTCGACGCTGCAGCAGGAGGCCTCCCGCAAGCTGCGCTGGTCGTCCAAGTCGACCATGCAGGTGGCCCAGCGACTGTACGAAAACGGGTACATCACCTATATGCGTACCGACTCGGTGTTCCTCTCCGGCGAGGCCGTCAACGCGGCGCGGAAGCAGGCGGCCGAGCTCTACGGAGCGGACTCCATCCCGGAGAAGATGCGCGTCTACAAGTCCAAGAACGACAACGCGCAGGAGGCCCACGAGGCCATCCGCCCCGCGGGCGATTCGTTCCGCCGACCGGTCGACGTGCGCAGCCAGCTCGGCGCGGACGAATTCAAGCTGTACGAACTGATCTGGAAGCGCACGGTCGCCTCCCAGATGGCCGACGCCAAGGGTTCGACGGCGTCCGTCCGCCTCACCGGCGACGCGACCGACGGCCGCACCGCCGAGTTCTCGGCCTCTGGCACCGTCATCACCTTCCGCGGCTTCCTCGCCGCCTACGAGGAGGGCAAGGACATCTCGCCGGAGCAAGAGGCGGAGAACGACGCCGAGCGCCGGCTCCCCGTCCTCAAAGTCGCCGACCCGTTGCAGGGTCGCCAGATCGAGGCCCAGGGCCACGAGACGTCCCCGCCACCGCGCTACACCGAGGCCTCGATCGTCGCGGAGCTCGAGGCGCGCGAGATCGGCCGGCCGTCGACCTACGCGCCGACGATCTCCACGATCATGGACCGCGGCTACGTGACGAAGCGGGGCGGCGCCCTGGTTCCCAGCTGGGTCGCCTTCTCCGTGGTCCGGCTGCTCGAGCAGCACTTCGGCCAGTACGTCGACTACGGCTTCACCGCCCGTCTCGAGGACGACCTCGACGAGATCGCCAAGGGACACCTGGCCCGCACGACGTGGCTGAGGAAGTTCTACTTCGGCGAGGGCCAGGAGGCGGACGGCCTGCAGGGTGTCGTGGAGAACCTGGGCGACATCGACGCCCGGGCCATCAACTCGGTGGAGATTGCGCCCGGCATCGTCCTGCGCGTGGGCAAGTTCGGCCCGTACCTGGAGAAGCCGCTGCCCACGGACGCGCCGGAGGGCACGGAGCCGCAGCGGGCCAACGTCCCCGAGGACCTGGCCCCGGACGAGCTCACCGCCGAGAAGGCACTCGAGCTGATGGAGGCGCCGGGCCCCGAGGAGCGCGTGCTCGGGACGGATCCTGAGACCGGACGCGAGATCGTGGCGAAGGATGGGCGCTACGGCGCCTACGTCACCGAGGTCATCACGGATCCGACGCCGGAGGAACTCGCCGCCCAGCCCGTCGAGTACTACAAGAACGGAAAGCCGAAGCCGCCGAAGAAGCCCGCCAAGGTGCGCCCCCGCACCGGATCGCTCTTCAAATCGATGTCCGTGGAAACGGTCACGCTGGAGGAGGCCCTGCGGCTGATCCGCCTGCCGCGGGTCCTCGGGCAGGATGCCGAGGGTGTGGAGATCACCGTTCAGAACGGACGCTTCGGCCCCTACCTGAAGAAGGGGACGGACTCCCGCTCGATCGGCACCGAAGAGGAGATCTTCACGATCACCCTCGAGCAGGCACTGGAAATCTACTCGCAGCCGAAGCAGCGTGGCGGGCGGACGGCCGCCCCGCCGCTGGCCGAGTTCGGCGCGGACCCGGTCTCGGAGAAGGCGATCGTCGTGAAGGAGGGCCGGTTCGGTCCCTACATCACGGACGGCATCACCAACATCACCGTCCCGCGCGACACCGCGATCGAGGAACTCACCCGCGAACGCGCCGTGGAGCTTCTCGCGGAGAAGCGCGCCAAGGGTCCGGTCAAGCGCGGTGCCGGCAAGACCCCGGCTCGGCGCGCTCCGGCCAAGAAGAAGTAGCGGGAGCGCGGACAACGGATGAGACTGGGCGTCCTGGACATCGGTTCGAACACGGTCCACTTGCTGTTGGTGGACGCGTACCCGGGCGCCCGTCCCGCGGCGTTCGCCACGCACAAGCGGCCGCTGTCCCTCGTCGCCTACCTCGACGGGGACGGAGCCATTACGGAGGCGGGCCAGCGGGAACTGTTGGACTTCGTCCACGAGGCCTCGCGCTTCGCGGTGCGGCACAACGCCCAGGACCTCTTGGCTTTCTGCACGTCGGCCATCCGCGAGGCCGCGAACGGCCAGGAGGTGCTGGACCGGGTCGTGGCGGAGACCGGCGTCCGCCTGACCGAGTTGACCGGAGAGCAGGAGGCCGGAATGACGTATTCGGCCGTCCGCCGCTGGTACGGCTGGTCGCACGAGACGATCCTGGACCTGGACATCGGTGGTGGATCGTTTGAAATGGCGATCGGTTCGGACGAGTTGCCGGCCGTGGCGCGATCCGTTCCCCTCGGCGCCGGCCGCCTCACGCGGGACCGGCTGTCCGGCGACCCGCCCGGCGTGAAGTCCGTCAAGGCACTGTCGGCCCACGTGGCCGAGACGCTGGCCGAGCCGGTCGGGGAGCTGGTCGCCTTCGGGCGCCCCACGCTCGTGGCCGGCACGTCGAAAACGTTCCGCTCGCTGGCCCGCGTCACCGGCGCGGCGCCGAGCGCCGACGGACCCTACGTCAAGCGCGTGCTCCGGCTGGCGGACCTGAAGCTGTGGCGCCACCGGTTGGGTGCCATGAGCGCGGACCAGCGCAGCGAACTGCCGGGGGTTTCCGAGGTCCGGGCGCCGCAGCTGCTTGCCGGCGCGGTCGTGGCGGAGGAGGCCATGAAGGCCTTCGGGATCAAGAGCCTGCGCATCTGCCCGTGGGCGCTGCGCGAGGGACTGATTCTCCGCCGCTTCGACCAATTGATGTTCGACAGTCCCGAGCCGCCGCGTAGTAGCGTGGGAGTCGGCCATGTGGAGCTCGGGCAACAGCCGGGCCTGCCCCAAAAGGATGCCCACCAGTGAGACGGGAAGCCGAGGAATGACCCAGGACAACATCCCAGTGGCGCTTTCCAGCGCGTCCGTCTACCCCCTGAACGTGCACGACGCGTTCGCCCTCGCCAGCGATCTGGGCTACGACGGGGTGGAGGTGCTCGTCACGGGCAACCAGATCTCCCAGCACCCGGGGAAGCTCATGGACCTCAGCGCCCGCTACGACCAGCCGATCATGGCCATCCACGCCCCAACCCTGCTGTTGACCCAGCAGGTGTGGGGCAACGCCTGGAACAAGATCGAGATGTCCGCCGCGATGGCCGAGGAGGTCGGCTGCGACGTGGTTGTGGTGCACCCGCCGTTCCGTTGGCAGGGTACCTATGCGACGGGCTTCGCCGAGGGCGTGGCGCGGATCATGGAGGAACACGGTGTGAAGATCGCCGTCGAGAACATGTACCCCTGGCGCGCCAGGGGCCGCGAGGCGCTGATGTACCTGCCGCACTGGGACCCCGTTCCGCAGCCGTACGACTACGTCACGTGGGACTTCTCGCATGCGGCCATCGCTGACATGGACTCGCACCGGGCGATGGTCGAGCTGGGGGAGCGGCTGAGCCACGTACACCTGTGCGACGGCCGCAACAACAGCAAGGACGAGCACCTCGTGCCGGGCCGCGGAACGCAGCCCGTCGCGGAGGCCATGACGCACCTGCGGGACAGCCGGTGGCAGGGCGTGGTGGCCGTGGAGGTGTCGACCCGACGGGCCAAGGGCGCCGGCGAACGCGAGGAATGGCTGGGCGAGACCCTGGAGTTCGCGCGCCGCCACCTCGCGCCGAACGACGACGCCGCGTCCGACGCGGAAGGGGCCGACGCGGTTCCGGGTGGCCAGGTCGCCGACGCGGACCAGGTGCCGCGGGCACCCTAGCGCCGCAACCCGTGGAACAATGGCGCCATGTCTGCCACGAACCACGAGTACCCCACAGAGACCTTCCCTCACCGCATTGCCTTCCTGGGCACCGGCTCGATGAACGGCGCCATCCTCCGCGGCATCCTCGCATCCGGAGTGGATCCCACCCGCGTGGTCGCCACGGTGCGGGGCGCGGAGAAGGCCCGGGCCCTTGCCGCGGACACCGGGGTCCACACCCTGGCCACGTCCGAGGACCCCGACGCCAACACCAACGCCGTCCTGGGCGCCGACGTCGTCTTCCTCGGGGTGAAGCCCGTGGGCATCCAGGACCTCTGCCGAGAGATCTCGGGCGCCCTGCGCCCCGGCGCGGTCGTGGTCAGCGTCGCCGCCGCGGTGACCATCGACCTGATCGAGGGGTCGCTCGCCCCGGGACAGCCGGTGGTCCGCAGCATGCCGAACACGCCCATGACGGTCGGCCGCGGCGCGGTGGGCCTCAGCGGGGGCACCAGCGCCACCGACGAACACGTCGAGGCCGTCGTGGGGCTCCTGAAAGGCACCGGGCTGGTGCGTGTGGTTCCCGAATCCCAGTTGGATGCCGTTTCCGCCGTCAGCGGCTCCGGGCCCGCCTACGTCTTCTACCTGGCCGAGGCCATGGCGAAGGCGGGCGTGGACCTGGGGCTCGACGCGGACTTGGCGCGGGACCTGGCGCGCGCCACGGTGGCCGGGGCCGGACTGATGCTCGACGACGAGTCCGCCGACCCCGCGGCGCTGCGCAAGAGCGTCACCAGCCCCAACGGAACCACGGAAAAGGCCATCGCGACGTTCGAAGCGGAGGGTCTGCCGGCGATCGTCTCGCGCGGGGCCCGCGCGGCGTCCGAGCGCGCGGCGGAGATCAGCCGCGAACTGGCCGGCTAAGCCGGCCGGGCCGGACTGTCGGCCCGGCCAACGCCCCTACGGACGTGACGCGAAGCGCTCGAGCAAGTCCACGTGGCCGGAGACGATCAGGATGTCGCGCCGGGTCACCTTGGTGTCGGGCTGCGCGTAGGTGAAGTCCTCGCCCGGACTCTTGACCCCAACCACCGTGACGCCGTATTTGGAACGCACCTGCGATTCGCCCAGCGTGAACCCCTGCGTTTCCTTGGGCGGGTACATCTTCACGATCGCGAAGCCATCGTCGAACTCGATGAAGTCCAGCATCCGGCCGCCGACCAGGTGGGCAGCTCGGACACCGGCGTCGGCCTCGGGGTAGATGACGTGGTTGGCACCGATCCGGCTGAGGATCTTGCCGTGGGAAGGCGTGATGGCCTTGACCCAAAGGTGCTCGATCCCCAGATCCACGAGGTTGACGGTGATCAGCACCGACGATTCGATCGAGGTGCCCACGCCGACGACGGCGGAGGTGAAGTCCTGGGCGCCGAGCTGGCGCAGGGCGTCGACGTTCGTCGCGTCCGCCTCCACCACGTGCGTCAGGGTCCCCGCCCACTTCTGGACCAGTTCGGCGTTGCGCTCGATGGCCAACACCTCGCGGCCCTGGCGAACCAGCTGCTCCGCGACGGCGGAACCGAACCGGCCCAGGCCGATCACCAGCACCGGGGCGTTGTGGTTCGTCTTGTTCTCAGCCAATGATCGGCCTCTCGTCGGGGAAGTGGTACAGCTGGTCGCGCTGGCGCAGCGTGAGCGCCGCGGCCAGTGTAATGGTGCCGACGCGCCCGGCGAACATCAGGGCGGAGAGCACGTACTTGCCCGACGGCGGGAGCTCCGCGCTGAGGTTGGTGCTGAGTCCCACGGTGGCGAACGCGGAGATGGTCTCGAACAGGACGCGGTCCAGCGGCTCGTCGGTGATGCCGAGGAGCAAGCCCGCCGCGACGCTGACGAGCGTGGCGCCCAACGCCACCACCGAGATCGCCACGCGCATGGTGCCCTCCGGAATGCGGCGGCCGAACGCCTTGACGTCCGTGTCGCCTCGCGCCTCCGCGGCGATCGCCAGGAACATGACGGCGATGGTCGTGACCTTGATGCCGCCCGCCGTGGACGCGGAACCGCCGCCGGCGAACATCAGTGCATCGGTGAAGAGCATGGTGGAGGATTCGAGCTGGTTCTGGTCCACGAGGTTGAAGCCCCCCGAGCGGGTCATCACCGAGGCGAAAACGGCGTTGATGACTTTGTCGCCGTCGTTCATCCCCCCGATGGTCGACGCGTTCTGCCACTCGAGAATGCCCCAGACCAGGGCACCGGCGGCGAAGAGGATGCCGGTGACCGTCAGCGTCAGCTTGGTGTGCAGGGTCCATTGCCGGATCTTGGGGCCGAACGTCACCAACACCATCAGCACGGGGAAGCCGAGGCTGCCGATCAGCACGCCGATCATCAGCGGGACCAGGATCCACAGGTCCGTCTCGTAGGGGATCAGTCCGTCGCTGTGTGGCGTGAATCCGCCGTTGTTGAAGGCCGAGATGGCATAGAAGGTTCCGTGCCACAGGGCCTGTCCAAACGGTTCGCCGAGGACCATGAAGCGCGGGGTGAGCATGGCGGCCAGCAAAAGCTCGATCACCACGGAGGTGGTGATGACGATGCGCAAGAGCGTGCCGACCTCGCCCAGGCGGCCGACGTTTTGCGTGTTCATCGACTGCTGCGCCAACAGTTTGCCGCGCACGCCCAGGCGCCTGCTGACCGCCAGGGACAGCAGCGACGCCAGCGTCATGATGCCCAGGCCGCCGACGAAGATGCCCACCAGGATGACCACCTGGCCGAAGAAGGACCAGTGGTCCGCGGTCGAGACCACGGTCAGGCCCGTGACGCAGACGGCGGAGACCGCCGTGAATAGCGCATCGTGGAGCGGCGTCATGTCGCCGTCGGCTGCGGACGCCGGCAAAGACAGCAGCAGCGTGAAGACCGTGATGACGAGGAAGAACACCGCGAGTGCCAAACGGGCCGGCGACGCGGCCGCGAGCGTATCGACGAAGTCCCGCACGCCGGTCAGGGCGCGCGCGAACACGCCGAGGCCCGTGGGGCGTGACGTCTGTTGCGGTGCGGGCATGGGTACCGGTCGGCTCCGTGGCGTGCTCGGGCGCAGGACCCTCCTGTCGCCAGTTCTCAGTAAACCACCTCGACGCCGCCCCGGCGGGAGTCCGCCCGTGACGACGGCCACGTCTCACTGGGCGCCCGGGGGCCGCATTCGCGTAGCCTGAGGTGTGATGAGCAACAACACGGTGCCGGCACCGCCCACGCGGATCGTCTGGAGTGCGGACATGATGGCCTATCACTTCGGGGACGGCCATCCCATGCACCCGGCGCGACTGGACCTGACGATGCGGCTCTCGCGGTCATTGGGACTCATCGATTTGCCAAACATCGGCCTCATCGAGCCCCGGGTTGCGGGCGACGACATCCTGGCCGGCGTCCACGACCGCGACTACATCCAAGCGGTCCGCCATGTCAGCGAACACCCCGACGAGCCGAACGAGGAACGCGGACTCGGGACCGACGACAATCCGCTGTTCGCGGGGATCCACGAGGCCAGCGCGAGGTTGGCCGGCGGATCGCTGGCGGCGGCCGAATCGATTCTCGACGAAACGGCCGTGCACGCGGTCAACTTCGGGGGCGGCATGCACCACGCCGCCCGCGGGCGGGCCAGCGGATTCTGCATCTACAACGACACGGCGGTCGCCATCACACGGCTGCTCGATTCCGGGGTGTCGCGCGTCCTCTATGTCGATGTCGACGCGCACCACGGCGACGGGACGCAGAGCCTTTTCTGGAACGACCCGAGGGTCATGACCGTGTCGCTGCACGAATCGGGAATGTCCTTGTTCCCGGGTACCGGATTCGCCAATGAGACCGGTGGTCCCGGGGCGCCGGGCACGGCCGTGAACGTGGCGTTGCCGGCCCGCACGACCGACGCGGCGTGGTTGCGGGCCTTCCACGCCGTGGTCCCGCAGCTGACCGCGGCCTTTGCGCCGGAGGTGATTGTCAGCCAACACGGATGCGACGGCCACCGGGAGGACATGCTGAGCAACCTCCGGCTGAGCGTCGACGGGCAGCGCCAGAACATGCTGGACATCCGGGACCTCGCGGACCGTTTCTGCGGCGGTCGCTGGATCGCCACCGGCGGCGGCGGGTACAACCTCACGCACGTCGTTCCCAGGGCCTGGAGCCATCTGGTGGCCATCGCGGCGGGCAAGCCCGTGCCGCTGACGATGCGGGTTCCCGAACCCTGGCGCGAGTACGTTACCGATCGCTATGGCCTCGCCGCGCCGGTGACCATGGGCGACGACGCCGACGTCTGGTGGCGTTCGTGGGAGGTCGGCTACGATCCCGCCGATCCGGTGGACCGGACGATCATGGCCACCCGGAAGGAAATCTTCCCGCTGCACGGGCTGGATCCCTGGTTTGACTGACCCTTGGGCCGGATGCCTGTTGCCCCCGCGGCAAAATGCTTGCCAGCGTATATGCGGATAAGGTGATGGGATGGCCATCGACGATTTTTTCCCTGTTATCGCGGAACCCACGCGGCGCCGCATCCTGGACGCGCTGCGGCCGGGGGACCGCTCGGTAGGGGAACTGGTTGACACCCTGGGCGTCAGCCAACCGACGGTTTCGAAGCACCTGAAAGTGCTGCGCGAGGCCGGACTGGTGACGACCCGTGCGGACGGCCAACGTCGGTTCTACGCCGTGGATCCCGGAGTGTTCCAGGATGCGGCGGCCTGGCTGACGTCGTTTGTTCCGGTAGCGGACGCCGCGGCCGACGTCGTTCCCGCCGTGCCGTTCGCGGCGCCCCGGGCGCGTCCCGGGACCGCGCGCGTACCCATGGTTGCATCGGCGCCGGGCGTACACGCGGAACTGGCCACGGTTCCGGCGCTGCCGGGCCAGCCCGGCCAGCAACTTGGGCGGACCGTTGGCCGCACTGTGGAGCAGGTCACCGGCAGGGCGCAGGACCTCCTGGACCGGCTTCCGAAACCCAAGTTCGGGCGGAGGCGCTAGCGGCGAACATCTTCCGCGCCATGTGACGGTGGACTCAGAGTTACGCGTCGATCCGGCGTTTGTTGCCGCCCGTTGGCCGCGCCGGTGCCTTCCGTGGAAGGGTGTCGTGGCGAAAGAAACGCGCAGACGCACAGATTGCGTCGGGACCCACAACGTCGGGAGAACCACATGGAACAGCACCTAGCGAAGATCCGCGAAGAGGTTTTCTTCCGCAACCCGGGGGAAGCCGAGTTCCACCAGGCGGTCACCGAGGTGTTCGAGAGTCTGGACCCGGTGGTGGCACGCCATCCCGAATACGCCGACGCCGCCGTCCTCCAGCGCATGTGCGAGCCGGAACGCCAGATCATCTTCCGCGTCGCGTGGACCGACGACAACGGTCGGGTGCGGATCAACCGCGGATTCCGCGTCGAGTTCAACTCCGCGCTGGGGCCGTTCAAGGGCGGACTGCGCTTCCACCCCTCCGTGTATCTGGGGATCGTGAAGTTCCTCGGCTTCGAGCAGATCTTCAAGAACGCGTTGACCGGCATGCCGATCGGCGGCGGCAAGGGCGGATCCGACTTCGACCCCCGCGGCAAGTCCGACGCGGAGGTCATGCGCTTCTGCCAGTCGTTCATGACCGAGCTCTACCGCCACATCGGCGAGTACACGGACGTCCCAGCCGGCGACATCGGCGTGGGCGGACGCGAGATCGGCTATCTCTTCGGCCAGTACAAACGCATCACCAACCGCTACGAGTCCGGCGTGCTCACCGGCAAGGGAACCGGCTGGGGCGGATCCCTGGTCCGACCCGAGGCAACGGGCTTCGGCGCCGTGCTCTTCGCCGAGGAGATGCTCAAGACCCGCGGGGCGAGCTTCGACGGACAGACCGTGCTGGTCTCCGGATCGGGCAACGTCGCGCTGAACGCCATCGCGAAGGCCCAGCAGTTGGGCGCCCGTGCCATCACCGCCTCGGACTCCTCCGGCTACATCGTCGACGAGGCCGGGATCGACTTGACCCTGTTGCGGGAAATCAAGGAGGTCGAGCGCGGACGCGTCAGCGAATACGCCGCACGCCGCGGCGCCTCCGTGAAGTACGTCGAAGGCGGCAGCGTCTGGGACGTCGACGGAACCGTGGCACTGCCGTCGGCGACGCAGAACGAGCTCGACGACGTCGCCGCCAAGCGTCTGGTCGAACGCGGCGTCGTGGCCGTTGCCGAGGGCGCCAACATGCCGTGCACCGCCTCGGCCACCGCGATCTTCCAGGAGGCCGGCGTGCTCTTCGGCCCGGGCAAGGCCGCCAACGCAGGAGGCGTGGCAACCTCGGCGTTGGAGATGCAGCAGAACGCCAGCAGGGACTCGTGGAGCTTCGACTACACGGAGCAGCGGCTGGCCAACATCATGGTCGACATCCACGCTCGCTGTGCCGAGACGGCCGAGGAATACGGCATGCCGGGCAACTACGTCGCCGGAGCCAATATCGCCGGCTTCGTCAAGGTCGCCGACGCGATGCTGGCCCTCGGCGTCGTTTAGCGGCGCCGTCCGACGCCGCGGCGTGGGACGGCGCCGGAACTACACGCCGATCCGCCGTCGGCGGTCACCCCTCCTGCGGAGGTCGCGGTTGAGCCGCCGGTCGCCCTGATACAGGATGGTGGTCCAATCCGCGGTCTCCGGTGTGGCCTCGGGCCGCTCGGCCGCCGGGGCGCTCCTTTTCCGCGGTGCCACGAAGAGCCAGGACACGAGTCCGAGCGACATGTCCGCGATGGAGTTCTTGATGCCGATGTAGGCGCGGATCGCGAAGGCGGCCAGTAGCGCGTTGATCCCCGCGAAGGCGGCGTTGCCCCAGTTTTCTCCCTCGATGTCGCGCCACAGCGTGAGTAGCGAGAACGCGACGATCAGGTACGGGACCAAGACGTAGACGCCGGGGGCCGCCGTGCGGTCGCGGACCTTGGGCGTGCGCGCGAAGGGGATTTTGGCGCCGGTGAAGGCCTGCTGGATGGACTTGGCGACACCGGCGATGTTAACGGGCAGGAGAACGAGGTTGAAGCCGTAGATCCGGAAGATGTCGCTGAAGCGGTGGCCGCAGTCCCGCAGGTCGCTCCCCATGCAGAGGAAGTAGGGAACGGCGGCCGCGAAGATCAGCGGGCTCAGCAGCCTGCTGTCGTAGGGGTAGGCCAGCAGGAAGACCAGTCCCAGGCTCGCCCAGGCGATCGAGGACATGTAGTTCGTCCGCAGGAGCACTTCCCTGAAGCCGAGGCGTTCGTGGCGGTGGCGGCGCTCCCGGAGCTGCGCCCAGAACTTGGGCATGATCAGCAGGCCGCCGTTCGCCCACCGCCGTCGCTGCACCACGAGGGACCCGAAGTCCGGTGGCGTGGCGCTGTAGCTGAGGCGCTCGGGATAGTTGGAAAGCCCCCAGCCGTGCGTGCCGAGGTCGATGCTGGACTCCGTGTCCTCGACGACGGTCCGGTCCTGGATGTAGGTCCGGATTTCGTGCCCGCCCACCGTGTTGACCTCGACGATGTCCATGAGGGCGCGCTTGCGGATGACGGCGTTGGCCCCCACCCAGAAAGTCGCGTTGTAGCGGGTCTTGCCCTGGTGCAGAATGTGCTGGATGTCCGTCGTCGCGCCGGCGATGCGCTCGATCCTCGTCGGTGCGCCGCGGAACGAGGAGTACGGCGTCTGCGTGACCGCGATGCGGGCGTTCTCCTCCGACTCCAGGAAGTACACCAGCCGCAGGCAGTAGTCGCGCAGCAGCAACGAATCGGCGTCGAGCGTCAACAGGTATTCGGAATCCGGCACCTGCAGGATCCCGTCGAGCGGGCCCTGGTCCGCGGCGTCGTCCGGTGCCTCGCGCAGCACCAGATTGTCCCCGAGCTGTTCCGACCGCCATGACTTGCCCATGAGTGAGATGTAGGAGTTCAGGTTCATGGCCTTGTTGGCTTCCTGGGACAGGCTGGCGAAACGCTTGCGCTCGAAGTGCCCGAGGTCCGCCTTGAAGATCCGGACCAGGCGGAGGTGGAGTTCCTCCATGCGGTCCGCCTCCGGCGCCTCCCGCTGGGCGGCCGCGGCCTCCAGGGCAAGCAGCGTCAACCGGAGTTCGCGGGACAGGCCCATGAGCACCGAGTCGACGAAGAACTCGTCCACATGGTCGTGGACCTGCTCGGTTTCCGCCATGGAGTCGATCCATTCGGCGGAGCGTCGGTAGCTGGCAGCCAACCCCTCCAAGAGGGTGGTGTCCTCCGCGCCGGCGGAACGGCGAATGCGGAACGACTCGAGGGCCAGGGCGGCGGCGCGGTGGGGAGCGTCGAGCGCTGCCTGGATCTCGCCGCTCAACCGTCGCGTCTCCTCGAGCCGGAGGCGGACCTGCGGATCGTCGGAAAATGGCGCGTCGTCGATCAACAGGACGATCCGCAGCGACGGAAACTCCTGCAGGGCGGCGGACCACAGCGTTCCGCGGACCACCGATGGCTCCTCGGCGTAGCTGGGAACCAGGACCGTGATGCCGTGGTCGTGGTCGCGGAAGTGCCGGTCCAGCTCGCCGCGCGGAACCCGCCGGTGTTCGGCGAAGCGGTGCAGGGCGCCCTGCCGGGCCGTGAGGTACATCAGGGCGGAGAACGTCAGGAACGTGACCACCACCAGGTACAGCACGGCTTCGAACTGGAAGCGGAAGCCGACGTTGGGATTGTTGGCCAGCTGGCGCAGGATCGTGGAGACGACGTAGGCGATCCACGCGAGAATCGTGGAAACGATGGCTACGCGCCCCCAGGCCAGCTTCGCAGTGGAAGGCCGCGGGTGAACGAGCGAGAGCGGTTCCGACCGTTTCTCCGCTCCCCACTGGCGGCGGCGCGGTCCGGCGCCGGTGTCGGTCTCATCGCCGGTCGTGGCGGCATCGACAATCGTCTTGTTCATGGTTTCCCCAATTTCCCCCGAAATACGCGATCCCCATCGCGGTCACGCAACGAATGACGCGTGACTTGGGACAACCTTAGCGCAGGGGGCTACTGTGTCCATGGGTACGTGCCGGGAAGCGCGGACGACGGCCGGATGGGGATCCGACCGAAGCCGCGGCCGACACCGTACCCGCGTGGCGGAGGGGTTCCGCCACCGATACCTTGGGGGGAAATATGGCATCGATATTCGAGGGCCGACGCCTGTCGCCGACCCGTCTCATCATCGTTCTCGCGGTCGTGTGCGGATTGGCTGCCGCCTCCGTTCTGGTCTGGGGCAAGGCGCAGGACTCAGCCGCCGCGGGGCAGGGCCGGCAGTGGTTCGGCTCCTACGTGGATGCGACCTCGACTCCGTTCTACGACATCGGCGGCAACGTGGCTCCGGGGGAGCGGGTCGTGCTGGCGTTCGCCGTGGCGGATCTGGAGGAGCCGTGCCAGCCATCGTGGGGAAGCTTCTACACAATGGATTCGGCGGCCGAGACTTTCGATCTGGACCGGCGGGCGGCCCGCGTGCGGGAGGCCGGGGGCGAGATCGTCGTCTCGACCGGGGGGCTGCTCAACGACGAACCGGCCACCGCGTGTTCGGACCCGGTGGCCCTGCGGGCGGCCTACGCGGCGTTGCTTGACCGCTACGAGTCGAAGACGCTGGACCTGGATATCGAAGGCGACGACCTGACGGACGCCGACGGCGGAGAACGCCGGGCATTGGCGGTCGCCGGGTAGCAGTCGGACCGCGCGGCAGGTGGCGAGCCCCTTGAGGTTTGGCTGACGCTGCCGGCCGCCACTTTCGGTCTGACGGCGGAGGGGCTTGCGGAGGTCGACCGCATGCTGGACGCAGGCCTCGACCTGGCTGGCGTCAATCTCATGACCATGAACTACGGCGAGTCCCGGGCGCCCGGCGATTCGATGGCCGACGCGGCGATCCAGACCGCCCGCAGCGCCCACGCCCAGCTGGCTCAGGCGTACGCCGAGCGCGACGAGCGGATCGGCGAACAGAGCCTCTGGCGCAAGATCGGCCTGACGCCCATGATCGGCCAGAACGACCTCCTGGGCGAAATACTCACGACGGACGACGCCGAGTCACTGAACCGGTTCGCCGTCGAGGTGAACGTGGGCAGGATGTCCTTCTGGTCCGCGAACCGCGACCAGGCCTGCGGCCCGAATTTCCCCGACGCCACCCGCGTTTCCAACAACTGCAGCGGCACCGCGCAGACCCCCGGGGAATTCGCACAGATTCTGTCGCGTGGCATCGGGAACGCCGCCCCCGCGAACCGCGCACCGGCGTCGTCCGCGCCGGCGCCCGCGCCCGTCGAATCGGCCATCGTCGACAACCCGGCCACCAGCCCCTACCCGGTCTGGAACCAGGAGGCGACCTTCGTCGAGGGCGACCGAGCCGTCTGGCGGGGCAATGTCTACGAGGCCAAGTGGTGGAACGAGGACGTGGCACCCGACGCGCCAGTGGGTAACGCGGGAGTCACGCCGTGGACATTGGTCGGCCCCGTGCTGCCCGGCGACAAGCCCCGTCCCGTTGTCGCGGCTCCCGCCGGGCTCTATCCCGAATGGTCGCCTACGGACGTGTACGTCAAGAGGGATCGGATCGTGTTCGACGGGCGCGTCATGGAATCCAAGTGGTGGAACACGGCGCAGAGTCCCGAGGCGGCCATGCAGGGCTCGCAGGACTCGCCGTGGAAACTCCTGAACAACGTCGAGGTGCAGGCCATCCTCGACGCGCAGGAGTCCGCTTCCGCTCCGGCCAAGAACCCCGTCCCCTCGAAGACACCCGCGCCGTCCAAGAAGCCCGTACCGGCGACCCCATCCAGTCCGGCCGGGAAGCCCGCCTCCACCACCCCTTCCCCGTGACGGTCGCCGCACGCCCGGACCGGGCTGTCTCGACCGGCGGCCGGGCCGCGGTCTGCGACGATGAGGGCATGGAACTGACCGATCCGCCGGAAGCGCGCCTCATGGGATCCGGCGATTCGCCGGAGGACGACGCGGACGCCTACCGGGAACTCGCGGCGGACATCGCCTCCGGCGTCGCCGTCGTGGCCACGCGCGAGCGCGGGCACGACGTCGCCGCGACGGTGACCGGCTACCTCGATGTCTCCTGCGACCCGCCGACCATGCTGGTGTCCCTGTACGGTGACGGGCGCATCGCCGACGCGGTCCAGTCCGCCGGCTACTGGACGCTGTCCTTGTTGGCGGCCGACCAGCAAGGCATCGCCAACTGGCTGGCAAGCCCCGGGAACCCGGTCTTCGGACTGTTGAACCAGGTGCCCTTCCGGCGCGCCCCCGCCACCGGGGCCGTCGTCGTCGAGGGTGCCCTGGCGTGGTTCGAGCTCCGCACGGTGGACACGATGCAGGCCGCCACGCATCTGGTCGTCGTGGGAGAGGTGGTGTCCATGGGGAGGGGCATGGAATCCGGACGGGCGGACGATCCGCTGGTGCACTTCGCGAGCGACTACCGTGGCCTGCGCCGCGCCCCGGGCATCTAGGGGTGGCGCGTCACAGCCGACCAGGACCCGAGCCCATGCTCGAGGTCCTTTGCCATTTCCAGGCGGCCCTGAAGGCGTTCGAACACCCGGTGACGGGAATCGGGCGGGTCTGCCGGAGTAGGCTCCGCACCGAAAGGGATCACCATGACCACCACGGCCGAGTCCCGCGCCCTCCCCAACGCCAACGAACGGATCGATTCCTTCACCGAGACCCCCGGGCAGCTCGTGGACGAACTGCCCGCCACCGCGGCGAACTGGTCGTGGTCATGCGCACCTACTTCGAGAAGCCGCGGACCACCGTGGGCTGGAAGGGCCTGATCAACGACCCCGCCCTGGACGGCAGCCACGACATCGCCGCGGGTCTGCGCACCGCCCGCCGGTTCCTGCTCGACGTCGGCGCCCTCGGCCTGCCCGCCGCCACCGAGTTCCTCGAGCCGATGAGTCCGCAGTACCTCGCGGACCTCGTGCCCTGGGGAGCCATCGGAGCGCGGACCACGGAAAGCCAGATCCACCGCCAACTGGTGTCGGAGCTGTCCATGCCGGTGGGCTTCAAAAACGGCACCGACGGCGGACTGCAGGTCGCATTGGACGCGTGCTCGGCCGCCGCCGCAGAGCTTCCTGTGGATGGACGACGGCGGCCGCGCCAGCCTCGGCGCGACCCGCGGCAACCGGGATGCCCATGTGGTGCTGCGTGGCGGCGCGAACGGCCCCAACCACGGCGAAAGCGACGTTGCCGCGGAGTCCGCGCAATTGGCGTCGCGAGGGGTGAATCCGCGTCTGGTGATCGACGCCAGCCACGCCAACTGCGGCAAGTCCCACGTACGCCATGCCACGGTACTCGGTGACTTGGCGCGACGAATCGGGACGGGAGAACGAGGTATTGCCGGCGTGATGGCGGAGAGCTTCCTGGTCGAAGGGGCCCAAAAGTTGGCCCCGGGGGGACCGACGGGCCAGTCGTTTACGGGCAGTCGGTCCACGGACGCGTGCATGGGGTGGGACACCACCCGGGGGCTGCTGGCCGACCTGGCGGAGGCGATTCGTAGGCGGTCGTGAATCCCACGACCAGGGGTTTCACTTTTGCCACACCAGCCACTACTGTGAGCATGGACGGCTCATGCCCACGGAGGCAATGAACGCGCCGCCATCAAACGATGGAATCTGCCCGGATCAGGAGACAATTGGGGATGGCTGACGCTAGGAACTTCTCGGACGCGCAATTCATGACGGTGGGCGAGGTCGCCGACGTGATGCGGGTTTCGAAGATGACGGTGTACCGGCTGGTGCACTCGGGGGAGCTCCCCGCCGTCCGGTTCGGCCGTTCGTACCGCGTTCCGGAGACGGCCGTCGGGGATTACCTGCGAACCGCCTGCGTCGAGGGGACCTCGGAGACCGCCTGAGTCCCGTGGTCCGAGACGCGCTCCGGAACAGGGTAATCTGTTAAGGAACGTTTAACGTCCATGTTGGTTGCGCCCGGTTGCCCCGCGGTCGGAAAGCAACCACCAACCAACAGTCTGTGAGGAACCAATGGGCTCTGTTATCAAGAAGCGCCGCAAGCGTATGGCCAAGAAGAAGCACCGCAAGTTGCTTCGCAAGACCCGCCACCAGCGCCGCAACAAGAAGTAGCGTTCCGTCGTTCCATGTCCCGGACGTTCAGGACCGGCGCAGGACTGCCAGCGCGCGCCACAGACCGTAGGCGGCGCCGGAAACCGTGGCGGCCTTCAGGCCCAGGGTCGCGGCGGCCCGTCCGGTGCGGAAGTCGTAGACCGGCCAGCTGTGCCGCGCGGCGTGGCGGCGCAGGCGCCCGTCCGGATTGATGGCAACGGGATGACCCACGGCCTCAAGTAGCGGGACGTCGTTGTGGGAATCGCTGTAGGCCCAGCAGCGCCGCAGATCCAGGCCTTCGCGTAGCGCCAGATCGCGCACCGCCTCCGCCTTGGCCTCCCCGTGCAGGATTTCGCCCACCAGCCGGCCCGTGTAGACGCCCGCGTCCTGCTCCACGATGGTGCCCAATGCGCCGGTCAGGCCGAGGCGGCGCGAGATCACGGACGCGACCTCCAGTGGAGTCGCCGTCACCAGCCAGACGTTGCGTCCCGCGCGGAGGTGCTGGTCTGCCAAAGCGCGCGTACCCGGCCAGATGTTGGAGGCGATGAATTCGTCGAAGACCTCGTCGCCGAGCGCGGTCATGTCGTCGACCAGGAACCCGGCGGCCAGTGCGAGGGCCTCGTCGCGGATCTTATGGATTTCCGTCAGGTTTTCGCCGGCGACGATGAACCGTGCCTGCCTGAATGCGAAGAGGGCGGCCTGCCGGAAGCTGAAGACGCCGCGCGCATGGAGTTTCCGGGCGACGGCGAAGAGACTGGCACCGCGCATCATGGTGTTGTCGACGTCGAAGAACGCCGCCTCCGCGCCGGACATGTGGCGCACCGGCGACGTCACGGCGCGGCCGGTCTTCGGCTGGGGCATGCCGCCAGTCTAAGGCAAACGGGAGCGCACGGATCGCGTCGGCGACCGTCACGCACGTGGGGCCCGCAGGGGAGCGGCGGTAGATTGGAACCATGGATCCTGCCACCAATCCTCGCGTCGAATTGCTGACCCGCGAGGGATGCCACCTCTGCGAGGCGGCCCACGAAACCGTTGCCGCCGTCGCCGAGCGCCTTGGCGTCGAGTGGGCCGAGCGCCGCATCGACGACGATCCGGAGCTCCTGACGCGGCATGGCGAGGAAATTCCGGTGCTGCTCATCGATGGCGTGCCTCGGGACTTCTGGGTCATCGACCCCGCGCGACTCGAACGGCTGCTGACCGCGTGAGGAAACCGGACAAGCCGCTTCCCGAAGCCACCTTGGGGCGTATGACCATGTACCTCCGGGCACTGGATGCCCTCGGCACGGACGGAATCGAAACCGTGTCCTCCGAACGGCTCGGGGACGCAGCCGGCGTGAACTCGGCGATCCTCCGCAAGGACCTGTCCCTGCTCGGCACGTTCGGGACACGCGGCGTGGGCTACGAAGTGGGGGTGTTGGCCCGTTTCATCTCTGAGACCCTGGGGCTAACCCGCGACTGGCGCGTCGCAATCCTCGGAGCCGGTAACCTGGGCCGCGCGCTCACCGGTTATGCGGGATTCCGGAGCGCCGGCTTCAGCCTGGTGGCCGTGATGGATGGCGCGCCGGACCTGATCGGGCGGCCGATCGCCGACCTGACCGTCCTCGACTCCGCGGAGTTGGAAAACGTTTTTCCCGAACTCGGCGTCAACATGGCCGTCCTCGCCGTCCCAGGGCCCGCCGCCCAGGAACTTTGCGACCGCGTGGTGAGCGCCGGCGTCGTGAACATCCTGAACTTCGCGCCCGTTGTTCTCCAGGTTCCGGAGGGCGTGCGGATCCGCAAGGTGGACATGGCGCGAGAGTTGCAGATCCTCGCCTACCACGCGGTGAACGCCACCAGCCAGCCGTCGGTCTGAGCGGCCCGGGCGACTGCCCCCGCGAGCGGGCCATCCTGAGCTGCTTTGGCCCTCGCTGAACGGCTTTGCGGGAACCGGCCGGCCCTGACTAGGGAGTTTCCGGGGTAGGGCTTGCAAAGCCGCTCACGACGGTCCGCGCCGGATCCGGAGGCTACCTCCCGTAACCGCCGTAGCCACCGTGTTTCTGGGCCTTGCGCGCCGCGATATACGCGCTGGACGGCTTGAGCCAGGCGAAGACGATGCCGGCCACGCCCAGCAGCACGGTGATCACACCGGTCCAGTCGCCGGTGGCCGCACCGGCGAGTCCAAACAGGGAGACCGCCGCGAAGACGGTGCCGGTAATCCGCGCGCCGTTGCTGCCCTTGCGGATGAAGAACGCGATCAACGCGTAGATCGCGGCACTGAGGATGATGGCGACCATACCGATGGCCTTGACCACCGGCACCATCGCGGCGGTGTCGAACCCGGCCTCCTCTAGCTGAGCGCGCGTCGCCGGGTCCTGCGCCATCGCCTGCTCGATGATCGACTCCGCCATTCCCGGGATGAGGAGCAGCGCCAGGCCGGAGAGGAGCGTCAGGACGCCGGCGGCCAGAATGAGCCAGAACGAGATGTCCAGCTCCTTCGGCCGGACCAGCGGTTCCGAGGGTCCTCCAAAGCCGGCGCTGCCGGGCATTGGCTGTTGGTAGCCGTAGGCCTGGCCCGGCTCACCGTAGGGCGAGGGGCCCACCGGAGGCACCTGCCCGTAGTGGCCGTACGACGACGGCGCGGCCGAGCCCTGCTGGCCGTACTGGCCGGGCTGTCCGCCGGGCGCCTGGCCCTCGGGAAGCCGCTGGCCGTAGCGCGGTGGTTCCGGAACTTCTGGGGTGTTGTCGGGGGTGCTCATGGTTCCTCCTGCGCGGAATGGATGCTGCTTCCCACGATATCCGCAGGCACACCGTCCGCCGCATCATCACGCCGGACGATTCGGACCAACCGACGGCGTGCCCAAGGCGCCGCAAAAGGTTCCCGGAACCGCCCGTGATGCTTGTCATGCGCTCGTTTTAGGCGACGGCCACATCGTTTGAGACACTGGATGCATGCCTACTGCGACGGTTCACCTTCTCCGCCACGGGGAAGTCCACAACCCGGACAAGGTGCTTTACGGGCGGCTTCCCGAGTTCCACCTGTCCGCGCTGGGCCGCGCCATGGCCGACCGCGTCGCCGGGCACTTCGCCGCCAGGCGCGACGCCGGTTCCAACATCGTGCGTCTTGTCGCGTCCCCGCTGACGCGCGCGCAGGAGACGGCCGCGCCGACGTCGTCCGCACTGGGCCTGGACATAGTCACCGAGCCGCGCATCATCGAGGCCGCCAACTACTTCGAGGGTCTGTCCGGCATCAAGGGCCAACTGCGCAATCCGCGGCATTGGCCGGCGCTGGTCAACCCCATCCGGCCCTCGTGGGGCGAGCCCTACGGCGAGCAGGTCGCCCGCGTGATGGAGGCCGTGCGGGAGCACCGCGACGCCGCTGTCGAACTCGGTGGACCCGGCGCGGAGGCGATTCTCGTGGCGCACCAGCTGCCGATCTGGGTGACGCGCCTCGCCGCGGAGAACCGACGCCTCTGGCACGACCCACGCAAGCGCGAGTGCACGCTTGCCTCCATCACCAGCCTGGAGTTCGACGGCGACCACCTCGCCGCCGTGCGCTACTCGGAGCCGTGCTTCGACCTGCTGGCCAACGCCGCGAACATCCCCGGAGCCTGACCATGCCCCTGCAGTCGTCCCTGTCCCCGCGCCCGAACCGCCGATCCATCCTGCGCGCGGCGGCACTCTTCGCGGCGGCTGTCCCGCTGGCGGCGTGTTCCGCTGTCGAGGACCCGCTGGCGGCGCAGGCCCGCGCAGGCAACAACAAGAACTACATCGCCGGCGACGGATCCGTGGAGGAGTACGCGGCCGAGTCCCGCGGCGAGGCCGTTCAGGTCACGGGCACGACGTACGACGGCGACGCGGTGGACTCCGCCGCCTGGGCCGGCCAGGTCACCGTCCTGAACTTCTGGTACGCGGCCTGCGCGCCGTGCCGCGTCGAGGCCCCCCACATGGCCGAACTCAGCAAGGAGTTCGCGGACCAGGGCGTCGAGTTCATCGGCGTGAACGTGCGCGACGAGGAACCGACCGCCTCGGCGTTCGAGCGGACCTTCGGCATCGAGTACCCCTCCATGCCGGACCGCGACGGCGCCATCCTTTTGGCCATGACGGAGTTCGTCCCCCCGCAGGCCGTTCCCACCACGTTGGTGATTGACAAGCGGGGCAGGGTTGCCGCTAGGATCCTCGGCGTCGCCGAGAAGAACACCCTGAAGACGCTGATCGCCGACCGGGTCGCCGAGACCTCGTGAGTCCACTTGTTTCCACTGGTTTGGGCGGCATCGCGGCCCAAGCCAACCCGTTCGCCGAGGTGGTCCAGGACGGCTCGCTGCTGCTTGCCGTCCCGGTGGCCATCCTCGCCGGGCTGGTCTCCTTCCTGTCGCCGTGCGTGCTGCCGCTCGTGCCCGGATACCTCGGGTACGTGACGGGGCTGACCGGGGCGGACCTCGAGGAGCAGAAGCGCGGGCGAATGGTGGCGGGGATCGGGTTGTTCATCCTCGGCTTCACCGCCGTGTTCATGCTGGCCGGCGTCCTCTTTGCGCAGCTCTCCATTTGGCTGCGGTTCCAGGGCGCTTGGGTCACGCAGCTGCTCGGCGTCGTCGTGATTGTGCTGGGAATCGTGTTTCTGGGCGGACTCGGCTGGCTGCAGAACGACCGCAAGATCCACGCGCGGCCACCCGCCGGGCTGTGGGGCGCCCCCGTGCTGGGGGTGACGTTCGGCCTCGGGTGGGCGCCCTGCATCGGTCCGACCCTCGCAGCGGTCTTGGCGCTCAGCAGCGGCGCCAACCCGGATCCCGCCAAGGCCGCGACCCTCACGTTCGCCTACTGCGTGGGACTGGGACTGCCGTTCCTGCTCATCGCCGTCGGCCTGCGCCGGGGCATGGGCGCGCTCGCGTTCTTCCGCCGCCACCAGCGCACCGTGATGCGCTTCGGCGGAGCCATGCTCATCCTGCTTGGCCTCCTGATGGCCACCGGGCTCTGGGGTACGTGGGTGACGCAGCTGCAGGACTGGTTCGCCAACGAGGTGAGGTTGCCGATTTGATGACCGAGACGAAGACCCCCAAAAAAGACGCCACGATGCCGGCGCTCGGCCCCGTCGGCATGCTCCGTTGGGCGTGGACCCAGCTCACCAGCATGCGGACCGCCCTGTTCCTGCTGCTGCTGCTCGCCGTGGCCGCGGTGCCCGGCTCGCTGTTCCCGCAGCGTCCGGTGAACCCGGCACTGGTCTCCGACTACCTGGCCAACAACCCAGTCCTGGGGGAGTGGCTGGACCGGTTCCAGCTGTTCGACGTGTACTCGTCCGTCTGGTTCTCCGCGATCTACCTGCTGCTTTTCGCGTCGCTGATCGGCTGCGTCATCCCCCGCGCCAAGAAGCACTGGCAGGCGCTCAAGACGCCGCCGCCGCGTACGCCCGCGCGCCTGTCCCGCCTACCCGAGCACGGCACCGTCGCGCTCGGTCCGGAGGACGACGGCGGCCCGTCGTCCGCCGCCGTCGTCTCCAGCGTCGCCGCGCTGCTGAAAAAGCGCGGGTACCGCGTCCAGGAACGTCCCGACGGGGACGTTCCCTCCGTCGGTGCGGAGCGCGGCTACGTCCGCGAAATCGGCAATCTGGTGTTCCATACGTCTCTGATCGGCCTGCTCGCGTCCGTCGCGATCGGTGGCGCCTTCGGCTACAGCGGCCAGCGCCTGGTGGTGGAGGGCGAGTCGTTCGTCAACACGCTGGTCGCCTACGACGCGTTCTCGCCCGGGACGGCGTTCAACGAGGACGCGCTCCGTCCGTTCTCCGTGGTGTTGGACAAGTTCGAGGTCGAATTCGACCGCGAATCGAAAACCCACTACGGCCAGCCGATCGACTTCACCGCCAGCGTCACCACCCGGGAGCCCGGCGGCGAACCCACGCAGGAGGAACTGAAGGTCAACCACCCGCTGCGCATCGGAGGTTCCGACGTCTATCTGGTCGGCAACGGCTACGCGCCGGTGATGACCGTCAAGGACGGCAACGGCGACATCGCCTACCGGGGTCCGGTCATCGGCGTCCCGCAGGACGGCGTCTATACGTCCCTCGTGGTGCTCAAGGCGCCCGACGCGCGCCCGGAGCAGCTGGGGTTCGTCGGGTTGTTCCTGCCCACGGCGGGCGAGTCCAACGGCATCGGAATCTCCTTGGATCCCGCACCGGCCCTCCCGCAGCTGCAGCTCAACTCGTACTACGGCGACCTCGGGCTGGACGGTGGGGACCCGCAGAACGTCTACGTTCTGGACACCGACGAACTCACCGAACTGAACAGCCGCAACCTGGATGCCGGCGGGCTGGTGCTCAACGCCGGCCAGACGCTCCAGCTGCCCGACGGAAGGGGATCCATCTCCTTCGACGGACTCAAGCGCTACGTTGCGCTGGACATCCACCACGATCCCGGCAAGGTGCCCGTGGCCACCTTCGCGGCGCTGGCGCTGCTGGGGCTCGGCGTCTCGCTGTTCACCCCGCGCCGACGGCTATGGGTCAAAGTGGTCCCGGCCGGACCGTCGGTCCCGGGTACCCCGGCCGACTCCGGCGTCGCCGCCGGCACAGACGCTCCGCGGGGCGGGCGTATCATCGAATACGGGCTCCTGGCCCGCGGCGAGGATCCGCGGGTATCGGTGGAAGCCAAGGAAATCCAGAAGATTCTCGAGCGTGAATGGTCCGGTTACGACCGGGCGAAAGTCTAGGAGACCGAAACCATGCCCTCCATCAACGCAGACCTTGGCGCCTACAGCGACCTCTTCATGCTGCTGGCCGCAATGGCCTACGCCGTCGCGTTCATTGCCTTCACGTGGGACCTCGCCAAGTCCAGCGCCACCATCCGCCAACTCGAGTCGGAGGCCCTGGCCACCGAAGTGAGGCAGCTGGCCCACGCCGGCGCGGGCGCCTCCGGCGGTCGGTCCGGCGACGCGGGCACCGGCGCGCACGGCGGACACGGCGAACCGCTGGTTCACGAGTCCATGGAATACACCGCCGGATCCCGCAAGCGTTCCGCCGCTCGCATCGCGGTGTCGGTCGCGTGGATCGCCGTGGCCATCCACGCCTTCGCCGTCGTCAGCCGGGGAATCGCCGCCGCACGCGTGCCGTGGGGCAACATGTACGAGTTCCTCTCCACCGGCGCCCTGGTGGTCGCCGTCGTGTTCCTGCTGACCTTGATCCGCAAGGACCTGCGCTTCATGGGGACGTTCGTCATCGGACTCGTCGTCCTGATGCTGTGTGCCGCGACGATGGGTTTCCCGACGCCGGTTGCGCACCTGGTTCCGGCGCTGCAGAGCCCGTGGCTGGTCATCCACGTCTCCATCGCGGTCTTCGCCTCGGCACTGTTCACCATCACTTTCGCGATGGGGGTCCTGCAGCTGGTGCAGCACGAACGCCAGAGCCGGCTGGCTGCGGGCAAGCCCGACAAGCTAGCGTTCCTCCGCCTGGTGCCCAGCGCCGCGGCCCTGGAGAACTTCGCGTACCGGATTAACGCCGTCGCGTTCGTGATGTGGACGTTCACCGTGATGGCGGGCGCGGTGTGGGCGGAGGCGGCCTGGGGACGCTACTGGGGGTGGGACACCAAGGAGGTCTGGAGCTTCGTGATCTGGGTGGTCTACGCCGGCTACCTGCACGCCCGGGCCACGCGGGGCTGGACGGGTTCACGCTCGGCCTGGCTGAGCATCATCGGCTACCTGTGCCTGGTCTTCAACTTCACCGTCGTGAACATCTACTTCAACGGCCTGCACTCCTACGCCGGGGTCTAGCCCGCACGGCCGCCCGCACCGGCCGCCGTCGTGCATTGTGGCGCCGCGGCCGTCGTGAGCGGCTTTGCGGGGGACCGGCCGCAGAAGGCCTAGTCAGGATGCCGGATGCGTCCAAAAGTTGCTCAGGGAGGGTCAAACCCGCTCACGAAGGTCCGGGTGCGTGCCCGGGCCCGGCGCGTTCCAGGGTAAACGGGTTGGGCTACTTCTCGGCCGGGGGATCCTGCGGGGCGTCCTTGTCCCTCTCCTCGTGATCCTTGGCTTCCGTCTCCTTGCGGCGCAACTCCTCGTCGCGGGCCCGCATGCGGCGCTGGCGTTCCAGGTCCCGGAGGAAGTCGGCGTCGTCGTCGGGATTCGACGGACGGGGCGCGGGCCGCCCCGGATTCCGTCCCGGAACCCCGGGATCGCCGTACCGCGGTCGACCCAGCCAAAACCACAGCCCGGCACCAATCAGGGGCAGCAGGATGATGGAGAGGATCCAAGCGGGTTTTGAGATGCTCCGCACGTCGTGGGCGGGCGTGCGGATGCACTGGATGAGCGCGTAGATCGTGATGGCGAGTGCTACGAGAGCCGCCACGATGATGTTCCTGACCATCTTCACAGTCTAGTGAAGAACCTGGGAACCGGTTGCCCACCGTAGAATTGGCTCGTGCAGTTTCTCAAGTACACCGCCCTGCGGTTCGCCCTGTTTTTCATCGTCTTCGTCGCACTCGCGTGGGGCCTGGGCCAGAACGTGTGGCTCGCGGCCGCCGTCGCCATGGTCGTGGCCTTCTGCGTGGCATATCTTTTCTTCAACAAGCTCCGTGTGCAGGCCGCCGCGGACCTTCGCTCCCTGCTGTCCGGACGGCGCCGCCGCAAGGGATCCGTGGAGTTGGACGACGAATCGGCGGAGGACCGCCTGCAATAGGCGTGGTCCGTCCTCACGACCGGACCACGTCCGGGCTATGGCCCGACCGAGCTACGGGCGCAGCACCACCGTGATGGCCAGCGCCACGGCGAAGAGCGCGGCGTACGCCAGGTTGATCATGCCCGTCTGCTTGAGCACGGGGATGAGCGACTTCCGGTCGCGCCCCCGCAGCATCGTCCAGGAGGGCATGAGGCACAGCGGGGCCACCAACAGCACCAGCATCAGCCACGGGTAGTCGGCCACCAGCAGCAGCGGCAACAGCAGCGCCAGCGTTAGCATGAGCACAAAGCCGATCCGGGCGCCGTCGTCCCCCAGCCGCACGGCGAGCGTCATCTTGCCGACCTCGCGGTCCGTGGGGATGTCGCGCACGTTGTTGGCCATCAGGAGCGCTGTGGCGATCAGGCCGGTCGCGCAGGCGCCCACCCAGGCGGGCGCGGAGAGTTGGAGCACTTGCGTGAACGTGGTTCCCAGCGTGGCCACCAGCCCGAAGAACAGGAAAACGAAGATCTCGCCGAGCCCCAGGTAGCCGTACGGATGCCGGCCTCCGGTGTAGCCCCAGGCGGCGGCGACGGCGGCGATGCCCACCAGGATCAGCGGCCAGGCGCCGGATACCAGGATCAGGATCCCGCCCGCGACCACGGCCGCGCCGAAGCACAGGAACGCGGCGGCCTTCACCAGGGCCGGCTTCGCGGCTCCGGAGCCCGTGAGCCGCAACGGACCCACCCGCACGTCGTCGGTGCCGCGCACCCCGTCCGAGTAGTCGTTCGCGTAGTTCACGCCCACCTGCAGCAACAGTGCGACGGCGGCCGCCAGCAGTGCGCGCCCCCAGTGAACCTGGCCGTCGATCTCGAAGGCGGCCGCGGTGCCGATGACCACGGGCGCAACGGCCATGGGCAGCGTGCGCAGTCGTGCGCCTTCGAGCCATTGGGCGGCAGTGGCCACGGGGGCGTCCTCTCGATGGGGATGGGGTCGCCCCCTATTCTTCCCCCGCACGGGCGCACGGGGAAATCAGGCGCCTCCCGACTCGCCCGTTCCTCCCAGGAGCCCAACGGCCCGACGGCGGTCCGGCTTGCCGTTGGGCAGCAGCGGGACGGCATCGGCTCGGTGGATCCGCCGCGGCACGGCGGCCGCGCCGAGCTCCGAGCGGACCGCATCCGCGATGGCCTCGTCCTCCGCGTCCCCCACGACCAGGGCCGCGACGGCGGCGCCCCACTCGGCATCCGGCACACCGACGACGAGGGCGTCCCGGACACCCGGAACGGCCTCGACGACCCGCTGCACGGCGCCGGCGGAAACCTTGATTCCCCCGGTGATGACGACGTCGTCCGCGCGCCCGTGCACCCTCACCCCCGCGGCGTCGACATCGCCGAGGTCCTCCGTGCGGAACCAGCGCACGCCGTCGTCGTCCGTGCGAAAACGGGCCGCGGTCAGCTCCGGGTCGCCGAGATAGCCGCCGGCCACGACGTCGCCGCCGAGCCACAGCCGGCCGTCCTCCTCGCGCGCCCGGACGCCCGGCAGCGGCACGCCGTCGTACACGCACCCGCCGCAGGTTTCGCTCATGCCGTAGGTCAGCCGCACGCGCAGTCCCTGCCGCCGCGCCTCCTCGCGCAGGGCGTCGGGGGCGCGTCCGCCGCCGAGCAGGATGGCGTCGAAGCGGCGCAGCGCGGCGAGCGTCCCCGGCTCGGGATCGGCGAGGAGCCGCCGCAGCTGCGTGGGCACCAGGGAGGTGAGGCGGACGCGGTCGGTCATCTCGCCCGCCGCGTCGGCGAACGCGCGCGCGGTGAACGATTCGCCGGCCGCCATGGCCCACGGCCGCGTTCCGGCGTAGAGGCTCCGCGAGAGCACGGACAGGCCGGCCACGTAGTTCAGCGGGAGGGCGAGCAGCCACTGGCCCTCCACGCCCAGCTCCAGCGCGGTCGCCATGGAACTCGCCGCCAACGCGTCCACGGGCAGGACGGTGCGCTTGGGTGTCCCGGTCGAACCGGACGTCCGCACGACGGCGGCCGTCTCCTGGGGCGCGTCGGCCGCGGTCTCCACGCGGTAGCCGTCGGGGCCGGCGTCGGCCAGCAGCTCGACGCCGGGGCCGTCGCCGTTCAGCGAGGCCGAGAGCGCGGCCAGGGCGGGGTCGAGGTTCATGCCGGCCTAGAAGTAGTAGGGGTGGTTGGACCAGTCGGGATCGCGCTTCTGCAGGAACGCGTCGCGCCCCTCGACGGCCTCGTCGGTCATGTAGGCAAGCCGGGTGGCCTCGCCGGCGAAGACCTGCTGGCCGGCCAGGCCGTCGTCGGCCAGGTTGAAGGCGAACTTGAGCATGCGGATTGCCTGCGGGGACTGCCGGGCGATGTCCGCGGCGTATTCGAGGGCCACTTCCTCGAGGCGTTCGTGCTCCACCGCCTCGTTGACCGCCCCCATGCGGACCATGTCCTCGGCGGAGTGCTCGCGGGCGAGAAAGAAAATGGAGCGGGCGTTCTTCTGGCCCACCTGGCGGGCCAACAGGGCCGACCCGTAGCCGGCGTCGAACGATCCCACGGTGGCGTCGGTCTGCTTGAACCTTCCGTGTTCGCGCGAGGCGATGGTCAGGTCGGAGACCACATGCAGGGAGTGCCCGCCCCCGGCGGCCCACCCGTTGACGACGGCGATAACCACCTTGGGCATGGTGCGCATCAGCCGCTGAACCTCGAGGATGTGCAGGCGTCCGGCGCGGGCCGGGTCGATGGTCTCGGCCGTGTCGCCCTCGGCGTAGCGGTAGCCGTCGCGTCCGCGGATGCGCTGGTCGCCGCCGGAGCAGAAGCTGCGGCCGCCGTCCTTGGGCGAGGGACCGTTGCCCGTGAGCAGAACGGTCGCGACGTCGGGGGTCATGCGGGCGTGGTCCAGGGCCCGGTAGAGCTCGTCCACGGTGCCCGGGCGGAAGGCGTTGCGGATCTCCGGCCGGTCGAACGCGATGCGCACGGTGGGGAGGTCGCGGACGTGGCGCCCGTCGGCGTCGCGCTCCACCTGCCGGTGGTAGGTCATGTCTTCGAAGTCGAAGCCCTCGACGACCCGCCAACGGGTCGGATCGAAGATGTCGGATACCTGCTCGGGGAGGGTGTCTGCGCTCATCACCCTCCCGATGATAGCCGCGGCGGCCTAGCCGAAGCAGAACTCGTTGCCCTCCGGATCCCGCATGGTGTACCAGTGGAACGGTCCCTGGCTCTCCTCGTAGAGGAACGTCGCCCCGCGGGACTCCAGCGCCGCCCGCAGCTCGTCCCTGTCCCCGCCTTCCAGGTTCATGTCCCAGTGGACGCGGTTCTTGACGGTCTTCGGTTCGGGGACCTCCTGGAAGAGGATGCGCTGGCGCGGCTTCCGGCCAAGCTGCTCCGTGGGGCAGATCGCCGTGCCGAGACGCCACACGAGTTTCCCGTTGTATTCGCGGGTGTCGGCATCGGTTGCGTGCCCCTGCGCGATCATGTCGCGGACGAACGACTCCTCGGTCGGTTCGACGCTCCACCCCAGCGTCTCGGCCCACCAGTCGGCCTGGACGTGCGGATCGCGGCAATCGACGGTCATCTGGATGTTGAGTCCCATGGGAAAACGCTACGCCCGAAATGGATGAAGATACCCAAAAAGGAGAGCCGCGTGGAGAACCCTCAACGCGCACTCGCGCCCGAGGCCGCCCCTCGGCACCACCATGTCTCCACGCCGGAGGCGCGGGTCAGCTCCCCGCGCTGATCCACTCCTACGCCGGCGCCGGTGTGATCGCTTACTTCCTGATGCCGGCGTTGGGCGAGCTCATCATGTACCGGCAGAGCTCCGGCTCCTTCGTCAGCTACGCGGGCGAGCTCTTCGGCGCCAAGGCCTTCGCCGAGTTCGAGTTCTGGGCCTCGTAGGTCGCGGACGTGATCTTCGCCTACAACGCGATCGAACTTGTCGGCATCACGGCCGGCGAAATTGAACACCCGGCCCGCGAGGTGCCGCGCGCATCGTCGTCTTCTACGTCGGCTCCGTCACCCTGCTGGCCACGCTGCTGCTCTGGGACCAGTACAAGGCGGGCGAAAGCCCGTTCGCGACCGTCTTCGACCAGCTGGGCTGGGCCTGGATCGGCGATGTCATCAACTCCGTGGTCACCGCGGCGCCCGGCGACCGGCGAGGTCTTCCCGCTGGGCCCCTACACGGTCGTCTGCGTGCCGGTGATCGCCCTGGCCCTGTGGATCGGATGGCGCTGGGTGCGCGGCAACGCGCCGGCCAACGAGTTCTACTCCTAGAGGTCCCCGGGGTTCCGCAGCGCGAAGAGCGACGCCGTGGCGGTTGCGAGGATGCGGCCCTCGCCGTCGCGCACCTCGCCCGCGGAGACGGCGGTGGACCGGCCGTGGTGCTCCACGCGTCCGACGGCGGTGATGGTGCCGGATTGGGACGTCATCGGCCGCCGGAAGCGCACGTGCAGGTCGGTGGTCGTCCAGATGGTGCCGGCCGGGGTGAGCGTATCGACAGCGAGCCCGAGTGCCGTGTCCAACAGCGTCGAGAGGAAGCCGCCGTGGCCGGTGCCGATGGTGTTGAAATGCTGCGGCAGCGGCTCGGTCAGGAGGGTGACCTCGCCGGGGGAGGCGGCCGCCGTCCGGACGCCAAGGGCTTCGATCAGCGGTGATTCCGGCAGTTCACCGGCGACGACCGCCTTCAGGAAGTCCAGGCCGTGCATGGTCTCCACCTTGTTGCGGAGCTCCTTCGAGGCGGTTGACACGTCGATCGCGGTAGCGGGTTCCATACGGACGATCGTAGCGGCGGGTAGGCTCCCGGCATGGAATCGTACGAAACACGGCAGGACGTCGACGCCACTGCGGATACGGTGTGGGGAGTGCTGGTCGACGGCGCCCGTTACGACGAGTGGGTTCCGGGAGTGGTCGACGTCGAGGGCGACGTCGCCGACGGCCAGACCATCCGGCTGCTCACCGGTGATGACGCGCGTGACGTGACCGTGCGGATCTCCGCCGCGACCAACAGGCGGCTGCTGCGGTGGGAATCGGGGGCCCCGCTGGGGATGTACACCGACCTTCACGCGTTCGAACTGGCCGAGACGCAGTTTGGTTGCACGGTGGTCCTGACCCGGGAGCTGCTGGGCCCGCTCGAGGGTCTCCTGGGCCGCGCGACGGAGGATGCGCAGGGGGAAACCGAGGAGCTGGCGAAGGCACTGCGGGCCGCCGCGGAAGCGCGCGAGGGCGGATCGCCCGCGCCGATCCCGGAAGGCGGGCCGGAGCCCATCACGGGCGCACCGCCGACCACGCCCGCATAGGAGCCGACCACGCCCGCGTAGGAACCGCGGGCGTGGATGGCGACGAAGCCGATCACGCAGGCAGCCATCATGTAGACGGCCGGGAACAGCAGGAAACCGGTGTCGGCGATGACGGCCTCGTTGACCATCGCCGCCGTGCCCCCGAACAGGGCCGTGGCGATGTTGCAGGTGATGGCGAAGCCCGCGAAGCGCACGTGGCACGCGCCAGCCCCAGGCCATCATGGCGTCGATCGGGGGAGTATTCGGCCATGAAGGTGGCCGCCCCGCCGTACTCGCCGCCGGTGGAGAAGCCCTGCACCATGCGCAGCAGGACCAGCAGGACGGGGGCCCAGAGCCCGATCTGGTCGAAGGTGGACAGGATGCCGATGGCGAACGTCGCGACGGACATCAACACGATGGTGGCGGCGAGGATCGTCTTTCGGCCCAGCCGATCGCCGAGCGGTCCCCAGACGAGCCCGCCCAGGGGGCGCACCAGGAAGGAGATCGCAAAGGTGGCGAGCGCGAATCGGTCAGCTGACTAGGTTACGGGGGGTGCCGCGGGAGGGCCAATTTGTGCGGCGGTCCGCCGCGTGGGTTGACCGGCGGGCGGGACGGTGGGAATGTATTAGTGACCGATTGGTCGGTAAATGGTCGCGTCGACGACACAAGAGGAGTTTCAATGACCGAGGCATTCCTGGTGGGCGGAGCCCGCACACCCGTCGGACGCTATGGCGGGTCCCTGAGTTCGGTACGCCCCGACGACCTCGCCGCGCTGGCCATCCGGGCCGCCGTCGAGCGGGCCGGCATCGACCCGGCGCTGGTCGACGAGGTCGTCTTCGGCAACGCCAACGGCGCCGGCGAGGAGAACCGCAACGTCGCACGCATGGGGTGGCTGCTCGCCGGATTCCCGGACAGCGTCCCCGGCATCACCGTCAACCGCCTGTGTGCCTCCGGGATGAGCGCGATCACGATGGCCAGCCACATGATCAAGGCGGGGGCGGCGGACATCGTCGTCGCCGGCGGCGTCGAATCCATGTCCCGCGCCCCGTGGGTCATGGAGAAGCCGGACAAGGCCTTCGCCAAGCCCGGCGCCACGTACGACACGTCCATCGGCTGGCGTTTCCCCAATCCCGCCTTCCTGTCCGGCGAGTACTCCCGCGACGGCAAGGCCACGTTCTCCATGCCGGAGACCGCCGAAGAGGTTGCCCGGGTCTTCAACACCTCCCGGGAAGACTGCGACGCCTTCGCCGTCCGGTCCCACGAGCGCGCGATCGCCGCCATCGAAGCCGGCCGTTTCGCGGAGGAGATCGTGCCCGTCACGGTCAAGGGGCGCAAGGGCGCCGAGACCGTCGTCGACACCGACGAGGGCCCGCGGGCGGGCACCACGCTGGAGGTCCTGTCCGGTCTGCGCCCGGTCGTCAAGGGCGGTTCCGTGGTCACCGCCGGCAACGCCTCCACGCTGAACGACGGCGCGTCCGCGATCATCGTGGCCTCCGAGGCCGCCGTGGAGAAGTACGGACTGCGGGCCCGCGCCCGGATCCTCGACGGCGCCTCAGCCGGCGTCGCCCCCGAGATCATGGGCATCGGCCCCGTGCCCTCCTCGCGGAAGGTGCTGGAACGGACGGGCCGCGGCGTGGGCGAGCTCGCCGCCGTCGAACTCAACGAGGCTTTCGCCTCGCAGTCGCTCGCCTCGATGCGCGAGCTCGGGCTGGACCCGGACATCGTCAACAACGACGGCGGGGCGATCGCCCTCGGGCACCCGCTCGGCTCCTCGGGGTCCCGGATCGTCATCACCCTGCTCGGCCGCCTCGGGCGCGAGGCCCCGGGCGCCGGGCAACTGGGTCTGGCGACGATGTGCGTCGGCGTCGGGCAGGGCTCGGCGCTGCTCGTGGAGTCGGTCTAGATGGCGGACGACGACGGCGGCGCCCGGCCGGAGCCTGGGCCGTTCACCACGCTGCTGGTGGAAGAACGCGAAGACCGGATGCTGGTGCGGCTGCACCGCCCCGAGGTCCGCAACGCGATCGACCAGGCGATGGTCGACGAGCTCCACGCGGTGTGCGCGCATCTCGAGCGGATTCCCAAGATCCTGATCCTCGCCGGCGCGCCCTCCGACGCGGACGCGGGGACGAAGGGGATCTTCGCGTCCGGCGCGGACATCGCCCAACTACGCGAGCGCCGCCGCGACGACGCGCTCGCCGGCATCAACTCCGGGATCTTCGAGCGGATCGCGAAGCTGCCGATGCCGGTGGTTGCGGCCCTGGACGGGTACGCGCTCGGCGGCGGCGCCGAGCTGGCCTTCGCGGCCGACTTCCGGATCGGGACCCCGGAACTGCGGATGGGAAACCCGGAGACCAACCTCGGCATCATGGCCGCAGCCGGGGCGACCTGGCGGCTCAAGGAGCTCGTCGGGGAACCGCTGGCCAAGGAGATACTGCTGGCGGGCAAGGTCCTCAAGGGCGAGGACTGCCTGCGCGTCGGTCTCGTCACCGAGCTCGTCCCGGGCGACGCCCTGATGGACGCCGCGCACGCGCTCGCGGACCGGATCGCCGCCCAGGACCCGCTGGCCGTCAGGGTCTCCAAGGCGGTGTTCCACGCCCCCCGCGGGGCGCATCCCGTCATCGACACCCTGGCCCAGGGCATGCTCTTCGAGTCCCAGGCGAAGTTCGACCGCATGCAGGCGTTCCTGGACCGCAAAACCACCGACCGGAAGAAGAGCCAACCATGACCGACCACCGACGTTCCGCCGATCTCCCCGCCCGCGTCGGGGTCCTCGGAGGCGGGCGCATGGGCGCCGGCATCGCCCACGCCTTCCTGCTCAACGGATCGCACGTCCTCGTCGTCGAACGCGACGAGGCGGCGGCCGAGGCGGCGCGAGAGCGGGTCGAGTCCGCGGCCGCGAAGTCGATCGAGCGCGGTGCGACCGACGCGAACCTGGACGAGATGGTCTCGCGCCTCGAGGTCGGCGTGGACTACGCGGGCTTCGCCGACCGCCGGCTCGTCGTCGAAGCCGTGCCGGAGGACTGGGACCTGAAGGTCGCCGCGCTGCGCGGTGTCGAGGAACGCCTCGACGCCGACGCGTTTTTGGCCTCCAACACCTCGTCCCTCTCCGTGGACGGCCTGGCGGCGGAGCTGGCGCGTCCTGCCAATTTCCTGGGGCTGCACTTCTTCAACCCCGTCCCCGCGTCCACGCTGATCGAGGTGGTCCTCGGCAAGGCGACATCCGGTGTGCTCGCCGACGCGGCCCGCGGCTGGGTGGCCGCCCTGGGCAAGACCGCCGTCGTCGTCAACGACGCCCCAGGCTTCGCGTCCTCGCGCCTGGGCGTGGCGATCGCCCTGGAGGCCATGCGGATGGTCGAGGAGGGCGTCGCGTCCGCCGAGGACATCGACAACGCCATGGTCCTGGGCTACAAGCACCCCACCGGCCCGCTGCGGACCACGGACATCGTGGGCCTCGACGTGCGCCTGGGGATCGCCGAGTACCTGCACTCCACGCTCGGGGACCGTTTCGCGCCGCCACGGATCCTCCGGGACAAGGTCGCGCGCGGGGAGATCGGCCGGAAGGCCGGCAAGGGCTTCTTCGACTGGAGCTGAGCCTGCGTGGCACAGTAGCCCCATGGAACGGGTGGACTGGGACGGCGCGGTCAACGCGCGGCACGTGCTGGGCGACCTGTACCGGATGGGCCGGAGCGAATGGCTCACCGAGCGCGGGTGGCGACAGGCGTACGACGACGGGATCCGCACCGTCATCGACCTGCGCAACGCCGGCGAGCGGACGCGCCGCCCCACCGACCCGGCCGTGCCGGACACGGCGCGCGCCGGGATCACGGTCGTCCACGCGCCCACGGAGGAGCCGGGCCACGCGGAGTTCACGGCGCTCGCCGCGCCCTATCTGAACCATCCGCGGCACTACCCGGCCAACCTGCGCTTCTTTCCGGACAGGATCGCCGGCGTCGTCCGCGCGCTCGCCGCCGCGGAGGGCAATGTGGTCATCCACTGCTCGGCCGGCCGGGACCGCACGGGACTGGTCGTGACACTCCTGCTGCTGCTGGCGGGCCGCCGCGACCTCGTCGAGCCGCAGTACGACGCCGGTGCGCGCGGCATCAACGACTGGCACCGCGTCAGCCCGGTCAGGCATCCCCACGAGCGTCATGTCGCCGAGGCGGAGTTCGAGCCGTTGCAGCGCGAGCGCGTCAGGGCGCTCGCCGACTTCGCCGACGGGCTCGCGGTGGAGGAGTTCCTCCTCGGGCAGGGCTGCACGACGGCGGAACTCGCCGCCGTGCGCCGCCGCCTCGGTGTCCGCCCCGCCTAACGGCCCAGCTTGCCGATGTTGACCTTGCTGCGCACCGCCGGAAGGTAGCCCTCGAGGTATCCCTCGCTCGTCGGGTGCAGGCTGTCCGGGTCTCCGGGGCCTTCGAAGGCGATCCACGGGTCCGCCGAGCCCAGCCCGTGTTCGGCGAAGCGGTGCGCCACCGGGACGAACTCGACGTCGTCGAGGCCCGAGACGCCGGCGCGGATCGCGGCGTTGAGGTTGTCCACGCCGCCGTTCACGATGGCCGCCGTCTGGGCATCCACGAGTCCCGGGACCCCGGACGGTGCGAAGAGCCGCGGATAGCCGAGAACCAGGACCTTGGCGCCGCCGCCGGTAGCGCCGGCCACGATCTCCACGGACTGTCTCACGTTGGAGCTCACCACCGGAAGCTGTGCCTCGGCCGCTCCGACCGCGGCGAAGCAGGTCGGGGTCGCGGCGGGGGTGCATGCCGCCAGCAAATCGCCGAGACGGAGGTCGTTGCCCCCGATGGTCAGCGTCACCAATTCGGCCTGCGACAGCGCGGCGGCAACCCCCGGGTCCTGGGCGACAGCCGCGAGCCCCGCGGTCGTCAGCCCGCCGCACGCGGCGTTGGCGAGCAGGTTCACGCGCGGCATGGCGTCCAGTCGGGACACGTGGTCCGGGCCAGGTCCCTTCAGGCACGGCGTGGCGGCGGGTTGGACGCCGGTTCCCCAAGCGGCTGAGTAGGAGTCCCCGAGGTTCACGTAGTCGACCGACGGCGCGCGGGAGGCGCCCGCGGGTGCCGCCCCGCAGACCACCAGGGCTAGGGCCGCGGCCGCGGCGGCTACGGACGGGAGGGCTTGGCGAAATGGTGACGGGCGCATGGCTTGCCTTTCGTCGGGCGCCCGTGCGGTAGCCGCGGCGGCGCCGTGTGCTGGCCGGATGCCCGGCCAGGCGGTGGAAGTGGCGCGCTTCGCCGTGCCTCCGGGGGCGGCGTGACATCCGTCCCAATCGGCCCCCAACACGGCCGTTCCCAGCGCGGATCCCGTTCCCCACGGGGTCCCGTGCGCCCATGCTACGGCCGCCGGGCCGCAGGGGGAAGTGCGCGGTGTGCCCGGCCGATGCGGCATCCCGATGTCCGGCGAGGCTTCCGCGGATCGGAAGCGACTTGCCAGAACACGTGCCGGGGGAGTTGGCTGGAGCCTATGGCAAAAATCCTCATCCTCGGCGGAACCCAATGGCTCGGCCGAACCGTTGCGACGTTGGCACTGAACGACGGACACGAGGTTACCTGCCTGGCGCGCGGCATCTCGGGCGATTTCCCCTCCGGCGTCGAGGCCGTCGTCGCCGACCGCAACGAGGCGGACGCCTACGCGCAGCTGGCCGGACGGAGCTGGGACCTGGTCGTCGAACTCACCAGGCTCCCGTCCCACGCCCGGGCCGCCGTGGAGGCGCTTTCCCCGAAAGCCGAGCACTGGGCGTTCGTCTCGTCCTGCTCGGTCTACGCCAGCCACGCCAAACCGGGCGTCACCGAGTCCGCACGATTGCTGCCCGCGCTGGAGTCCGGGGAACCCTACACGGACGAGAAGTACGGCGAGGCGAAGGTGGGCTGCGAATGGCTGACCGTCGCCAGCCGCGGAAACGCCGCCCTGCTGGTGCGGGCCGGACTCATCGGGGGGCCGGGCGACCCGTCCGGGCGAACCACGTATTGGCCCCTGCGCTTCGCGTCCGGACGCAATCCCGTCCTCGTGCCGGACGACACCGGGGACCAGCGGTACGTGCAGATCATCGACGTGCGCGACCTGGCGGCCTTCATCCTCGAGGCGGGTCTGGCGGGCCGGGGCGGACCGGTGAACGCGGTCGGCGCCGAAATGCCGTTGGGCGATGTCCTGGCCAGCGCGGAAAGCGCGGCGGGCTTCCACGGCGAGACCCGGGCCTACCCCCTCGCTTCCATGGAGGACGACGGCGTTGCCCCCTGGGCCGGTCCGCGCTCGCTTCCGCTGGTGCTGCCGGGCGGCAACGACTACGCGGGCTTCGCCCGCCGCGCCGACAAGCGCGCGCTGCGTTGGGGCCTGGTCCGGCGCCCCCTCGCCGCCACGTTCGCCGACGTCGTGGGCGGGGAACCACGGTTGGACGACGTGGTTCCCCGCTCCGGGCTGACGGCGGAGCAAGAGGCCGAACTCATCGCCCGCCTCGGCTGAGCACCGGCGGCGGCCGAACTACGGCCGCGGCGGGCCTTTCGGGTCAGGAGCGGCGGCGCCCGGCCAGCGGGTTCTCCAGCGTCCCCGCGTAGATCAGTCCCGCCGCGGCGTCCGCGATGTCCAGCAGGGCCTGGTTGTTGCGCAACTGGAGGCGGTTCAGGCAGGAGAGCCGGAACCGTTCGTCGAAGAGCCCGAGCGCGTCGAACTCGGCCTCCAATTCCGGATGCCGCGCGCGGTAGGCCTCCAGCCGCTCCGCGGCGGCTCCCCAGAACCCGTCGGCGTCGACGATCCCCTCGCGCTCCAGGAGCGGGGCCAGGAAACGCAGGAAGCAGTCGAAGACGTCCGTGAAGATCGAGAGCGCCCGTTCCTCGTCGGCCACGTGGGCGCGGATCCGCGAGACGTTCTCCGGCAGCGGCGTCCGGTCCCCGAGCACGGCGACCTCCTCCGCCAGGTCCTTGAGGAGCATCCGGTCCGGGACGCCGTCCCGCAGCACCATGATGACGTTCTCCCCGTGCGGCATGAACACGAGGTCGTGCGCCACGAGGCAGTGGACCAGCGGCACGAGGTACGCGTCGAAATAGCGCTGAAGCCATTGCGGACCCGTCAACCCGGAACGCCGCACCAGCGCCGCCGCGTAGGAGCGGCCCTCGGCGTCGACGTGGAGCAGCGACGCCATGGTCGCGAGGGATTCGCCGTCGTCGATCCGGTCCGCGGGGGATTCGCGCCAGAGCGCGGCCAGCATCTTCCGGTACGCGGACGCGGGATCCGTGGCGGCGTGGAACAACGGGTTGAAGTACCCGACGGCGGCGACCTCCCGAAGCAGCTCGACCCGCCGTTCCCGCAGTTCGGGATCCCCGGCAACCAGGGCGTCGAGCCACTCGTTGATGGCCGGCGTCGCCTCCATGTACTTGGCCGAGAGTCCGCGCAGGAACCCCATGTTCAGGACCGACAGCGCGGTCTTCACGTAGCGGCGCCCGGGGGCGCTGCGGTTGAAGAACGTGCGGATGGACTGTTGGGGCTGGTACAGGTCCGCCCCGGATCCCAGGTGGACGAGGTGCCCGTAGGCAAGGTCCCCCGCGAACGTCACCGCGAGCCGGTTCTCCCATTGCCACGGGTGCACCGGCAGGAACAGGTAGTCCGCGGGGTCCAGCCCCGTTCCGGCGCAGGCCGCGGCGAGCCGGTCCCGGAAGTCCCGGACAGCGTCGTCCCCGAGTTCCTCCTCCAGGAGCCGGGCGTTGTCCAGCCCGACGACGGAGGAATAGGCGGCGAGCGAGGCGTGCGCGGCGACCCACTCCAGACGCAGGGCCGAACCGGTTTCCGGAGCGAAGTCGAGGTAGTCTCCGGCGCCGAGCCCCAACCGCCCGTTGTTGGCCACGAAGCACGGGTGCCCCTCGGTCATGGCGGCCTCGATCCGCTGAAAATCAGCCAACGCATCTCCCGTTCCGGCGGCGAGTTCCGCCGCCGTGGCCGTGGAGTGCAACTGCTTGTAGCAGTGCCCGGCCAGGGTGCTGCCCACTTCCTCGAGGTAGACGGGTAGCTGGTCGTCGGACAGGCCAAGGACCCCCCGGAAGTCGAGGATGAACTCCTGGACATCGGGGGTTGCGGCGGCGCCGCCGCGTTCGCAACGGATCGAGGCCGGATCGATGGCCCAGTGCCGCAGAGGATGGACCGTGGCGGCGAAGCGGTAGGCGGCGGGGCCAGCCTCGATCAGCCAGCCGCCGTCGGGCTGTTCGTCCGGCGACAGGAGGCGTTCGTGGCTGAACTCGGCGATGGCCTTGGCCAGCACGTGCCGGTTCGCCGCGGCCCAGCGTTCGGGGGAGAGGTGCGCCGCCACGGTGGACGGGCGGCCGGTGGCCTCGGAGAAGGAGCGGCGGTCGCAGAAGGACAGCTGCGCGGACTTCGCGGGCGTCCCGGGGCCGGCGGGAAGCTCGAGACGCCCCTGCGGCCGGAACCCGAGCCGGGCGTTCAGGGCCTGCACCGCGGAGTTGCGGACATCCGGCTCGACGACGACGCGCAGCACACCCGGGTCGGCGAACACGTGTGCCAGCGAGGCCTCCATGGCGGCCACCCCGAAGCCGGGTTTGCCGCCGTCGGCGCCGGGGTCCGGCAACAGCAGGTGGATGCCCGCGTCGCCGTCGCGCCAGGCATACAGGCCGGCGAGCGAGGAGTGCTGCGGCGCGTGGGTCTCCAGCAGGAAGGCCGGCCGGCCGCCGCGCAGGGCGATCAGCGCGTGGTGGTGCGGGTCGGCGTCCATGCGGCGGTGCTCGTCGCGGACGTCGTCCAGCGAGGCGTCGGGCATCCCCCAGAAGCGCGCGTGTTCCGTCGCGATCCAGGAGTGCAGCAGAGATGCGTCGGCGTCGGCGTCCACGGGTCGGAACGTGAACTCCGTGGCGGCAACGGCGTCCCGGGCGGGGCGGGTTTCGGTCTGGACGGTCATCGGGTGGCCTCCTGGAGGTCGGGTGTTGTGTGGTGTGGGCGGGCGGGCCCGTCCGTGGCGATCGACGGCGACCCGAACTCCTGGAAGGCGATCCGGCGTTCCACCCGGAAGTGTTCGCGCCCGGCCAGCCGGTTCAGGATGACCGCGTTGCGGTAGGCGCCCATCCCCAGATCCGGGGCGGTGAAGCCGTGGGTGTGCAGTTCCGCGTTCTGGACCATGATGTCGCCGTGCACTCCGGCGCCGTAGGCGCGGTCGATGTCCAGGCGGCCGTCCGGCAGGCGGCGGAGGCGCTCGCCGATTCCGTCGAGGAACTCCGGGTCGCGGTGGCGGTAGCCGGTGGCGAGGACCACGGCGTCGGCGTCGAGGTGGTGCGCGCCGCCGTCGTCCGTGTTGCGCAGCCCCAGCCGCAGGGCGGGCGCGCACGCCGTCCCGGGACCGACGGGCTCCAGGGACTCGAGAGTGGTGGAGGCCATGATGCGCACCGGGGCCGCGCCGGAGACGCTGCGCTCGTACAGGAGGTCGTGGATGCGGTTGATCAGGTCCGCGTTGATGCCCTTGTAGAGGCCCTTCTGGCTGGCCGCCAACCGGTCGCGGGTGGGCTGCGGCAGCCCGTGGAAGTGGTCGATGTAGTCCGGGGACGTCATCTCGAGCGTCAGCTTCGTGTATTCGAGCGGGAAGAAACGGTCCGAGCGCGTCGCCCACGACAGTGTCTGCCCCTCGCCGAGGTTCTCCAGCAGGTCCACGAAAACCTCGGCGGCGCTCTGACCGCTGCCGACGACGGCGAGGCGGGACGCGGCACGAAGCCTCGTCCGGTGGCCGCGGAAGTCGGAGGAGTGGATGGCCGCACCGGAGTCGAGCGCGGCCGCCGGAACCGCGTCGGGAAGGTGCGGCGTGGTGCCCGTGCCGAGGACCAGGTTGCGGCAGCGGATGGTGTCCCATCCGTCGACGGTGCGGACACCCAGGCGGTACACGCCGGCGTCGTACGCGCAGGTCTCCACGCTGTGCCCGAAGCGCACGCCCGGAAGTTCCGCCGCCGCCCAGCGCAGGTAGGCGTCGTATTCCGCGCGCAGCGCGTAGAAGTCTTCGCGGATGTAGAACGGATAGAGCCGGCCGACGCGCTTGAGGTAGTTCAGGAAGGACAGGCGGTGTGTGGGGTCCGCGAGGGTCACCAGGTCCGCCATGAACGGGACCTGGAGGCGAGTCCCCTCCAGCATCATGCCGGGGTGCCAGGAGAACGATTCGCTGGCATCGAGCACCAGCACGTCGAGGTCGGGGACGTTCTCGGCCAGCGCGGCGAATCCCAGGTTGAAGGGGCCCGCGCCGATTCCGACGGCGTCGTAGACGCGGTCGGCGGCGCTCATGCCCGGTCTCCGGCCGTGGCGCCGGGAGCGGGCTGCTTCACTGCGGGCGCATCGGCCGCGGCTACCGTCGTTCGGCTGTTCCCGCACGCGACGACGGCCGCGAGGATAGCCTCCACGTCGGCGAGGGTGGTGCGCGGGTTCAACAGAGTCAGTTTGAGGTGCCGGCGCCCGGCAAGGGTGGTCGCGGCGACCATCGCCTCGCCGGAGGCGTGCAGATCGCGGCGAATGCCGTCGTTCAGCTCGTCGAGGGCGCGGGCATCGGCGTCGTTCGCCGGATCGTTGGTGCCGCCGCCCGCGGTCTCCCCACCGGCGGCGCACGGGGGCGCGAAGCGGAAGACGACCGTGCTCAGCTGGACAGGCGCCGCGAGTTCCAGCGAGGGGCTGGCCGCGACCAGCGTTGCCGCCTCGGCGGCGAGGTCGACCACCTCGTCGAACAGGGCGCCGATGCCCTCCGCGCCGATCGTCCGCAGCGTGACCCAGAGCTTGAGCGCGTCGAAACGCCGCGTGGTTTGCAGCGACTTGTCCACCTGATTGGGGACGGCGCCGGCCTGGGCGGCGGGGTTGAGGTAGTCCGCGTGGTGGGTGATGTGTGCGAAGGCGTCGCCGTTGCGCACCAGCAGGGCGCTGGAGCCGATCGGCTGGAAGAAGGACTTGTGGAAGTCGACCGTGACGGAGTCAGCCAGTTCGATTCCGTCCAACAGGTGGCGGCGTCGCCGGGAGACGAGGAGCCCGCAGCCGTAGGCCGCGTCCACATGGAACCAGGCCCCGTGTTCGGCGGCGAGGGCGGCGGCGGCGCCCAGGGGATCGATGGCTCCGAAGTCCGTCGTCCCGGCGGTCGCGACGATCGCCATGGCCCGGGTGCCCGCCGATCGTCCGGCGTCCAGCGCCGCCGCCAAGGAGCCGGCGTCCATGCGGTGCGCGTCGTCGACGGGCACGGAGACCACCGCGTCTTCGCCCAGGCCGAGCATGGAGGCCGCCCGGACGACGCTGAAGTGGCTTTCCTCCGACGCGTAAATGCGCAGGACGCCGAGCCGGGAGGGGAGCGGGCCGGTGCCGTCCGCCACCGCGTGGTTCCGTGCCAGCAGGAGCGCCTGCAGGTTGGACTGCGTGCCGCCGCCGGTGAAGATTCCGTCCGATTCGCCGCCGAAGCCGATGAGGCCAGAGGCCCAATCCACCAGGCGCCGCTCGATGAGCGTGGCGCCGGCGCTCTGGTCCCACGTGTCCATGGACGAGTTGATGCTGGTCACCAGCGCCTCCGCCGCGACCGCCGGGATGGCCACCGGGCAGTTCAGGTGGGCCGCGTAGCGCGGGTGGTGGAAATAGACGGCGTCGCGCAGGTAAAGCTCCGCGGTCTCGGTGAGGGCGTCGCCCGTGGAGCCGAGCGGATCCGCGAGGTCGACGGCGGCCACCAGTCTCTGCAGCTCAGGCGCCGTCCGGCCGGTGCTCGGGGCGGCGGCATCGGCGATGGCCCGGGCCGCCAGCAGCGTTGCCGCCTGCGCCTCGGCGACGTACGTGCCGGTGGTCTCGCCGGAGAGCAGGGCTTCGCTGGCGGTGAGGGTTTCCGTGGAGAGGAAACGGGCCGCGTCGCGACGCGTGGCCGTCGGGCCGCCGGTGTGGCCGCCCGAGGTGCGGTGGGCCGCGGTGGTGGAAGTCTTCATCGTGCTCCTCGTAGTAGGTTGATGAGGCTGGCCTAACAAGGAGTAATTAAAGGCACATAATCGGCACGTAATACAAACCGAGTCATGGGATCGACTCGAGTAGTCGCGGTGCACCAGGTCCCCGGCGTCGTGCGCCCGACCCAAATATGTCTAGGGATGACGCGGAGCGGTCAGGGCGTGGGCTGTCCGCCGCACCCTCCCAACTGTTACTGTGGTGATGATTACCGACCGATCGTTCAGGAAGGACTTGTCGACGATGACGACGCAGACGGCGGAGCTTGTTCCCAGCTATGTTCAGGACGGTTGGTGGACGCCTGCCTCGGCCGACGGCGCCACGGCGGTCCTCGATGCGAACACGGGCGAGGAACTCGCCCGCGTGAGCACCGAAGGACTCGACCTGGCCGCCGTCGTCGAGCATGGGCGGACCGTGGGCCAGGCGGAGCTCGGGAAACTGACGCTCCACGAGCGTGCGTTGCGACTGCGCGATCTCGCGAAGTACCTCAACGAGCGGCGCGAGGAGCTCTACCGGATCTCCTACCGCACCGGCGCGACGAAGATCGACTCGATGGTGGACATCGACGGCGGCATCGGCGTGCTGTTCACGTTCTCCTCCAAGGGCCGCCGCGAACTGCCGAACGCCAACGTCATCCCCGACGGCCCGGTGGAGGTGCTTTCCAAGGACGGCTCGTTCATGGGGGAGCACATCTACACGCGGATCCCCGGCGTCGCCGCCCAGATCAACGCCTTCAACTTCGCCGTGTGGGGCATGCTGGAGAAGTTCGCGCCGGCCTTCGTGGCAGGGGTCCCGACGATCGTCAAGCCGGGCACGCCCACCGGATACCTCACCGAGGCCGTGGTCCGGATGATGGTCGAATCCGGGTTCCTGCCCGCCGGGTCGCTCCAGCTGATCTCCGGCTCCGCGCGCACGCTGTTGGATGTCCTGGACTACCGGGACATGGTCTCCTTCACGGGATCCGCCGGCACCGCCAACATGCTCAAGTCCCATCGCAACGTCGTCGAGGGCGGCGTCCGCTTCACCTCGGAGACCGACTCGCTGAACGCGGCGATCCTGGGGCCGGACGCCGTCGCCGGAACACCGGAGTTCGACGCCTTCGTCAAGGCGGTCACCACGGAGATCACCTCCAAGGCCGGCCAGAAGTGCACGGCCATCCGCCGCACCATCGTCCCCCAGGACCTCGTGGCCGCCGTCGTTGCCGCCGTCGGCAAGCGGATCACCGAGCGCGTGGTGGTCGGCGACCCGCGGGCCGAGGGCGTCACCATGGGCGCACTCGCGTCGCTGGAGCAGCTGCGCGACGTGCGCGGCGCCGTTGAGGAGATGCTCGCGGCCGGGGGCGAACTGGCCTACGGCACGCTGGACGCTCCCGTGGTCCGGACGGAAGCCGGGGGAGACGCCGTCGTCGATGCCGGCGCCTTCATGTCTCCGCTGCTGCTGACCTGGGACGATGTCGAGAACGAGTCCGTCCACAGCCGGGAGGCCTTCGGGCCGGTGACGTCCGTCATCGGCTACACGGACCTGGCCGACGCCGTCCGGCTCGCCGCCAAGGGTGCGGGATCGCTGGTGGCGACGGTGTGCAGCAACGATCCGGACACCGTCCGCAACCTGACCACCGGCATCTCCGGGCACCACGGCCGCGTCCACATCCTCAACCGCGAGACGGCCCGCAGCTCCACCGGGCACGGGTCCCCGGTGCCGCACCTCGTCCATGGCGGACCAGGGCGCGCCGGCGGCGGCGAGGAGCTCGGCGGCATCCGCTCCGTCAAGCACCACATGCAGCGCACCGCCATCCAGGGATCGCCGAACATGCTCACCGCGGTGACCGGGACATGGCACACCGGCGCCGCCCGAAACATCGCGGGAGCGACCGAGTTCGGCGGGGTCGAGGGCGCAACGCACCCGTTCCGGAAGTCGCTCGCCGAACTCCGCATCGGGGACGCCTTCGCCTCCGGTCTGCGGCAGGTGGCGCAGGAGGACATCACCGCGTTCGCCAACACCACGGGCGACACGTTCTACGCGCACGTCGACCCCGCCGCGGCCGAGGCCAACCCGTTCTTCCCCGGCACGGTGGCCCACGGGTACCTGCTGGTGTCCTGGGGCGCCGGACTGTTCGTGGAGCCCGCGCCGGGACCGGTGCTGGCCAACTACGGGCTGGAAAACCTGCGTTTCCTGACCCCGGTTCCCGCCGGAGACTCCGTGCGCATCACGCTGACCGCCAAGAAGATCACCCCGCGCGTCACCGACGAGTACGGAGAGGTCTGCTGGGATGCCGTGATCCATAACCAGAACGGCGAGATCGTGGCCACCTACGACGTGCTGACCCTGGTGGAGAAGGAAGACACCATCTACCGCGACTGGGCTTCCAGGGGCTAGCCGGCGCCACATTGGCCGCGGCCCGATGAGCCGGCGCCACATTGGCCGCCGACCCAGACGCCCCCGTCCGGTGCGCGGCCTCTGAGCCCAGTTGGCACGGAAAAGGGCCCGGAACCCGCCTCAATCAGGCGGGTTCCGGGCCCTTTCCGTGTCGCGCGGGGTGCCCGCGTGTCGGATGTGGCGCCGGCTGACCGGTGGCAGCGGGCGCAGGGAGGCTAGTAGGCCCTGACCCGCTGCTCCACGATCAGGTGGATGAGCGCGAACGTGCCGTTCTCGTCAATGGCCCGCAGCGCATCCGCCAGGGCTCCCGCGATGTCGCCGTCGCGCTCGACCCGCACGCCGAATCCACCGAACGCCTGCGCCATGAGGGCGAAGTCCGGGTTCTTCAGCTGCGTGCCGGAGATGCGCTCCGGGTAGTGCCGCTCCTGGTGGGTGCGGATGGTGCCGTACTCCTGGTTGTCCATGACGATGACCAGCGGGGTCGCGCCGTACTGGGCGGCGGTCGCCAGCTCCTGGCCGTTCATCAGGAACTCGCCGTCGCCGGCGATGGTCACCACCCGGCGGCCGGGGTAGGCCAGCGACGCGGCGATGGCCGAGGGGACCGAGTAGCCCATGGATCCGTTTCGCGCGCTGATCATGGAGGCGTAGCGTTCGGTCGGGAAGTAGCGGTGCGCCCAGTTGGTGTGTTCGCCGGCGCCGAGGGTGACCATGGAGTCCTCCGGCAGGCTTGCCACCAGGGCGGCCATCATGGTGTCCATCTTCGCCGGGCGGTCGGGCTCGCCGGCCGGCTGCGGCGCGGAGAAAGAGACCTGTTCCTTGCGCATGCGCTCGGTGAAGGACTTCCATTCCGGACGGGTCGGCAGATCCATCTTCACCAGGTCGCGGACGAACACGTCGGGCTTGGCGACGATCTGGTGTGAGACGGCGCCGGAGCGGCCGCGCAGCGACGGGTCGATGGTGACCAGGAAGTTCTTCTTGCTCCAGTCCTGGCGGACCAGGAAGCCGTCGGTGATCACGTCGCCGGGGACGGTGCCCACGAAGACCAGCAAGTCGGTCTCCTCCAGCAGGTCGTAGGTCGGCTTGGGGCGGCCGTAACCGATCGGCCCCACGTAGGACGGGGAGCTGAACGGGATCGTTCCCTCGCAGCGCCATTCGACGGCCGCGGCGATGTCGTGTTCCTCGAGCCAGCCTGTCAGGGCCGTCGCGCCCTCCTGGGTCCAGTCGTTTCCGCCGAGGACGAAGAGCGGCTTCTCGGACTCCTTGAGCGCGGACTGCAGCGACTTCCAGTCCGTGACGGTCATGCCGCCGGAGGCGACGGGAATGCGCGGGTGCAGGGTCGCGTCGATCTCCTCGCGGATGATGTCCTCGGGCAGGCCCACGACGACGGGGCCCGGGCGGCCGCTCATGGCCGCAAACATGGCCTCGGCGACGATCTCGGACGCGCGCTCGGCGTGGTCGAGCACCATCACGCGCTTGGCGCCGGTGTCGAACCAGGCCTTTATGTCGAACTCCTGGAAGGCCTCGCGCTCGCGGTGCGCGAACGGGATCAGGCCGACGAACAGGACCATCGGGGTGGAGTCCTGCCACGCGGTGTGCAGGCCCACGTGGGCGTTCGCGGCGCCGGGCCCGCGGGTCACCATGGCGATGCCGGGGCGCTGGAACATCTTGCCGTCGGCCTCGGCCATGTATGCCGCGCCGCCCTCGTGGCGGCAGATGACGGTGTCGATCTCCGCCGCGTGGAGTCCGTCCAACACGTCCAGGTAGCTCTCGCCCGGCACCACGTAGGTGCGCTCGACGCCGTGCGCCGCCAGGGTGTCGACGATGACGTGGCCGGCGGACTTCATTGTCGCTGCCGATGCGGGGGCTGCCGTTGTAGTAGCCGTTTGCGTCACTGGGTGACCCTCTTTCGCCTTTGAAATCAAATGTCACTGTCCACGCGCTTCCGCACGCCGGCAGGTCCGGCGTCGAAAAGGTCGTGGTTGACCCAAAGTACAACCCCCGCGCCGTTACCGTGCAGTCGCCATGACGCGCGCCGGTCACGAACGCGACGGGAGTCACATTCGGTTGACGCGGAGGAAAAGAGGCGTTTCGGACGGTTGGTCTAGGTGGAGTAGGGGCTTGGCGGATACGCCTCGACGGGCACGGCGGTCGCCTCGGCCGGCATCTGGCGCCAGGCCAGCCAGCCGTACGCGGACGCTCCGAATTGGAAAACCAGTCCGGCGAGAGTCGCCAGGGCCGGTTGGCTGCCGAAGAAGAGGACGACGTAGGCCACCGAGGCGGCGGCGATGGCGAGCCACGCCCAACGCACGCCGCTGGCAAGACCGACGAGGCCCGCGGTGACCACCGCGCCGAAGACCATGCTCAACCAGATCGACGCCGTCCCGCCGGACAGCGCGAAGCCGCTGGTCAGCATCGGGCCGAGCCCGAGGCCCGTGAAGACGGCCACGATCGCCGCGCCCCACAGCACCTGGGCGGGAGCGAAGCCGCGCATCTGAACCGCGCGCCCGAACCGGCCTGCCATCGGGTACTTGCTGAAGCGCCACAAGCCGTACGCCGCGATCCCCATCGCGGGCAAAGAGGCGAGCAGGCCCGTGGCGTCGAACAGCAAGGCGGTCGCGAGGGGGCCCGCGAACACGGCGAGGATCTGGACCCACCAGCCCAGGTCGCTGCGCCGGGCCAGCAGCAGCAGTGCGACGCCGGTCAGGAGCGAGCCGAGCGCGCTGAGGGCGACGATGGTTGCGCTGGAACCGCCGGGCGCCTGCCCGAAGAGGTCGAAAAAGAGGTGGTCCAAGGGGGATATGCCTATCGAAAACGTGGTGTGGTCCGCCCGCGGCGGAGGGTCCGTGCCCCGCTGGGCACGCCTTCGATGGTACGCCCCGGACCCGGCGGGCCTCAGTCGCGGCGGCTGAGCAGCCCGTCGAGCATCATCGCGATGGCGTTGTCCTCCACCTGCGCAGCGGTCACGGGGCCGTCCGGCCGGTACCACTCCACCATCGAGTTGATGGTTCCGAACAGCAGCCGGGTGGTGGTCCGCGGGTCGATGTCCGCCCGCAGCGTGCCCTCCAGCTGGGCCTGCACGACGACGTCGGTCACCCGGCGGTCGACGGCGCGCCGGCGTTCCAGCGCGTCGCGCTCGACCTCGGTGTTCCCGCGCAGTCGCAGGAGCAGGGTCACGAATTGCTGGCGCTCGATCAGCACCCGGATCGTCGACCGCAGAATGAATTCCAGCCGCTCCCGGGACGTGCCGTTCAGCGCCCGATTGTCCTCGCCGATGGCCTCCAGCGGGACGAGGGCCTGGTCCAGCGCCAACCGGAGGAGGTCGCCCTTGGACGGCACGTGGTGGTAGATCGCGGACTTGCTGATGCCGAGGTTGTCGGCCAGTGTGCCCATCGAGGTCGCGTCGAACCCATGCCTGTTGAAGACCTGCACGGCGATCTCCAGCACGGAGTCCTGGTCGTAGCCGGGGCGTCCGCGCTTGGCGCCGGCGGTCTTGCTTACGGTGTTGGACATGGGCACGATGCTTTCACGTTCCGGTGTCTACTTGTCGCGCAGGTCGTAGATGCGCCGCAGCTTGCCGGAGGAGCGGGCCAGGGTTCCGGGATCGACTATGTCGATCCGGCAGCTGGATCCGACGTTGATCTTGATCGCCTTCTGCAGTTCGGCGGCGGCGTCCCGGACCCGTTCGGGCGCGCAGTCCTCGCGGCGTTCGATCTTCACCGCGAGTTCGTCCATGCGGTTCGGTCGGGTGATCTCCAGCTGGAAGTGCGGCGACAGTCCCGACACCTTCAGCGCGAGCTCCTCGATCTGCGACGGGAAGAGGTTCACCCCGCGCAGGATGATCATGTCGTCGCTGCGGCCGGTGATGCGGCCCATGCGGCGGTGCCCCGGTCGGGCGGTGCCGGGCAGGAGCCGGGTGAGGTCGTGCGTGCGGTATCGGATGATCGGCAGCGCCTGCTTGGTCAGCGAGGTGAAGACCAGCTCGCCGTGCTCGCCGTCGGCCAGCACCTTGGTGGGGTCGAACGCGTCGATGATCTCGGGGCGGAAGTGGTCTTCCCAGATGTGGCTGCCGTCCTTGGTCTGGTTGGACTCGCCCGCGACTCCGGGGCCCATGACCTCCGACAGCCCGTAGATGTCGCATGCGTCGACGTCGAACATCACCTCGAGCTCGTGGCGCATCTCCTGGGTCCACGGCTCCGCACCGAGGACCGCGACCTTCAGCGACGTGGACCGCGGGTCGATGCCGGCCTTCTGCATGGCGTCGCCGATGGTGAGCAGGTAGGTCGGGGTGCAGAGGATCGCGTCCGGCTGGAAGTCCTGGATGAGCGTGATCTGCTTTTCGGTCTGGCCGCCGGACATGGGGATGACGGTGGTGCCGAGGCGCTCCGCCGCTGCGTGCGCGCCGAGGCCGCCGGTGAAGAGCCCGTAGCCGTAGGCGTTGTGGACCTTCCAGCCGGGCTTGACGCCGGACAGGCGCAGGCAGCGGGCGCCGAGCTTTGCCCAGTCGTCGAGGTCCGACTGGGTGTAGCCGACGACGGTGGCGCGGCCGGTCGTGCCGGAGGAGGCGTGGATGCGGGCGACTTCCCGTTGCGGGACCGCGAACATGCCGAACGGGTACGTCTTGCGCAGGTCCTCCTTCTCGGTGAAGGGGAACTTGGCGAGGTCGGCGAGTTCCTTGAGGTCGCTCGGGTGGACGCCGGCGGCGTCGTACTTCTCCTTGTAGAGGGGCACGCGGTCGTAGGCGTACGCGAGCGTCTCCTTCAGCCGGACGAGTTGGATCGACTCGATCTCGTCCCGGCTCATGGTCTCTTCCGGGTCCAGCGGGTTAGCGAGTTCCGGGGTGGCAAGCGTCTCGGTCATCATTGGCCTTTTCTCGTGCGTGGTGTGCGGGGGAGCGGCGCGTGTCAGCGCTTGGGGATGGTCCGGGAGCGGCCGCGGAATTCGGCGATGACCTCGTCCTCGCCGTCGGGCACCGACTGCCGCACCACGATGTCGTAGAGTCCGCTGCGGCCGGCTTGGCCGCGGCGGTCGGCGACGGCGGTGAGCGTGCGGCCGGGGATGCCGGCCTTCAGGAAGTTGATGTCGACGCCGGAGGCCACGGTGATCGTGTCCTCGGAGCCTTCGGCGGGGTTGCAGGCCATGGCGAACGCCGTGTCGGCGAGCGCGAAGACCATTCCGCCGTGCGCGATCCCGAAGCCGTTGAGCATCTCCTGGCGCAACGTCATCGAGATGGTCGCGTGTCCGTCCGCGACGCGGCGCACCTCGATGCCCATCCACCGTGCGGCGTGGTCGTTTTCGAGGATGGCGTGGCTCGGCCGTGCGCCCTCGGGGAGGGCGGCGGAGCCGCGGGATTCGACGTCTACGTCGGTCATGTGATGCCCTCTTCGTTAGTTACCGAATGTTCATTAGGTAATCTTTAAAAGGGTCACAAGTCAAGGCTCTGGGCTGGGGGGAGGGGCTTAGGTGCCGAATGTGTCGTGCGGATTCCGGGGAGTTCCCCTAGGCGCTGTGCGACGACGTCAGTTCGGCGTAGACGACGATGTTGTCGGCGTGGCGTCCGGTCCGGTTGTCGAATTCGCCCCCGCACGTTATTAGTCTTAACTGCGCGTCTTCGGTGTTTCCGTAGGTTTCCATGCTCGAAAAATCGGGTTTCGGCGTTTGCACCAGTCGGTTCACGGTGAATACGGCCACCGTGTTGTCCGCCCGGGTCACGGAGATTTCATCGCCCTGACGCAAGGCGCCGAGCTTGAAGAAGATGGCCGGCCCTGCCTGGTTCAGCGCCGTGACGTGCCCCAGGATCACCGCCGGTCCCTGCTCGCCGGGGGTTGGCCCCCGGTCGTACCAGCCGGCGGGCGAATCGGCGAGCAGCGGCGGCACGCCGATGGTGCCATCGTCCTGAAGGCCCACGTTCATGAGATTCGTGTCCACGCCTATGGCGGGGATCTGGAGCCTGGTCGGCTGGGATGCCTCCATGAGCAACGCCCGCTGGGCCGGTTCGGCATCCGCGGTGGTCGGATCCTCGATAGTCGGGCTCGGGGTGGGCGATTCCGGCGACGCCTGAGGTGCGGAAGCGGCGTCCGGGTTCGGCGCCGTCGAAGGCTTCGCGTCGGCGACTGCCTCGGACGACGGGGGTGAGGGGGGAGCGTCCTCCCCCCTCACCCCCATCCCCACGAGCACCGTTCCGACGAGTCCTGCCAAGAGGCTGGCGACCACGGCGGATCGCGTGCCGAGACCTGCTGGCTTCTTGGCATGTTTCATCTGTATCAGTCCTTACGGGTGTCCGATGTCTGCTTGCTTAGTTCTGGCCCGCTTGGCGGCGGCGGACCAGGTAGAGGCCGGCTCCGGCGGCGGCCAGCATCAGGCCCCCGCCGAGGGCGATCTTCTCGGTGTCCATGCCGGCGGTGTTGCCGCCACCGGTTTCCGGGTTGCCGATGGGCATGTCCATCTGCGAGACGGCCAGCGTCCCGCACAGGGCCGGCGATGTTGCCGCCAGCGGCAGTGCCGGGTCCAGGTCCGATTCCGCTTCCGCCGCTTCGTCGCTGAGCGTTGCCGGATCCAAACCGTGCACGATCACCGTGCCGTTGCCGGCTTGGATCGCCTCGATGGTCTTGGCGTTCATCGTGAAGGTGCGCTCATAGGTGAAGCTGCCACCCATGCCGGCCAGCGTCAGGTCCAATGCGGTCTTGTCGCTGGTGTCCCCGCTGGTTGAGAGCGTGGTCCCGATCATGCCGTAGGACGGAACGCCCTCGGTGGTGCTGACGACCCCGTCGCCGTTCTCGTCCGCGTCCGGGGTGGGACAGGTCCCTTGGGTGTCGGTGGTGATGTGGATGTGCTGGACGTGGGGGTAGGGGTTCCCGTCGAAGGTCTCGGCGAGGCCGGTGACCTCCTGGGTCACGGTGGCCTGGTCTCCGGTGATGCTGATCATGCTGGAACCGGAACCGCCGCTTCCGTTCAGTTCCTTCAGTTCGGCCTGGTAGTTTTCGGTTTCGGTGTTCGCCGATGCGCCGGTGGCCGCAGCAGCAACCATGCCCAGTGCCAACGCCGGAACTGCGAGTAGTTGTAGTTTCCTCATTGAAATCTTTCCTCCTTTGGTGCGCCGCCAGAGACGGCAACAGAGTTCCACGATCATTACTGTGATACGCATCTCATTCGGAACGCACGGCAGGATTGGATTGGGAAGAAACCGAGAAAGTTTTTAATTCCACACGGAATGGGGGACGGTCAGCGCTCCAGCCGCTCCGTCGCGCCGAGGGCATCGAGCGCGAACGCATAGTCCCATGCGCGATCCTTCCACCCCTCGTATCGCCCGGACGCGCCGCCGTGGCCGCCGTCCATCTCGATCTTCATGACGATCGGCTCGGACCCGGTGGTGTGCTCCCGGAGCTTCTGCACCCACTTCGCGGGCTCCACGTACAGCACGCGCGTGTCGTTGAAACTGGTGACGGCGGCGATCCGCGGGTACGGGACATCCATGACGTTTTCGTAGGGGCTGTAGGACCGCATGTACTCGTAGACCTCGCGGTCGGTGATCGGGTTTCCCCACTCCTCCCACTCGAGGGCCGACAGCGGCAGCTCGGGATCCAGGATCGTGGTGAGCGCGTCCACGAACGGGACCTGCGCGACGATGGCGCGGTACAGCTGCGGCGCCAGGTTGGCGACGGCGCCCATCAGCAGGCCGCCGGCGGAGCCGCCCATCGCGGCGATCCGCCGCGGATTCGCCCACCCGGAGGCCGCCACGTGTTCGGTCACGGTGATGAAATCGCTGAAGGTGTGCTTCTTCGCGAGCTTCTTGCCGTCGTCGTACCACTGGCGCCCCAGCTCGCCGCCGCCGCGCACGTGCGCGACGACGAACACCACGCCGCGGTCCAGCAGGCTCAGCCGCCCGATGGCGAATCCGGGGTCCATGCTGACCTCGTAGCTGCCGTAGCCGTAGACCAGGGCCGGGTTGGTCCCGTCCGGCAGGATGTCGCGGCGGCGCACTATGCTCACCGGGATGCGGGCACCGTCCGGGGCCGTGGCCCAATCCCGCTCGGCCACGTAGTCGGCGGGGTCGTAGCCCCCCTTGACGGGCGTTTCCTTGCGCAACGCGAGTCCGCCGTCGGCCAGCGTGTAGTCGTAGACCCGCGGCGGAACCGTGTAGCTGGTGTAGCTCAGCCGGATCAGCGGCGAATCGAACTCGGCGTTGGCCAGCGAGCACGTGTAGAGCTCCTCGTCGAAGGCCGGCTCCGCGGGAGCCGCCTGGTCCCGCGTGCCGAGGCCGGCAAGCGGCAAGACCTGGATCCGCTCCGTGGTGTCCTTGCGGACGGAAACCACCGCATGCGTCGACGTGACGGCGGTTCCCTCCACCTTCACGTCGTCTCGGTGCTCCAGCACGGTTGCCCAGTGCTGGTCGGCGAGGGGTTTGGCGAACTCCGCCCCGTGGACCAGCGACACCATGTTGTTCACCGCCCCGTGGTTGTGCGTCACGAGGTAGGAGCGTTCGGCGGTGCCGTCCAGGACCACCGGGTCCATGCCGTGGAGGATCCGCTCGTCGCGCGAGAGCAGCAGTCGCGGTGCCGCGGCGGGGTCGACCAGGTCCAAGGTGTGCGTCTCGCTGCACTCCGAGTTGCCGATGCCGATCAGCAGTTCGCGCCGGTCCGGCGCCAGGTCGAATCCGAGCCACATGCCCGGGTCGTCCTCCTGGAACAATACGACGTCGGCCTCCGGGGCCGTGCCGAGGACGTGCACCTTGATCTGGTGCGGGCGCCAGGAGTCGTCGACGACGGTGTAGAAGATTCGGTTTCCGTCGGGGGAGAAGGCCAGGCCGTAGAAGACGTCCTGGATAGTGTCCGGCAGGAGGTCGCCCGTGGAAAGGTCCTTGATCCGCAGGGTGAAGCGCTCGTCGCCGGCGTTGTCCTGCGTGTAGGCCAGCAGTGCGCCGTCCTCGGTGACGGCCATGCCGCCGAGCGAGAAGAACGGCTTGCCCTCCGCCTCGGCGTTGGAATCGAGGATGACCTCCTCGCCGGCGAACGGCACGCCCGGCTCGAGAACGGGAGGCATCCAGTCGGCCGTGGCGTCGCCGGTGTCCGTGGCCGCCACGCGGCAGTGGGTGGCGTACTGCTTGCCCTCCTCGGTGCGGGTGAAGTACCACCAGCCGCGCTTGCGCGCGGGAACCGAGAGGTCCGTTTCCTCCGTGCGCTCCTTGATCTCGGCGAAGATCGCGTCCCGCAGCGGCTGCTGGTGCGCCGTGGTCGCCTCCATGTAGGCGTGTTCGGACTTCAGGTGCTCCACGACCTCGGGGCTTTCCTTCTCGCGCAGCCACTCGTAGTCGTCGACGAAGGTGTCGCCGTGGTGGCTGCGCCGTACGGGAACCTTCTTGGCGACCGGCGGGCGGGTGCCGTCCGTTGCCGTGTCTTGGCGCGTCTGGTGCTGTGCGGTCGTTTCGCTCATGGGCACCATTCAACCCGCATCGCATGCGCGTTCCCAGCCGGCAGACGCAGTGTTCGCCGTCGGCGTGCGCGGCACGGGCGGACCCGCGACCGGGGGACCGAACGTTTACGGCCGCTTGCGTTTGGCGACGATCGGTTGGGCGTGCGTGGCGACGTCTTCGCGTTCCCAGCATTCGATGCCCTCGAGTTGGGGCAGGTCCGAGGCCACGAACACGGGGTCTTCTCCCCGCTTGTACTGCTCCATGTAGTGCTTGAGCAGCAGGATGGCCGGCTTGGCCAGCAGCGCGATGGCGATGAGGTTGACGAGGGCCATCAGGCCCATGATCGAGTCCGCGAAGTTCCAGATGGCGTTGACGGTGGCGAGTGATCCGACGAAGACGGCGGCCGTGGCCAGGGAGCGGTAGACGCCCATGGCCGTGGGGTTGTCCGTGATGAAACCGACGTTGGATTCGCCGTAGTAGTAGTTGCCGATGATGGAGCTGAAAGCCAGGAGGAAGATGATGACCGCCAGGAGGATCGAGGCCCAGTTGCCGAGTGAGGACGTGATCGCCGTCTGCGTCAGGGCGATGCCGCGGGATTCGCCGACCGGGTCGGGCACGGACACCAGGATGATGAAGGCCGTGACGGTGCAGATGACGAAGGTGTCGAAGTAGACGCCGAGGGTCTGCACCAGCCCCTGCTTCACCGGGTGGGTGACCGAGGCCGTGGCGCCTGCGTTGGGGGAGGAGCCCAGTCCGGCCTCGTTGGAGAACATGCCGCGCTTGATGCCGGTGAGGATGACGGTGCCGATGCCGCCGCCGATGGCGGACTGGAAGTTGAACGCCTCGCTGAAGATGAGTGCGAACACGCGGGGGAACTCGGTGATGTTGAGCGCGACGATCACGAGGCCGAGCAGGACGTAGAGCACGGCCATGGACGGTACGAGGGACTCGGTGACGAGCGCGATGCGGCGGATGCCGCCGAACACGACGAGCGCGGTGAGCACGGCGAGCGCGACGCCGACCACGATCGCCGTCGATGCGTTCGCCCCGTCCTGGCCGAGCGCACCGGCGACCGACTGGGCGATGGTGTTGGCCTGCAGGGAACTGAACGCGAACGGGAAGCAGACCACCAGGATCACCGCGAAGATGATGCCCATCCAGCGGGCCTTGAGGCCGCGTTGCATGTAGTAGGCCGGGCCGCCCCGATAGCCGTCCTTGGCGCGGACCTTGTAGAGCTGGCCGAGCGTGGACTCGATGAAGCTGGATGCGCCGCCTACGAAGGCCATGGCCCACATCCAGAAGATGGCGCCGGGCCCACCGACGGCGATGGCGGTGGCCACTCCGGCCACGTTGCCGACGCCGACGCGGGACGCCGCCGAGACCGTGAAGGCCTGGAAGGCGGAGATGGATTTCTTGTGGCCCTGCTCGTCGACCAGTGCCTTGTCGGTCAGGGACTTGAGCATGGCCGGGATCATCCGCAACTGGACCAGGCCGGTCCGGACGGAAAAATACAGGCCGACGGCGATGATGACCGGAAGCATGATGTACGTCCAGAGGATGTCGCCATTGTCGGCGAGCCAGGTTTCCAGGGCTTCGTTTTCGAACAGTTCCATGCGGTGGAGCGTATCGAAGCTGGCGTGGCGGGCCACCGTCCCGCCCCGCGTCGGTGTTGACGGGTGACCGCCGACCGCATATTCTGAACGAACGGTCGGTAATTCAAACAAGCCACAGCGAGGTGAGCACGATGGGTGCACAGAACGACGCCGGCGGGCACCTTTCCGCCGTCCCGAATACGGGGGAGCAGGAAGGCCAGGCGCACTTCGACGCCATCATCGCGCAGGACTCGCGCATCGAGCCGCGGGACTGGATGCCGGAGGGATACCGCAAGACGCTGACGCGCCAGATCTCCCAGCACGCGCACTCCGAGATCATCGGAATGCAGCCCGAGGCCAACTGGATCACCAGGGCGCCGTCGCTCAAGCGCAAGGCCATCCTCATGGCCAAGGTGCAGGACGAGGCCGGCCACGGCCTCTACCTGTACTCCGCCGCGGAGACCCTCGGAACCCCGCGGGACACGCTGAACGAGCAGTTGCTCTCCGGCAAGGCCAAGTACTCCTCGATCTTCAACTACCCGGCGCGTTCCTGGGCGGACATGGGGGCCATCGGGTGGCTCGTCGACGGTGCCGCCATCGCCAACCAGGTTCCGCTGTGCCGCGCCTCCTACGGTCCGTACGGCCGTGCGATGGTGCGTGTCTGCAAGGAGGAGTCCTTCCACCAGCGGCAGGGCTTCGAGATCCTCCTGGAGCTCGCCCACGGCACCGAGGCGCAGAAGAAGATGGCGCAGGACGCGGTCAACCGCTTCTATGCCCCCTCGCTGATGATGTTCGGGCCCCCGGACAGCGATTCGCCGAACTCCTCGCAGTCCATGCTCTGGAACATCAAGCGCTTCTCGAACGACGAGTTGCGCCAGCGTTTCGTGGGCATGATCGCCGAGCAGGTCAAGGTCCTGGGACTCACGCTGCCGGACCCGGAGCTGCGCTTCGACTCCGAATCCGGCAAGTGGCTCCACATGGATCTGGACTGGGAGGAATTCTCCGCGGTCATCGCCGGCAACGGGCCGTGCAACGCCCAGCGCCTCGAGCACCGCCGCGAGGCGCACCGCGAGGGCGCATGGGTTCGCGAGGCCGCCGCGGCCTACGCCAAAAAGACTCGGGAAAGGGTCGCATAGCATGACTGAATCAAACGGTTGGCCTCTCTGGGAGGTCTTCGTCCGCTCCTCGCGCGGCTTGTCCCACGTGCACGCGGGCTCGCTGCACGCTCCGGATGCCGAGATGGCGGTGCGCAACGCGCGGGACCTCTACACGCGCCGCAACGAGGGAGTCTCCCTCTGGGTCGTGGCCTCGGAAAACATCGTCGCCTCCGACCCCGACGCGAAGGGCCAGTACTTCGAATCCCCCCAGGGCAAGGACTACCGGCACGCGACGTACTACAAGAAGAGCGAAGGCGTGAAGCACCTGTGAGCGCACCGGAAGCCACCGACCACAGCTTCGACAGCTACGGCGACTCGTCCGCATCGGCCACCCGTGTCACCCCGGGCAACGCCCTGCGCCCCGAGGATATCCAGCTCCAGCGCGACAAGCCGTCCGACGCCGTGGCGCGCTACGCCGTCCGGCTCGGCGACGACGCGCTCATCCTGGCGCAGCGACTTTCCCACTGGATCTCGCGCGGACCGGAGATCGAGGAGGACATCGCCCTTGGGAACATCGCGCTGGACCAGCTGGGCCACGCGCGCTCGTTCCTGAGCTATGCCGCCCTGGCATGGGACCAGACCGAGGACGACCTCGCCTATTGGCGCGAGGAGGAGGAGTTCCGCTCCCTCCACATCGTTGAACAGCCCAATGGCGATTTCGCCGCCACGATCGTGCGCGGGCTGATCGTGTCCATCTACCAGCACCTGCTCTACACGCGACTGCTGGATTCATCCGACGCCACGATCGCCGCCGTCAGCGCGAAGGCCGTCAAGGAGGTCGACTACCACCGCGACCACGCGATCCAGTGGACCCTCCGCCTGGGCCAGGGGACCGAGGAATCGGCCCGGCGCATGCGTGCCGCGCTGGCCACCCTGTGGCCGTACGTCGACGAGATGTTCGCCGACGAGCCGCTGCACGACGAGCTCGGCGACGCGGGCGTCCGCCCGTCCTCGCTCCGCGGAGACTGGGAGCGTGAATTCACCGACGCCTTGGACGCCGCCGGCCTCGAGGTCCCGAAACTGCCGTTCGCCATGTGCGGCGGCCGCAAGGGCGAACATTCGGAACACCTGGGCTTCATGCTCGCCGAGATGCAGGTCCTCGCGCGCAAGCATCCCGGCGCGAGCTGGTAGGAACCACCATGTCCACCACGGCACCCGAACTCCTGCGCATCGCCGCGTCGGTCACCGACCCGGAGATTCCGGTCCTCACCATCGCGGACCTCGGCATCCTGCGCGGGGTCGAGGCGGATGGCGAGGACGGCGTCGTCGTCACCATTACGCCCACCTATTCCGGATGCCCGGCGATGGACGCCATCCGCCAGGATCTCGAGGCGGCCTTCGGCGCGGCCGGCTACGGCCGGGTCCGCGTGGACCTGGTCCTCTCGCCGGCCTGGTCCACGGACTGGATGAGCGATTCGGGCAAGGCCAAGCTGGAGGAGTACGGGATAGCCCCGCCGACCGGCAAGGGCCACCGCGGTACCGTGACGCTCGGACTGACGGTCAAGTGCCCCCGGTGCCACTCCCTGGACACGCGCGAACTCTCCCGTTTCGGTTCCACGTCCTGCAAGGCCCTCTACCAGTGCAGGGACTGCCTGGAACCCTTCGACTACTTCAAGGTGCTCTCATGACGGAAACGACCACAACCGCGGGCGCGCGACGCCGGGCCGCCTTCCACACGCTGGAGGTCTCCGAGGTTCGCCGCCTCACCGCCGACGCCATCGAAGTCACCTTCGCGGTGCCGTCCGGCCTTCAGGACGAATACGACTACCTCCCCGGCCAGTACGTGGCGCTGCGCAAGGATCTCCGGCACGACGACGGGGAGGTCCGCGAGGTCCGGCGCAGCTACTCGATCTGCGCCGAGCCGCGGCCGGGCGAGATCAAGGTGGCCATCAAGCGCGACCTCGGCGGACTGTTCTCCACCTGGGCGAACGAGAGCCTGGCGGCCGGGGACACCATGGACGTGATGAGTCCGTCCGGGGCCTTCATCTCCAAGCACAAGATGACCGGCCTGAACAAGCCGGAATCGATCGACACCGACAAGGACCACGTGTTCGTCGCCGTCGCCGCCGGCTCCGGGATCACTCCGGTCCTGGCGATCGCCCGCACCGTGCTGGCCGCCAACGACAACGTGCGCTTCGACCTGGTCTACGCGAACAAGGCGGCCATGGACGTGATGTTCCTGGAGGAACTGGCGGACCTTAAGGACCGCTACCCGTCCCGCTTCGCGCTGCACCACGTGCTGTCGCGGGAACAGCGGATCTCGCCGTTGCTGTCCGGTCGGATCGATGCGGAGAAGTTGACCACGCTGCTGGGCTCCGTGATCCGAACCGACCAGGTCGACGAGTGGTTCCTCTGCGGCCCGTTCGAGTTGGTGCAGCTGGTCCGCGACAACCTTGCGGCGCAGAACGTGGACCCGGAGAAGGTCCGCTTCGAGCTGTTCACCACCGGCCAGCCGGCGCGCCCGGAGGGGCACACCGGCCGTCCCGTCGTCGACGACAAGGACGGTGGGGGCTACGAGATCGAGTTCCGACTCGATGGGCTGCAGGGTCAGGTCAAGAGCCCGGTTTCGGCGCGCGAAAGCATCCTTAACGCGGCGCTGCGCGTCCGGCCGGATGTCCCTTTCGCCTGCGCCGGTGGCGTCTGCGGCACGTGCCGGGCCAAGGTCGTGACCGGGACCGTGGAGATGGACGAAAACTATGCGCTGGAGCCGGACGAGGTTGCCGACGGCTACGTGTTGACCTGCCAGTCCCACCCGACCAGCGACAAGGTTTCCGTCGACTTCGACGCGTAGCACCCACGGAACGGCCGCGTAGCCCCAGAGAACAGGAGTCCCCCGCATGATCGATCTGGTGATCGCCGACGGCGTTGCCGAGGTGGTGCTGAACGCCCCGCAGAAGATGAATGCGCTGGACGGCGACGCGCTCGCGGAGCTCTCCGCGGCGTACGACGACGCCGCTGCCGCCGCCGGCCGCGGCGAGGTGCGGTCGCTGCTCCTGCGCGGCGAGGGCCGGGGCTTCTGCGCCGGACGCGACATCTCCGGCGTCGTGCCGGCGGACGACGACGTCCAGGGGTACCTCGGCGGCCTGCTGGAACCGCTGCTGCGCAAGATGTCGGCCTTCCCCGCGCCGACCTTCGCCGCGGTCCAGGGCGCGTGCCTCGGCGTCGGCCTCGGGTTGGCGATCGCGACCGACGTCGTCTACGTGGCCGAGAACGCGAAGATCGGGTCGCCCTTCGCTAACCTCGGCGCGACACTCGACTCGGGCGGGCACTGGCTGTTCACGGAGCGACTCGGCGCGCACCGGACGCTGGACCTGATCTACACGGCCGAGCTCGTCTCCGGCGCCGAAGCCGTGCGCTCCGGCCTCTTCAGCCGCGCCATGCCGGCCGAGGAACTGCTCGATTCGACCCGTTCGACCGTCGCCCGCGTGGCGCAGGGAGCGACCGGGGCGTTCGTTGCCTCGAAGGGCCTCGTGGCCTCCATTCGCGACCGGCGGCTGGGGCTGTGGGAGTCCATGGCGCAGGAGAACGCCGCGCAGGCGGAACTGTGCGCGACCCCCGACTACGAAGAGGGATTCGCCGCGTTCCGGGAAAAGCGCACCCCCACTTTTCGGGGTGCCGGGAACCACACCCTCGACCGTCTCGCGGAGACGACGGCTCCCGCCGCGCCGGGAAGCTAACGGCGCACCGCCTAACGGGTATCCACGTCCTCGAAGATCAGGAACGTCTGCGTGTCCAGCACGCCCGGCATCGACTGCAGCTCGTCGAAGACGACGCGACGCAGGTCCACGTTGTCCCGCGCGCGCACCAGCAGGATGACGTCGAAGTTCCCGCCCACCAAGCCGATGTGGTGCACCGCCGGAATCGCGGCGAGGCGCTCCCGCATTTCGCGCCACGAATGCTGCCGCAGCTTCAGGGTCACGTAGGCGGAAGAGCGCAGTCCCGCGCGCACGGGATCGACCACGGCCGTGTAACGCGTGATGACCCCCTCGGTCTGGAGTCGGTTGATCCGCGAATAGGCGTGCGCGCGCGAGACGTGGACCGTATGGGCGATGGCAGTCACGGACTGGCGGCCGTCTCGCGTGAGCTCCGCGAGGATGCGACGGTCGACGTCGTCGAGCGGGACGGGTGTTGCTTCCATGGCTGCGAATCCAATCGTGGCGTCTACGAAAACGGGCGTGGCCCTGCTCACATTGGCAATTCGTCCAATTCAGAAGGGTTTCGATCACCAATTATCCATGATTCTCCGCGGAGGTGGATACGAATGGTGCGCGATCTCCATACTTGAGGCAAGAATTGCAGAACGGTGTGGTTCGGGTCACTCTGATCGTCGAGGCCTGCCGCCACCGAGAACAGGGGAGCACCATGAGCCATCCGGACCAGGTCGGCGAAGCGCCGGCGCAGGCGGTCCAGGCGCGTTCCGAGCACCATGCCGGCCACGCGCACGGATCCGCCCTCGACGAGGCCTGCCGGAACTTTGGCATCTCGGTCGAGGACTACCTCCTTCCCGCCCGCGGGCAGATCCAAATCGTGGACGAGGCCGGTAACCTCCGCGCGACGGAGGATCAGGGAACCGCGCCGGGGCACGAATACCCGGTGCCGTCGGACGAGGAGCTTGTCCGGGCCTACGAACGGCTCGTCGTCGGACGCCGGGTCAACGACCAGAATTCGGCCCTCGTCCGCCAGGGCCGGATGGCCGTCTACCCCTCGAGCCACGGCCAGGAGGCCTGCCAGGTGGCGGCCGCCCTCTGCCTGGCCGAGGGGGACTGGATGTTCCCGACCTACCGCGACTCCGTGGCCGTCATGACCAAGGGCGTGGACCCCGTTGAGGCCATGACCCTCTTCCGTGGCGACTGGCACGGTGGATACGACCCCACCAAGTACAAGGTGGGCATTCAGTGCACCCCGCTGACCACCCAGTTGCTCCACGCCGTAGGTGTCGCGCACGCAGCGAAGCTCCGTGGCGAGGACACCGTGGTGCTGGCCATGTGCGGCGACGGCGCGACCAGCGAGGGCGACTTCCACGAGGCCCTGAACTTCGCGGCCGTGTTCAACCTGCCGGTGGTGTTCTTCGTCCAGAACAACCAATACGCGATCTCCGTTCCGCTGGCCCACCAGTCCGTCGCACCCTCGCTGGCGCATAAGGCCGTCGGCTATGGCATGGCGGGGGAGCGCGTGGACGGCAACGACCTGGTCGCGCTCCTGGCCGTGCTCGGGCGGGCCGTGCGGCTCGCCCGCGCGGGTTCGGGTCCCCTCCTGGTGGAGGCACACACCTACCGGATGCAGGCACACACCAACGCCGACGACGCCACGCGGTACCGGCAGGACGCGGAGGTCCAGGCCTGGATGGCCAAGGACCCGGTCTCCCGCATGCAGGCCTACCTCGCCGACCGTGGCCTGCTGGACGACGCCGAAGCGGAGCGCATCGCGGCGGCCGCCGAGGACGTGGCGACCGCCCTGCGCAACGGGCTGAACGAGGAAGTCGAAGTCGACCCGCTGGATCTGTTCCGCTATGTCTTCAGCAACCCCACCCCGCAGCTGATCGAGCAGTCCGCCCGGCTGGCCGATGAGCTCTCCCGAGAGGGGAACGCCAAGTGAGCACGAACGTCACCACATCCTCCCTGGCCAACGGCAACGTCAGCGCGGCCACCGCGCGCGCCGCGGCCCGCGGCGCGGAGGCCGCCGAAGCTCCGGCAACCGTCACGTTCGGCAAGGCCCTCAACACGGCGCTCGCCGACGCGCTGGAGGCCGACTCCGGCGTCGTGCTCTTCGGGGAGGACATCGGCACGCTCGGTGGCGTCTTCCGCATTACAGACGGCCTGACCGAGCGGTTCGGCGAGCAGCGCTGCTTCGACACCCCGCTGGCCGAGTCCGGCATTGTCGGCATGGCGATCGGCATGGCCATGAACGGCATGCGCCCCGTCGTCGAAATGCAGTTCGACGCCTTCGCCTACCCTGCGCTCGAGCAGATCTTTTCGCACGTGGCCAAGATGCACAACCGAACGCGCGGCGCTGTCAAAATGCCCATGGTCATCCGCGTCCCGTACGCCGGTGGCATCGGCGGCGTCGAGCACCACTGCGACTCGTCCGAGAGCTACTACGCGCACACGCCCGGGCTCAAGGTGTTCGCGCCGGCCACGGTCGTGGACGCCTACCGCATGCTCCGTGAAGCCATCGACTCCGAGGACCCCGTGCTGTTCATGGAGCCGAAAAAGCTGTACTGGTCCAAGGAGCTGTTGGACCTGCCAGCGCTACGCGAGGAATACGACGCCGGCACCGCACGCACCGAGGGCCGCGCCGCCGTCGCCCGCACCGGGACGGACGCGACGCTGATCGCCTATGGGCCGTCGGTCCCCACTGCGCTCGCCGCCGCTGCGGCCGCGGCCGAGGAGGGGCGCTCGCTCGAGGTCATCGACGTGCGCAGCATCGTGCCGTTCGACGACGAAACCGTCTGCGCGTCCGTGCGCAAGACGGGCCGCGCCGTCGTGATCGCCGAGACGCCGGGATTCGCCTCGGTGGCCAGCGAGATCGTGGCCAGGGTCCAGGAGCGCTGCTTCCATTCGCTCGCGGCGCCGGTCCTGCGGGTCACGGGCTTCGATGTCCCGTTCCCGGCTCCCAAGCTCGAGCACTTTTTCCTTCCGAGCGTCGACCGGATCCTCGACGCCGTCGACGACCTGCAGTGGGAGAACTGACCATGCCCGTCAAAACCTTTCTGCTCCCCGACCTCGGCGAGGGCCTGACCGAGGCCGAGATTGTCTCGTGGCTGGTGGAGGTCGGGCAGACCGTTGCCGTCGACCAACCGATCGTTGAGGTCGAAACCGCGAAGTCGATGGTCGAGGTTCCGAGTCCTTTTGCGGGGGTCGTCAGCGAACTCTTCGGAGCCGCTGGGGACACCATGGATGTCGGCAAGCCGCTGGTTTCCATTTCCGATGGGGCGGGGGAGGCGTACCGCGAGGAGGAACGCGCCGGGGCCACTGCGCCGTCCGCCGAGCCGGCAGCTCCCGCGGAGGCTTCGCCCAAGGAGGAGTCGGGGTCCGGCAATGTACTTATCGGTTACGGGACCCCCGGCGGGAGCGGTGCGACGAGGCGTACGCGTCGTCCGAGGGTCGCCGCCCCGGCTGCGATCGCGAAAACCGAGGCCGCGCAGACGACGACGGCTCCGTTGGTTGTTTCGCCGCTGGTGCGCAAGTTGGCCCGGGAGCACGGGATTGATGTGGCCCGCATCGCTGGCTCGGGTCCGCGCGGGCTCGTCCTCCGCCACGATGTGGAGTCAGCCATCGGTACTGCCACGGATACGGCGCCACCCACCGATGCCGCTCCGCCCACGAAGCAGTCGGGGGATCTCGATGCCCGCTCGGGCCTTGGAATGTCGCGTATGCCTGTCAAGGGTGTCCGGAAGTCGATCGCACAGGCCATGACGCGTTCCCGCGCGGAAATTCCCGAGGCCACGGTGTGGGTCGATGTGGATGCCACCGCGCTGGTTGAGATGCGGGGGGCGCTGAAGAAGGTGAACCCAACGGGGGCGCCAGGCCTTCTCGCGTTCATTGCGCGGTTTGTCCTTGCGGGGCTCGCCAAGTACCCGGAGTTGAATACGCGTGTCGAAACCGCTGCCGACGGTAGCCAGGAAATCGTTTCGTTCGATGGCGTGAATCTGGGCTTCGCGGCGCAAACCGACCGCGGCCTGATGGTGCCAAGCATCCGTCAGGCGGATCGGCTGAGCGCTCGCGAGCTCGACGCCGAACTGAAGCGACTGGCCGGTGTCGCGCGTGAGGGCAAGGCGACTCCCGCGGACCTGACCAGCGGAACGTTCACGCTGAATAACTATGGGGTGTTCGGGGTCGACGGGTCGGCCGCCATCATCAACTATCCCGAAGCTGCAATTCTCGGGGTGGGTCGGATCATTGACCGTCCTTGGGTAGTGGATGGGCAGTTGGCAATCCGCAAGGTGACTGAGTTGACCCTGACCTTCGACCACAGGGTGTGCGACGGCGGAACCGCCGGAGGATTCCTTCGCTACGTGGCTGACGCGATCGAGAACCCGGGATCGGTACTCGCGGATCTGTAGGGGTAAATCCGGCGGGCGTCTCATGCGGC